>NZ_VMMD01000002.1:0-5834 GCF_013277015.1 Streptococcus sp. 1032 | reverse complement strand
CTTCCATCAGCGAACTTCTCATAATGTTTCTTATGTGCTTCAAGTATATAAAAAGGCGTAAAAATACGCCTATAGATAATGGGGGTGAAATAGGTTTATTGTTGATGAGATTGTAGATAATTCAATTTTTTACTTCCAATCGAATATTCAAAACCTCCACCTTTTCTGCCTGTAATTGTTCATCATAAAATTCAATATCTTCAGGATTTTCCCCTTGGCAACCTCGGCAGAAATATTCTTCCGCTCGATCAGGATTCAAAAATCGACAAGCACAAACAAAACAGTCTCCATCATCATTTATTGAGATAATAAAGAATCAAGAGGATTTTTCGAAAAATAAATAGCGATCGAAATCGCTATTTTAGGGGTTATAAGTATTCGATTGCTTAGACTGCTGTATGACTGCTTACCCTCAGGTAATCTTTCTTCTATATTAGTATTAGTAAAGGTCTAAATAATTATCAATTTCCCATTGTGAAACGAAGGTTGCATAACTTGCCCATTCGATTCGTTTGGCTTCAAGGAAACTAGTATAGATATGTTCTCCAAGAGCTGCTCTGACAACCTCATCTTCTGTCAAAGCTTTCAAAGCGTTGTGAAGAGTTGATGGAAGGTCTGTAATACCAGCTTCCTTACGCTCTTCTGCTGTCATGATGTAGATATTTTCTTCGATAGGAGCTGGTGCTTCGATTTTGTTTTCAATACCATGCAAACCAACTTCCAACAGAACCGCCATAGCGATGTATGGGTTTGCCATCGGATCCACTGAACGCAACTCAAGACGAGTTCCCATACCACGTGAAGCAGGCACGCGCACAAGTGGCGAACGGTTACGACCAGCCCAAGCAATGTAAACAGGCGCTTCATAACCCGGAACCAAACGTTTGTATGAGTTAACCGTTGGGTTCATGATGGCAGTATAGTTGTAGGCATGCTTAATCAAACCACCAAGGAAATGGTAGGCCGTTTCTGACAACTGCATTCCTTTTGGATCATTTGGATCAAAGAAGGCATTGTTTCCTTCTGCATCAAACAAGGACATATTACAGTGCATACCTGATCCGGCAATACCAAATTTTGGTTTTGCCATAAAGGTTGCGTAAAGTCCATGTTTGCGAGCAATGGTTTTAACAACGAGCTTAAAGATTTGAATCTTATCACAAGCACGGAGAACTTCATCGTACTTGAAGTCAATCTCGTGTTGTCCAACAGCAACCTCATGGTGACTCGCTTCTACTTCAAATCCCATTTTGGTCAAGACATTGACAATCTCACGACGTGTATTGTCCGCAAGGTCAGTAGGCGCCAAATCAAAGTAGCCACCCTTGTCATTCACTTCAAGTGTTGGATCTCCATTTTCATCCAACTTAAATAGGAAGAATTCTGGCTCTGGACCAAGGTTGAAAGATTTGAATCCTACTTCTTCCATGTGACGAAGAGCTCGTTTCAAATTACCACGAGGGTCCCCCGCAAATGGTTCACCTTCTGTTGTATAGACATCACAGATCAAACCTGCAACACTTCCATTTTCATCTCCCCAAGGGAAGACTGTCCATGTATCCAAGTCTGGGTACAAGTACATATCTGACTCATTGATACGTACAAACCCTTCAATAGAAGATCCATCAAACATAGCCTTATTTGACAAGACCTTATCTAATTGTTCATCTGTAGCAGGAATTTCGACGTTTTTCATGGTTCCCAAAATATCTGAGAACATGAGACGGATAAAGGTAACATTTTTTTCCTTGACTTCACGACGAATATCTGCAGCTGTGATTGGCATGAGTTTTCTCCTTAATGTATGACTACTTGCGGTTGCCTAACCGCGACCAAAAGGTGACTGTACTGAAGCAAAGCGACCCTGTTGGAGGAGTTCATTGTGAAGTGCGCGGCGCACCTCAGTCTGACTCACCGCTTTCTTGGATTTCGCTTCACGTTCAGCATATTTTTTCTTAATGGCAGCGATATTATAACCTTCAGAAATATAATCTTTGATTTCAAGTAGACGATCCATGTCATTCAAGGAATACATGCGACGGTTCCCTTCGTTTCGATCAGGCTTGATCAACTCTTGATCTTCATAATAACGAATCTGACGCGCCGATAGATCGGTCAACTTCATAACACTGCCGATAGGAAAAACAGCCATATTTCGGCGAAATTCTTTTTCCTTCATTTACAATTTCCTTCTTTCTGTCTATTATAGTCTAAAAAAAGACAAACGTCAATTGATAATGTTACAAAATGTAACATTATTTTTCTTTTTTTTCTAAAAGGAGCCGAATACGATCAATATCGTAATTTACGAGAATTGCGACAAAAACACCCATGAACGTTTCTGATACACGCGCAAATACGTACAAAATTGTTTCGCCACTCGGAATCGATAGGGTAATGATTAACATAGCCGCTACACCACCAATAACCCCTGCTTTGTTATTCATGGCTACATTTGTCATAATGGTTAACATGGTGCAGATTGGAACAACAACTAAGGTTACCCAAAAGGCTTCGTGGAAAAAACTATTTATTAGGAAGAAAACCAAGGCATAGAGGCCACCGATACTATTTCCTAAAATACGCGAAGTCCCAAAATGAACACTCTTATCAAAACTCTCCCTCAAGCTAAAAACGGCTGTCAAAGCACCGATTTGAAGACCTTTCCAACCAAAAAAGCCAAAAATCAAGAGAACTAGAAAAACAGCAATTCCTGTTTTAAAGGTTCGCATACCAAGTTTGAACTGGGATTTATCGAATTTATATTTTTTAAAATAACTCATAATCTCAACTTTCTATTTCCATTTTATCATAAATTGGCTGATTTTATGAGCAATAGTTGAGAGGAAGCGTTTTTATTTTAAGCAAAAGAAAAGAGGAACTTTCATCCCTCTCTTATTTGATTCATTTAGTTAATCTTATTTTTCTGTAAGTGCAGCCAAACCTGGCAATACTTTACCTTCGAGAAGTTCCATTGAAGCACCTCCGCCCGTACTAATCCATGAGAACTTGTCTGCACGGCCAAGGTTAATCGCTGCAGCAGCTGAGTCACCACCACCGATGATTGATTTAACACCTGGTTGTTTCACGATAGCATCCATCACACCGATTGTACCCGCTTGGAAGTCAGGGTTTTCAAACACACCCATTGGTCCGTTCCATACAACTGTTTTAGCACCAGTCAAAGCCTCGTCAAATTTAGCGATAGATTTTGGACCGATGTCAAGACCAAGGAAGCCTTCAGAAACTGCTTCACCTTCAGTATCACGAACTTCAGTGTAGTCAGCAAATGCATTTGCTTCTTTTGAGTCAACTGGCAAGATCAATTTACCGTTTGCTTTTTCAAGAAGAGCTTTCGCAACATCCAATTTATCTTCTTCTACAAGTGAGTTACCGATTTCGATACCTTGTGCTTTGTAGAATGTGTAAGTCATACCACCACCGATAAGGACTTTATCAGCTTTTTCAAGCAAGTTTTCGATAACACCAATCTTGTCTGAAACTTTTGAACCACCAAGGATAGCCACGAATGGACGTTCTGGAGTTTCAACTGCTTCTTGGATGTAGGCAATTTCGTTTTCAAGAAGGAAACCAGCAACTGCTTTTTCAACGTTTGCTGAGATACCAACGTTAGATGCGTGTGCACGGTGAGCTGTACCGAATGCATCGTTTACGAAGATACCATCTCCAAGTGATGCCCAGTATTTACCAAGTTCAGGATCGTTTTTAGATTCTTTTTTGCCGTCAACATCTTCGTAACGAGTGTTTTCAACCAAAAGAACTTGTCCATCTTCAAGAGCGTTGATAGCTGCTTCCAATTCAGCACCACGAGTGACACCTGGGAACACAACATCTTGACCAAGTTTTGCTGCTAAGTCAGCTGCTACAGGAGCAAGTGATTTACCAGCTTTATCAGCTTCTTCTTTCACACGTCCAAGGTGAGAGAAAAGAATTGCACGTCCACCTTGTTCGATGATGTACTTAATAGTTGGAAGAGCTGCTGTGATACGGTTGTCGTTAGTGATTACGCCATCTTTCAATGGTACGTTGAAGTCAACACGAACGAGGACTTTTTTACCTTTCAAGTCAACGTCTTTAACAGTAAGTTTTGCCATGTTACAAAAACCCCTTTATTTATTTTATTCGAAACTATTATATCACACTTTGGGAATATAAGGAAAGATTTCACAATATTTTTCGATATTTAATCTCCATGGTAACTTCTCAAAGTAACTTCCACTTGGATGACCAAAGTGGAAATTAGTCTAAAACGGATTTTTATGGTGGAATTAAGTATGAGACGTTTGAGTTAGAAATGAGGTCCACTATGACAAAATAGCATCCTACACACTACTTGTAGCTGGAGCTATCTACAAAGCTATTAAGAACCTAACTTTAATAGATGTCGACATAAAATGGGTCAACGATATCTACCTCAAAAATCATAAAATTGGAGGAATCCTTACTGAAGCAATGACCTCTGTAGAAACTGGCTTAGTCACAGATATCATTATTGGAGTAGGTATCAATTTCACTATTAAAGACTTCCCTCAGGAATTAAAAGAAAAAGCTGATAGTTTATTTAAAGTACCAGCACCTATAACAAGAAATGAATTAATTATCGAAATATGGCGTGCTTTCTTCGAAACACCAGCAGAAGAGCTATTATACCTATACAAAAAACAGTCATTCGTTCTTGGAAAAGAAGTCACTTTCACACTAGGGCAAAAAGACTACAAGAGACTTGCTAAAGATATCTCTGAAAGTGGTAAACTTTTAGTTCAATGTGATAACGGAAAAGAAATCTGGCTAAATAGCGGAGAAATTTCACTAAAAACTTGGAAATAATAGTAAAGTTATATAACAAAAAATAAACTATATAAAAAGAAAGAAATTTGTCCTTTCTAGAGCTTAGCTTTTCAGCTATATAATATTTGTAGTGGGTAAATCCCCTATGGATATTATGGAGCCTATTTTGTTGTAGAAAAAAGTCCCATAAGATTTATACAAAACATGAATCAATTTGAGCGAAAATCCCATGAATACAAGGCTATCAAGCGCTACTGGAAGCTCATTCAACAGGATAGTCGTAAACTCAGTGATAAGCGTTTTTATCGCCCTACTTTTCGTATGCACTTAACCAATAAAGAAATCCTAGACAAGCTTTTGAGCTATTCAGAAGACTTGAAACACCACTATCAGCTCTATCAGCTCTTGCTTTTTCACTTTCAGAATAAGGAAGCTGACAAATTTTTCGGTCTCATTGAAGACAATCTAAAGAAGGTCCATCCTCTTTTTCAGACTGTCTTTAAAACCTTTCTAAAGAACAAAGAGAAAATCGTCAACGCTCTTCAATTCTCCTATTCAAACGCCAAACTGGAAGCAACCAATAATCTTATCAAACTTATCAAGCGCAATGCCTTTGGTTTTCGGAACTTTGAAAACTTCAAAAAACGGATTTTTATCGCTCTGAACATCAAAAAAGAAAGGACGAAATTTGTCCTTTCTCGATCATAGCTTTTCTTCAACCCACTACAGTTGACAAAGAGCCCAAAGGTATCTCTTTAAAGATTAATTATCTTCCGTTTTGCGTTTAGTCGCAGCCAAACCAAGAACAGAAGTGAGTGTTAACGCACCTAACAAATTCATAGCAACTGAGTCAGATCCACCTGTGTTTGGTAAAACTTTTTTGCCAGTCAAGTTAGTTCGAGAATTATCACCTGTCTGAATCTCACCTTCAACATTAACGTCGTTTGGTTTATTTGTGTTATTTGTATTAGTCAATTTAGACGAATTTTTATATTCTGAAGTACTTGGTGTGACATCACCGTTCT
>NZ_VMMD01000019.1:0-37581 GCF_013277015.1 Streptococcus sp. 1032 | reverse complement strand
CAAGGAATTGACTAAGGTTCTGCAAGACGGTGACCTTACAAATGTAGATGCGAAAGTCCTTGACCAAGCACGAGAAGCTCTCGCTCAAGCAGTTGCCTTCCTAGCCAATGAGAAAGAGTCTGATCACACAGAAGATGAGTTGATTGAGAAACTCAAAGCTATTCTTGCTCAGCTAAGATAAGTTAAGCTTAGACTAGTCGGAAACTAGCTAGAATAGTACTCGAAAGAGCAACGGTGAAAGCCGTTGCTCTTTTTCGTATTTCATAAACATTTCATATTTGAATTTTATAATAGTCTTACAAATATGGAGGTGACAAATGAATCCAATCCAAAGAGCTTGGGCTTATGTCAGCAGAAAACGACTGAGAAGTTTTATTTTATTTCTGATTTTATTGGTCCTATTGGCTGGAATTTCAGCCTGTTTGACTCTGATGAAGTCCAACAAAACAGTTGAAACCAATCTATACAAATCACTCAATACCTCTTTTTCTATTGAGAAGATAGAAAATGGTCAGACTTTCAAGTTGTCAGAGTTAGCGGCTGTAAGCAAGATTAAGGGACTGGAAAATATTTCTCCTGAACTGGAGACGATTGCAAAACTAAAAGACAAGGAAGCGGTGAGTGGCGAGCAGAGCGTGGAGCGTGATGATTTGTCGGCTGCGGATAAGAACTTGGTTAGCTTAACGGCTCTTGAAGATTCATCTAAGGATGTTACCTTTACCAGCTCGGCTTTCAACTTAAAAGAAGGGCGACATCTTCAAAAAGGGGATTCAAAGAAAATCATCATCCACGAAGAGTTGGCTAAGAAGAATAGTCTTTCCCTTCATGACAAGATTGCCTTAGATGCTGGTCAGTCAGAAACTGGTAAAGGACAAACAGTAGAGTTTGAGATTGTCGGCATCTTTTCTGGTAAGAAACAAGAAAAATTCACAGGCTTGTCTTCTGACTTCAGTGAAAACCAGGTCTTTACAGACTATGAAAGTAGCCAAAGTCTTTTGGGAAATGGTGAATCTCTAGTCAGTGCAGCTCGCTTCTATGTAGAAAATCCTAAGGAAATGGACGAACTCATGAAGCAGGTAGAAAACTTGGCCTTGGAAAATCAAGGCTATCAAGTCGAAAAGGAAAACAAGGCTTTTGAACAAATCAAAGACTCAGTTGCTACCTTCCAAACCTTCCTAACCATCTTCCTTTATGGGATGTTGATAGCAGGAGCAGGGGCCTTAATTCTTGTTTTGTCTCTCTGGTTGAGAGAGAGGGTCTACGAAGTGGGAATTTTACTGGCACTTGGAAAAGGCAAGAGCTCGATTTTCCTACAATTCTGTTTAGAGGTAGTTTTGGTATCTCTCGGTGCTTTGCTTCCAGCATTTGCTGCAGGAAACGCCATCACATCTTATCTCCTCCAAACTGTTCTATCCAGTGGAGATCAGGCAAGCTTACAAGACACGCTAGCTAAAGCAAGCAGTTTATCAACCAGCATCCTATCTTTTGCAGAATCCTATGTCTTTCTGTTATTGCTCAGTTGCTTATCTGTAGCCCTTTGTTTTCTATTCTTATTTAGAAAATCGCCTAAGAAAATTTTATCATCTATTAGTTAATACTCTTCGAAAATCTCTTCAAACCGCGTTAGCTGTATCTGCAACCTCAAAGCTGTGCTTTGAGCAACCTGCAGCTAGCTTCCTAGTTTGCTCTTTGATTTTCATTGAGTATAAGAAGGAGAAATCATGACTTTATTACAATTACAAGATCTTACCTATCGTTATAAGAACACTGCTGAGGCAGTTTTATATCAGATCAATTATAATTTTGAACCCGGGAAATTTTACAGTATTATTGGGGAGTCAGGAGCAGGAAAATCCACTCTCTTATCCCTCCTTGCTGGTTTAGATAGTCCTGTTGAAGGTTCGATTCTTTTCCAAGGAGAGGACATTCGTAAGAAGGGCTATTCCTACCATCGCATGCACCATATTTCCCTGGTCTTTCAAAATTATAACTTGATAGATTATCTTTCTCCGCTGGAAAATATCCGCTTGGTCAACAAAAAGGCAAGCAAGGATACACTTCTTGAGCTTGGTTTGGATGAAAGTCAGATCAAGCGGAATGTTCTCCAGTTATCAGGTGGTCAACAACAACGTGTTGCCATTGCTCGTAGTTTGGTCTCAGAAGCTCCAGTTATTCTCGCTGATGAGCCAACAGGAAATCTGGATCCTAAAACTGCTGGAGATATTGTCGAACTGCTCAAATCACTTGCCCAGAAAACAGGTAAATGTGTCATCGTCGTAACCCACAGCAAAGAAGTGGCACAAGCATCAGATATTACACTTGAGTTGAAGGACAAGAAACTGACTGAAATATAGAATCTAGTTATTAAACTTTAAAATAGTATTAGCTGGTAACCAGATACGTGTAAAGTAATAATAAACGAAGTGAGTCTTTAACAACTATTTCCCGCAGTAGTGATAGCCTAGATAATAACAAAGTTATTATCTAGGCCGGAATTTTTGAGACATACGGCTCAAAAATTAGGGATGAAATTCCTACAGGAAGTTGCTCCCGTCCGCACAATCTAAGGGAAATAGTAAAAAAATAATTTATATAAGTTATAAGACATTGAAATAGAGCAACATCTAGAAAGGAAACCTATGTTACACAACGCATTTGCCTATGTTACAAGGAAGTTTTTCAAATCGATTGTCATCTTCCTGATTATTCTCCTTATGGCGAGCTTGAGTTTGGTCGGCTTGTCGATCAAGGGAGCTACTGCCAAAGCTTCTCAGGAGACCTTTAAAAATATCACCAACAGCTTCTCCATGCAAATCAATCGTCGCGTTAATCAAGGGACGCCACGTGGTGCTGGGAATATTAAGGGTGAAGACATCAAAAAAATCACTGAAAACAAGGCCATTGAGTCTTATGTGAAACGCATCAATGCTATCGGAGATTTGACTGGATATGACCTCATTGAAACTCCAGAAACCAAGAAAAATCTGACACCTGACCGTGCTAAACATTTTGGAAGTAGCTTGATGATTACAGGTGTCAATGACTCCTCTAAAGAAGACAAGTTTGTCTCTGGTTCTTATAAGCTGGTCGAAGGTGAGCACCTAACAAACGATGACAAAGACAAGATTCTCCTGCACAAGGACTTGGCAGCCAAACACGGCTGGAAAGTCGGGGATAAGGTCAAACTAGACTCCAATATCTACGATGCCGATAATGAAAAAGGAGCCAAGGAAACAGTCCAAGTGACAATCAAGGGACTCTTTGATGGTCATAATAAGTCAGCAGTAACTTACTCACAAGAGCTTTACGAAAATACAGCCATCACAGACATCCATACTGCTGCTAAACTATATGGTTATACAGAAGACACAGCTATTTATGGGGACGCAACCTTCTTTGTAACAGCGGATAAGAACTTGGATGATGTTATGAAAGAGTTGAGTGGCATCAGCGGTATCAACTGGAAGAGCTACACACTTGTGAAGAGCTCCTCTAACTACCCAGCTCTTGAGCAATCCATCTCTGGTATGTATAAGATGGCCAACCTCCTCTTCTGGGGTAGCTTGAGCTTCTCAGTCCTTCTCCTTGCACTCTTGCTTGGTCTTTGGATCAATGCCCGTCGCAAGGAAGTGGGTATTCTCCTCTCTATCGGTCTCAAGCAGGCAAGTATCTTGGGTCAATTTATCACCGAATCCATCTTGATTGCCATTCCTGCTCTCGTTTCTGCTTACTTCCTAGCCAACTACACTGCCCGTGCAATTGGAAACACTGTCCTTGCCAATGTGACTTCAGGTGTTGCCAAACAGGCTAGCAAGGCGGCTCAAGCCTCTAATCTTGGTGGTGGTGCAGAAGTAGATGGCTTTAACAAGACCTTGTCGAGCCTAGATATTTCCATTCAGACATCAGACTTTATCATCGTCTTTGTCCTTGCTTTAGTTCTAGTGGTTCTCGTTATGGCGCTTGCATCAAGCAATCTCCTCAGAAAACAACCAAAAGAACTTCTGCTGGATGGTGAATAATACTGATGCTAGACTGAAAAATGAGGCTAGCAACTGAAAGTTCTAAAATGATAAATGAAGTAGAAAGCAATGGTGAAAATCATTGCTTTCAGTTGCTTTCTTTGTACTTTAGTACTTAAATATGATATACTAAGGTTATGGAATTTATTAGAAAGGAGTTTCGCAACTTATATATGGAATTGTGCATAAAAATCTATAGAAATCTTATCTTGAAAATAGATAGATAAATCTGTAGAAGCCTATCCATATCGCAAACATAGGCTAGTAGACCTAGGCAGGGTCTACCTTGGAAAATATAGAATAGTGAGGAAAAATAAACATTATGAGACAAACAAATGTTAGAGGAAGCTTGTCCCTCCGTGGCTTTAGAAAATTGAGAACTGGTGCAATTGTTGCGACAGGTGTGATTCTACTGGGTCTGGGCTTTTTAGCTCCAACTGTGTCAGCCAGTGAACAAGATGGTGTCTGGGTAGCCAGAACAGTTGAGGAAGTGAAAGCTGACCTTCAAAAAGAAGGTGATTTATTTAAGTATGTCATTAAATGGGGAGATACATTAAGTGTTATCAGCGAAGCAAGCAATATCCCTGTAGATGTACTTCAAGAAATGAATCAAGCTTCAGGCAAGAATTTATTCTTACCGCACAATGAATTGTACTTTACTAAAGCTGAAACGGTTTCAGATACAGTCACAAAACACAAGATTGTCATCAAAGAAAGTGGTGCAAGTGGCGAAGTTCGCACTTACGAAGTCTTGCTCAAGAAAGATCAGGAAACAAAAGCTGTTACCTTTGAATTAACAGATGTCACTGAGAAAGTTGAAAAAATGACTGTGAACTATAGCCCAGTCTATCAGCCTGTATCAGCACCAGTAGTGGAAAGAGCGGAAGAATCGGGTGAAAAGCCTGCCTCAGAAGCACCAGCTGTGACAAGCCCAGAAGTTAACGCAGAAACAGAAGCTCCAGTAGCACCAAAAGCAGAAGACGCAGCGACTACACCAGCACCAAAAGAAACAGCACCAGAGGTGGTAACACCAGCTGAATCAACTGAATCAAAAGTAACAGAGCCAGAGGCAGCGAAACCAGTCGTACCAAAAGCAGAAACTCCAACGCCGAAAGTTGAAGAGTCAGCAGAATCGGCTGAACCAAAAACAGAAGCACCGACAACTCCGGAAAATAAAGAAGAACAACCAGGTGCAACAGAAACACCGGAACCAGAAGTAACAGAGTCAGAGGTAGCGAAACCAGCTGAACCAAAAGAAGCAGATTCAACTTCAGAAAAAGAAACTGAAGAAGTAGGAACAGAAGTAAAACCAGCTCCAAAAGAAACAGGAGAAGAAGGTAAAGCGGAGGATTCAGTTTCATCAACTGTCTCTGAAGGTGAGTCAACAGCTACGCAACCAGCTGTAGAAGCAGAAACAGCTGAACCAAAAGAAACAGAGCCAGAGGTGGCAAAACCGGCTACACCAAAAGAAGAAGGAACAACAGCAGAAGCAGGAACAGAAGTAAATCCAACTGCAAAAGAAGATGCACCTGAAGGAACAGTGGAATCAGAATCAGCACCAAAAGAAAATGCAACAGAAGGAACAGTTTCAGAAGCTTCGGGAGAAGAATCAGGAGCAATAGGAGAAACTTCAGGAGCAACATCGGGAGATGAAGAAAAAGAAGAAAAAGAAACTGAAGAAGCAGGAACAGAAGTTAAACAGGCTCCAAACGAAGCGAAAGAAACTGAAGAATCAGAAGCCAACCCAACACCTAAAGAAAATGTAACAGAAGCACCAGCAGAAGCTTCAGGAGAAACAGAAGGAGCTTCAACAGAATCACCTGAAGCAGAAGGAAGTGTAGACTCAACACCTAAAGAATCTACAACCGAAGGAAAAGAGTCAGCAGAAGGAGTACCAGGAACAGTGGACTCAGCGCCAGCTCCAAAAGAAACTGAAGAAGCAGGAGCAACAGCAGAAGAAACCCCAGCTCCAAAAGAAAATAAAACAGAAGGAACTACACCAGGTGCAACAGCAGAAGCAGGGGAAACAACAGGAGAAGCTTCAGGAACAGCAGGGGAATCAACTGAACCGAAAGATAGTGTAGAATCAACACCTGAAGGAACAGGTTCAGAAGTAGCTACACCAGGTGCAACAGCAGGAGAGTCATCAGAATCAGGTTCAGCAGCTACAGAAAGCGAAGAAACAGGAGCAAGTCAACCTGTAGCCTCAACATCTAGTTCGGATGATTCAACACCAAAAGCAAAAGAACAGCCATCAGAAACAGCCTCAACATCAGCACCAGGAGAAGTAGCGAATGGAACTGAAGGAACAGAGGTAGAGGCGCCAACAGCAGGAACAGAGACGACAGGAGCTTCTAGTACAACAACAGAAACAAACTCAGGAAATCCAGGAACAGAAGTTGAAGAATCAGGACAATCAACTGAAGAAGTTGTAACACCAACTCCAGTAACAGACAATTCCCCTTCAGATACAGGAACTACAAATCAACCTGTCGCTTCAAATCCAAGTTCTGAAGCGACAACACCATCAGCTAAAGATTCAGCTTCAGGAGATACAACAGCTCCAGAAACCTCGACAAATACAGAAGAATCTGGCGATCAATCAGTTGATTCATCGCATTCAGGAGCAGAATCAGCAACTGAAGTAACAGAAAAAGCACCTTCAGGAGAAGCAGAGGAAAATTCACAAAATACTGAATCTTCGACTGGAGACGTAAACTCAGAGTTACCTAAATCAGATTCAGAAAAACCTCAAGCCGATGAACCAGCTGTAGAACATCAAGATTCAGAGCAGTCTTTAAAGAAAGAAACTGAAGACAGTAATAAAGATGCGATTGACGACCAAAAGAAAGAAACTGAAGAAAATATTAAAAATAGTAATTTAAGTGAGGAGCGGAAAACACAAGCACTTGAAAAAGTAGAACAACTTACTGAAGAGTATCACAAGAAGCTTGCTGAAGAAAACGATACGGAGAAACAAGCAGCTCTTGTAGATGAATATCGTGATAAATTAAATGAAATTGAGACACCAGGTGTAACTTATGAAAGTCCTGATTTCAAGAAACCAATCGAAAGCCATGCTGGCGGAACAACTATTGATGAAAATAGTACAGTAGCAAACAGCGCACTAACTTCTAGCAATCCATCTTCTCAGCCGTCCTCATCTGAAGACTCATCACAAACACAACCTGCGGCAACGTCAGACAGTTCTACAACTGGTAACTCAGGATTCCGAAGTGCAGGAACTTACCAACCTCGAGTAACTCGTCGTCGGAGAAGTATTGAGGAACCTCAAAACACAGTTTCACTTTATTATAATTTTGATGGTATGAAAGATATTCCAGGTTTCTTTGGTGATCCTGGTGAAGACAATACTGTTACGATTCCTGCTGGAACAAGTAAAGAACGGGCAAAAGAATTAGTTGAAGCAAAAATTCAAGCCAAGATAAAAGACCTAGCTGCTAGAGGGTATCAAGTAAAAAATGAGATAGTATTTGAGGAAGATACGGATGTTAAGAATTATAACTACGTAGTCACTTTCACTAAGCAAACTACAGGAACTACAGGGTTCAGAATGGCTCCGGCAGTTCAACCACGCGCTAGCAGAAATCGTAGAAGTCTAGAACAGCCAGCTCCTCAAAAGGTCAAAGTCAATGTTTTTTATAACTTTGATCAAATGAAAGATATTGCAGGTTTCCTAGGAGCTATCAATGAAACTCCTCTTGAAGTCGCAGCTGGTTCAACAGATGATGAAGTAAAAGTAGCAGTCAAGAACCAAGTTGATGCCAAGAAAGAGGAATTACGTAAACGTGGTTATACTGTTAAAGAAGACTATCTCTATAAAAACAATGGGAAAGATTATAACTACGTCTTAACATTTTCAAAAACCAAATAACCTTCATTCCACAGGGAGTGAAATGCAAGCAGAGAGAGCGATAGGCTCTCTTTGTTTTATCTAGTGGTCAGTTGTTTACAGACAAAAGGCCAGCAAGAGACTATAATAGAAAATAGAGTAGGTAGTTATTCTAAGAAAAATAAAAAATAGAGAGCAGTTAAAGTATGAAAATTTTAATTGTAGAAGATGAAGAAATGATCCGCGAGGGGATCAGTGACTATTTGACAGATTGTGGCTATGAAACCATTGAGGCGGCGGACGGTCAAGAAGCCTTAGAAAAATTTTCAAGCTATGAGGTAGCCTTGGTTTTACTGGATATTCAGATGCCCAAGCTTAATGGTCTGGAAGTACTAGCTGAGATTCGCAAAAGCAGCCAAGTCCCTGTCTTGATGTTAACAGCCTTTCAGGATGAGGAATACAAGATGAGTGCCTTTGCCTCTCTGGCAGATGGCTATCTGGAAAAGCCCTTCTCCCTCTCCCTCTTAAAAGTGAGGGTGGACGCGATTTTCAAGCGCTATTACGATACAGGACGAATTTTCTCTTATAAGGATGCCAAGGTGGATTTTGAAAGTTACAGTGCCAGCCTAGCAGGTGAGGAAGTAGCTATCAATGCCAAAGAGTTGGAAATTCTTGATTATTTGGTTAAAAATGAAGGACGAGCCTTGACTCGTTCTCAGATAATCGATGCCGTCTGGAAAGCGACAGATGAGGTTCCCTTTGACCGTGTCATTGATGTTTATATCAAGGAATTGCGGAAAAAACTAGACCTGGACTGCATCCTCACTGTGCGCAATGTTGGTTATAAATTGGAGCGAAAATGAAACGAACAGGTTTATTTACAAAGATATTTATCTATACCTTCTCGATTTTTAGTGTTCTGGTTATCTGCCTTCATTTAGCTATTTATTTTCTTTTTCCTTCGACTTATCTGAGCCACCGTCAAGAAACTATTGGTCAGAAAGCGACAGCCATTGCCCGGTCACTCGAAGGAAAGGATAGGCAGAGTATAGAGCAAGTGTTAGACCTATATTCCCAGACCAGTGATATCAAGGGGGGCGTCAAGGGAGAGATGACCGAGGACAAGTTAGAAGTCAAGGACAATCTTCCTCTGGACACAGACCGCCAGACTACCTCCCTCTTTATCGAGGAGCGCGAGGTGACAACGCAGGACGGTGGTACCATGACTCTCCAGTTTCTTGCTTCCATGGATTTGCAAAAGGAAGCAGAGCAAATCAGTCTCCAATTTCTCCCCTATACCTTGCTGGCATCCTTTCTAATTTCCCTCTTGGTGGCCTACATCTATGCTCGGACCATTGTTGCCCCCATTTTGGAAATCAAGCGGGTGACCCGTCGGATGATGGAACTGGATACTCAAGTGCGATTGCGCGTGGATTCTAAGGATGAGATTGGTGATCTCAAGGAACAAATCAATAGCCTCTACCAGCATCTTTTGACTGTCATTGCGGACTTGCATGACAAGAATGAAGCTATTCTCCAGCTGGAAAAGATGAAGGTCGAATTCCTACGAGGGGCTTCTCATGAATTGAAAACACCGCTGGCTAGTTTGAAAATCCTGATCGAAAACATGAAAGAAAATGTCGGTCGTTATAAGGATAGAGATCGCTATCTGGGAGTAGCCTTAGGAATTGTGGATGAGCTTAATCACCATGTTCTCCAGATACTTTCCCTCTCTTCTGTGCAGGAATTACGAGATGATAGGGAAACAATTGACCTACACCAGATGACGCAAAGTCTGGTTAAGGATTATGCCTTACTAGCCAAGGAAAGAGAGCTTCAGATTGATAATAGCTTGTCCCATCAGCAGGCTTATCTAAATCCATCTGTCATGAAATTGATCCTATCTAATCTCATCAGCAACGCCATCAAGCACTCTGTTCCAGGTGGCTTAGTTCGCATTGGAGAAAGAGAAGGGGAACTTTTTATAGAAAATAGCTGCAGTCCAGAAGAACAAGAAAAACTAGCCCAGTCTTTTTCTGATAATGCTAGTCGCAAGGCCAAGGGGTCTGGGATGGGACTCTTTGTGGTCAAGAGTCTATTGGAACATGAAAAATTAGCTTATCGTTTTGAGATGGCGGAGAATCGTTTAACCTTCTTTATAGCTTTTCCAAAACTAGCCCAAGACTAGGGAGAGAAAGGGTTTACATAGATGAAGATAGAAGAAATTCAATCGAAACTGCGGGAAAAACTAGATTTTTTTGTCAAAAAGTGATAAAATGAACAATGTAAATGGGATGACCCATAAAAATATACAGGAGGCCTGATAAAATGGCAATCGTTTCAGCAGAAAAATTTGTCCAAGCAGCTCGTGACAACGGTTATGCAGTTGGTGGATTTAACACAAACAACCTTGAGTGGACTCAAGCTATCTTGCGCGCAGCAGAAGCTAAAAAAGCTCCAGTTTTGATCCAAACTTCAATGGGTGCTGCTAAATACATGGGTGGTTACAAAGTTGCTCGCAACTTGATCGCTAACCTTGTTGAATCAATGGGTATCACTGTACCAGTAGCTATCCACCTTGACCACGGTCACTACGAAGATGCACTTGAGTGTATCGAAGTTGGTTACACTTCAATCATGTTTGATGGTTCACACCTTCCAGTTGAAGAAAACCTTAAATTGGCTAAAGACGTTGTTGAAAAAGCACACGCTAAAGGTATCTCAGTAGAAGCTGAAGTTGGTACTATCGGTGGTGAAGAAGACGGAATCATCGGTAAAGGTGAATTGGCTCCAATCGAAGACGCTAAAGCAATGGTTGAAACTGGTATCGACTTCTTGGCAGCTGGTATCGGTAACATCCACGGTCCTTACCCAGCAAACTGGGAAGGTCTTGACCTTGACCACTTGCAAAAATTGACAGAAGCTCTTCCAGGCTTCCCAATCGTATTACACGGTGGATCAGGTATTCCTGATGAGCAAATCCAAGCAGCTATCAAACTTGGTGTTGCCAAAGTTAACGTTAACACTGAATGCCAAATCGCATTCGCTAACGCAACTCGTAAATTTGCTCGTGATTACGAAGCAAACGAAGCAGAATACGACAAGAAAAAACTCTTCGACCCACGTAAATTCTTGGCTGACGGTGTAAAAGCTATCCAAGCATCAGTTGAAGAACGTATCGACGTATTCGGTTCAGAAGGTAAAGCTTAATCTAGCTGAATAATACAGAGAAGACCTGCCCATTGGGTGGGTTTTTTTGGTGTGAATATATTGTAGAAGAACCAATATTAAGTTGCTAAAAGGTTCTATTTTTTGTACAATAATGCTATGAAAAAACTAAAACAATGTGGTCTTGCCTTTCTTAGTTTCATTCTTTTGTTTTTACTCGCTACATTCATCTTTCACCGTATCAGTTTGGAAAAGGAACAAGCCTCACTGACACCTATGGGACAACAAGTTCTCGTCGATGGACATCAAATGAATGTTTACGTTGAAGGGAATGGTCCTGAGACTATAGTAGTTCTCTCAGGTGCCGGTATTGCTTCTCCTATATTGGACTTTAAAGAAGTATCGGAATCCTTATCGAAACGGTATAAGGTAGTCATCGTGGAACGAGCAGGATATGGTTATAGTGATGATAGCAATCATTCAAGAGATGTGATGGAGGTTTTGTCTGAGACGCGTCAAGCTCTTTCACAAGCAAATGTCAAAGGTCCTTTTATCATTTTGTCTCATTCCATGGCTAGTCTAGAGAGTCTGGCTTGGCAGGAGAAGTTTCCTGATGAAGTGAAAGCTTTGATTGGTTTAGATTGGGCACTGCCAGCTAGTTATGAGAATTTAAAGCAAAATCAGACCTTAATCACTGTGGCATTTTGGAGCAGTAAGATTGGCTTATTACGCCACTTCCCTGAGTCCTTTTATATAAAAAATCGAACTCTGATTGAAACTGAACAAAAACAATATAAAATTCTAGCTTATAAGCAGTTGATGTCACAAGCCATGCTTCATGAATCCCAAACGGTAAAGGAAAATGCCAAGAAAGTTCCCTCAAGCATCAATCCGAAAATTCCCACCTTACTACTGGTGTCTAACGGTCAAGGTACTAGTTTTGGTCAATCAGAATGGCAGCACTTTGCAGAGAAATTTGCTAGTGAACAGTCTAATGTGAAAGTCATCTATATGGATGCACCACACGACCTTTATCATTATCAAAATCATGAGGTTGTTTCTCGCATTGAAGATTTTTTAAAGAGGAATTGAGGCGTTAGAAATCATTTTAGACTGATGACAATAATTAAATGCTGAAGGATTAACAGTAAAATCGTGAGTTTTTTCGATTAAAAAAATTCTTTTTCTTATCAACCAACCTACCCATTGGGTGGGTTTTTTGTGTTTTAAGTTGCCCGTTTTAGTATAGTAAACTGGATCTAGACTAGCACAATGCTTCTTCTATGGTGTTTTGAAACTGGAATAGGACGCCATGACTGCTAAAAGATTTCTATAAATTCATTTGATTTTCCTAATCAATTTGTTCGTATCCTATTTGATCTCACTATAAAACATTCTTATCAATTGATTTGAATACTAAAATTCCATCGCTCCGGTCTTATTTCATTTGGCTATAAAAAACTCTCCTAGAATTCTCAGGAGAGTATGAGTGGTTATTTAAACTTGAATCCTTCGTAAATAAGCTCTGCTTTGGGATTTTTTTTCTTAATCTGTTTGGCAAGTGACTTCATCATAGAAAGAGGACCACACATATAGACGGTTGCCTGTTCGGGTACTTCTTCTTGATCAAAATTAAGATAGCCATCTTTCCTACTGTCGACTAGATGGAGTTCAAAATTAGGATTTTTCTGAGCATAGTTACGGAGCCAATCTAGGTAGACTGCATTTTCCTCTCCACGGAAGCTATAGTAGAAGTGAACCTGTTTATCTAAAATAGGATGTTCACGGATGTAAGAGATGAAAGGGGTAATCCCAATACCTCCAGCAATCCAAACTTGATTTTCTCGTCCTTCTTCTATAATCATGTGCCCGTAAGCTCTGTCTACACTTACTTTGCTGCCGACTTGAAGATTGTTATAGATATTCTTGGTATGGTCGCCTGAATTTTTAACAGTAAAGTAAAGAGTTTGACCATGACCTCCTGAGATAGAAAAGGGATGTGGAGCACTTTCAAAACCTTCTTGGAAAATCTTTAGGAAGGCAAATTGTCCTGATTGATAGTTGAAAGGTCTGCTAAGATGGATTTGAATTTCTCTAGTATCGTGATTTAAGCGTTTGAGATTGGTAATTTCCCCTAGATAGGGGAAGCCGATCTTTTGATATAGAAAAATGATATAAAAACCAGCCAGTAATCCTAAAAGGGCATAGCTACCAACAAGAAAACTTAGAAGATTAAATGTAAGGAGGCGATTGCCCATCATCATATAGACATGAAAGAGTCCGAAAATATAAGCTAGATAAACCAGACGGTGAATCCATCGCCAAGCTTCGTATTGGATGTATTTACCTAAATAGGCGACAAGGATGATACTGACAAAGATATAGATGGCAAGGTTGCCAAACTGAGCAGCTAAGCGAGAGCCCCACAGACCACCCATACTGAAGTTATGAAAGATGAGTAGGATAATGGAGAGAAAGGCTGTGAATTTGTGGACAGTATAGACCTTCTCCAAACCGTGAAACCAGCTTTCTAGTAGTGGGAGACGAGTGGCTAGGATAAAGGTCAGAGATAGGCTTGTTAAAGCTAGTCCTGGAATCATGAATTGGGGAGAAGTGTTCATCCAAGTCAACATAGTCAAGATAAAACTAGCTATGATAAAGAGTAGTCCTTTGATTGATTTCATAGAAAATTCCATTTCATTTAGATTTTGATTTGTTGTAAATAAATTTGTTACATTTTATCATAGAAAAAGTATGGTGTCAAATTGAGGTCTATAAATATCTACTCTCATCAAAAAACTCTCCAATTTAACTGGAGAGTGGCTATTTATTCTGCAGCTTGTTGCCAACGTTTTGCTAGCATATGAGACAGGCTAGAAATGGCTAGGTTAAAGCTGAAGTAGATGAGGGCAATCAGGATATAAAGACTGAAGACCTGCTCTGGTTCGAAATAACGGCCCATGAGAATTTGGCTAGCTCCAAAGAGTTCTTGTAGGGCGATAACAGAGTAGAGGAGACTGGTATCCTTAATCACGGTAACAAACTGAGAAATGATGGCTGGCAACATTTTGCGAATGGCTTGTGGGAGAATGATGTGGTAGAGGATTTGTGCAGAAGTAAATCCTTGTGACATTCCTGCTTCGTACTGTCCCTTGTCTACGGCATTGAGACCGCCTCGGATAATCTCAGCTAGGGCCGCTGAGGTAAAGAGAGTAAAGGCTGTAATACCTGCTGGAGTGGACTTCATCTTGAAAACCAAAAAGATAGTGAAAATCCAGAGGAGGTTAGGAACATTACGCACAAACTCGATATAAATGCTGGAGATGATTCGCAAGACAGGATTTTTGCCATTTCTCATGACGGCTAGCACTGTACCGATAAGGGTAGAGAGGACGATAGCAATCAGAGAAATATAGAGGGTCAAGCCAAATCCTTTAAAGATAAAGACTAGGTTATCTGGGGTCAAAACTTCTAAAATGGATTCCATAGTAACCTCCTAAAGTGAATAGGCTTTTTTGTTGGCTTGCTCCATCTTGCGACCAAACTGGGCAACAGGGAAGCAGAGAGAAAAGTAGAGAAGGGCAGCGCCTAAAAAGGCTGGAATGTAGTTTCCGTTAAGTGCCGACCAAGACTTGGTCACAAACATCAAGTCCACTCCAGAGATGATAGCGACTGTAGAGGTATTCTTGATGAGGTTAACGATTTGGTTAGTCAAAGGTGGGAGAATGATACGGAAAGCCTGAGGCAAGATAATCAAACGCATAGCACTGATATAGGTAAAACCTTGCGACAAGGCAGCCTCCATCTGACCGCTAGGAATAGACTGAATCCCTGAGCGAATCACCTCAGCGATATAGGCGCCGTGATAGAGACCCACGCAGAGAACAGCTGTCCAATAAATCGGAATCATGATGGTGTGGTCACTGATAAGAGGTAGTCCATAAAAGACGATAACAAACTGCACCAAGAGGGGAGTGTTTTGGTAAAATTCCACAAAGATGCGAGCTAAAATGCGCAAAATTGGACGTTTGCTGGTTGACATGGCTCCAAAGAAGATGCCCAAGACCATGGCGAGGATAAAGGATCCGATAGCTAGGGCAAGGGTGAAGAGGAAACCATTGAAAAATTGTCCAAAATCCTGAAAATAGGCTGTCCAAGATGATAAATCTGTCATGATGTGTCCTCCTTAATCAGCGGTATGGCTAGATGGTTTGAGCTTGTAACGGTCATAAAGTTTTTGCAAACTGCCATCCTTGCTCCATTTGGTGACCAAGTTATCAAGATAGTCGTTGAGCTCGGTATTTGATTTCTTGGTAACGATACCGTAGTCAGATGGCTTGAAACTATCATCTAGTAGTACTGTGCGCTTGCTGATGTAGCCAGACAGAATCGAGCGGTCAACGGAAAAAGCATCAATACGGTGAGCGTGTAGGGAAGTAATCAATTCTGGGTAGGAACCAAGTTCGACGAATTTAAACTTCAGACCTTTCTTTTTACCCAGTTCAGTAATCAGGCGTTGGGTAATGGAACCTTGGGCGACTCCGATAGTTTTGCCGTTTAGGTCCTCAATCTTTTTGATTTTGGCAGATTTATTGACCAAAAAGCCAGAAGCATCTGTGTAGTAGGGGCTGGTAAAGTTGTAGAGTTTTTTGCGTTCGTCTGTGATGGTAAAGGTTGCGATATCCATATCGACCTGTTCATTGTCTAGGAGTGGTCCGCGAGTTTGCGCTGTAACAGGTACATAGCGAACCTTGACCTTGAGCTCATCAGCTACCATTTTTGCCAAGTCAGTTTCGATACCAGAATAGGTCCCTGTCTTGGGATCCTTGTAGCCAAAATTGGGAACATCTTGTTTCACACCGACAACTAGCTCGCCCCTCTTTTGAATATCTGCGACACTGGTATCAGCCTGAACTGGTTTTGTAGCAGCAAGGCCGAAAAGGCTAATCAATAATGCTGATAAAAAGAATTTCTTTTTCATAGGTGCCTCCTTATTTGACTTTGTCACTTTCGTGGTTGATGATTTTGCTGAGGAATTGTTGGGCACGAGGTTCTCTTGGATTGTCGAAAAAGTCATCGACATCTGTCGTATCCACCAAAACTTCTCCATCAGCCATAAAGATAATGCGGTCAGCAACTTCACGGGCAAAGCCCATTTCATGGGTTACGACAATCATATTCATACCATCGTGGGCTAATTTTTGCATAACTGCCAGAACATCGCCGATGGTTTCAGGGTCAAGAGCAGATGTTGGTTCATCGAAGAGGAGGAGTTCCGGATGCATAGCGAGTCCACGTGCAATGGCAATCCGTTGTTTTTGTCCACCAGAAAGCATAGCTGGATATGAATCTTTCTTGTCCCACATATTTACAAATTCCAGATATTTTTGGGCTGTTTTTTCAGCTTCTTTTTTATCAATTCCTAGAACTTTTATAGGTGCGAGTGTTACGTTTTCTAACACTGTTTTGTGAGGGTAGAGGTTAAAATGCTGGAAAACCATGCCGACTTCCTTGCGAAGAGGAACTAAATCTTTCTGGCTGGCACCAGCAACTTGGTGACCATTTACTAGAAGACTTCCTTTGTCTACAGCCTCCAAACCATTGATGGTGCGGATAAGAGTGGATTTCCCAGAACCAGATGGTCCGAGGAGGACAACAACTTGTCCTTTTTCAAAACGGAGATTGATGTCGCGGAGCGCGTGGTAGTCTCCGTAATATTTTTCGACGTGTTCAAATTCTACTAAAGCCATAAGGAATCTCCTTTGTGTCAGATTTTATAACACGATTCTACACCAAAAGAATTGCCTTGTCAAATCATATCTGAAAAAATTCACTAAAATGTTATAAAAAAGCAATCTGGATAGAGAAAAAGCCTAAATCATGTTATAATGAAACGATAGAATTCTTAGAAAGAGTGGATGTCTTTTTGATAACACCTACTTATGAATGGCAGTTTGCCCCGCAGGTTGAAGATGCGGATTTTACAAAGATAGCCAAGAAGGCTGGACTGGGTCCTGAGGTGGCTCGGTTATTATTTGAGAGAGGGATTCAGGACCAAGCAAGTCTGAAGAAGTTTTTAGAACCGTCCTTGGAGGACTTGCATGATCCTTATCTGCTTCATGATATGGACAAGGCAGTGGAACGGATTCGTCAGGCCATTGAAGAAGGGGAAAATATCCTCGTTTACGGTGATTATGATGCGGATGGCATGACTTCGGCTTCGATTGTTAAGGAAAGTTTGGAACAGCTTGGCGCTGAGTGCCGTGTTTACCTGCCTAATCGTTTTACCGACGGTTATGGACCTAATGCCAGTGTTTACAAATATTTTATCGAGCAAGAAGGAATTTCCTTGATTGTGACAGTGGATAATGGAGTTGCTGGTCATGAGGCTATTGAATTGGCCCAGTCGATGGGAGTAGATGTCATTGTGACTGACCACCATTCCATGCCTGAAACCTTACCAGATGCCTATGCTATTGTCCATCCTGAACATCCGGATGCGAACTATCCTTTCAAATATTTGGCTGGTTGTGGAGTGGCTTTCAAGTTGGCTTGTGCACTTTTGGAAGAAGTACAAGTGGAATTGCTTGATTTGGTCGCTATCGGAACCATTGCTGATATGGTGAGTTTGACGGATGAAAACCGCATCTTGGTGCAATATGGTCTGGAAATGTTGGGACACACTCAGCGTATTGGTCTTCAAGAAATGCTGGATATGGCTGGGATTGCTGCTAACGAAGTGACAGAAGAAACTGTTGGTTTCCAGATTGCCCCTCGTTTAAATGCCTTGGGGCGCTTGGATGATCCTAATCCAGCCATTGATTTGCTGACTGGATTTGACGACGAGGAAGCTCACGAGATTGCCTTCATGATTCATCAGAAAAACGAAGAGCGCAAGGAAATTGTCCAGTCTATCTATGAAGAAGCCAAGACCATGGTGGATCCTGAGAAGAAGGTCCAAGTTTTGGCCAAGGAAGGCTGGAATCCTGGGGTTCTGGGTATTGTCGCTGGTCGTTTGTTGGAAGAATTGGGACAGACAGTCATCGTTCTTAATATAGAGGATGATCGTGCCAAGGGTAGTGCTCGTAGTGTGGAAGCAGTAGATATTTTTGAGGCTCTGGATCCTCATCGAGATCTTTTTATCGCCTTTGGTGGCCATGCTGGCGCAGCAGGGATGACGCTGGAAGTGGAGAAACTCTCAGATTTATCTCAGGTTTTGGAAGATTATGTCCGTGAAAAAGGAGCAGATGCTGGTGGCAAGAACAAGTTAAATTTAGATGAAGAACTGGATTTGGAGGTTTTGAGTCTTGAAACAGTCAAGAACTTTGAGCGCTTGGCACCTTTTGGAATGGATAATCAGAAACCTGTCTTTTATATCAAGGATTTTCAGGTCGAAAGTGCTCGTACTATGGGAGCAGGCAATGCCCATCTCAAGCTAAAAATTTCCAAGGGTGAGGCGAGTTTTGAAGTGGTAGCCTTTGGACAAGGCAGATGGGCAACAGAGTTTGCTCAAACCAAGAATCTAGAGTTGGCAGTCAAATTGTCTGTCAACCAATGGAATGGCCAAACTGCCCTGCAGTTGATGATGGTGGATGCGCGTGTGGAGGGTGTTCAACTCTTTAACATTCGTGGGAAAAATGCAGTCTTACCAGAAGGGGTTCCAGTCTTGGATTTTGCTGGAGAACTGCCAAATCTGGCGGCTAGTGAAGCTATTGTCGTGAAAACCATTCCTGAGGATATTACTCAGCTGAAGATCATTTTTCAGGAACAGAATTTCTCTGCTGTCTATTTCAAAAATGACATTGATAAGGCCTATTATCTGACAGGCTATGGGACTAGAGAGCAGTTTGCCAAATTGTACAAGACCATCTACCAATTCCCAGAGTTTGATATTCGCTACAAGCTGAAGGATTTGGCTGCTTATCTCAATATCCAACAAATCTTGCTGGTTAAGATGATTCAAGTATTTGAAGAGCTAGGCTTTGTGACCATCAAAGATGGTGTCATGACAGTGAATAAAGAAGCGCCAAAGCGAGAGATAGGAGAAAGTCAGATTTACCAAAATCTCAAACAAACCGTCAAAGACCAAGAAATAATGGCACTAGGAACTGTGCAAGAAATTTATGACTTTTTAATGGAAAAAGAGTAGACGTAAGAAAGAGTTGGGCAACCAGCTCTTTTTTGAAAACAAATCTTCATTTTGAAAATCATCAAAAAAATGGTATAATGGTAGGAAAAGATTCGGCTAACAGTAATAGTGCTTTTAGAATAAGAGGGTAAGCAACCCTATAATCAAGATAAACTAAGATTTTGGAGGAAAAATGAGTAATATTAGTTTAACAACACTTGGTGGTGTACGTGAAAATGGGAAAAATATGTACATTGCTGAAATTGGAGAGTCCATTTTTGTTTTGAATGCAGGGTTAAAATATCCCGAAAATGAACAATTAGGGGTCGATGTGGTGATTCCAAAGATGGACTACCTTTTTGAAAATAAAGATCGAATTGCTGGGGTATTTTTAACTCACGGACATGCAGATGCTATTGGTGCTCTGCCTTATCTCTTGGCTGAAGCCAAGGTACCTGTATTTGGCTCTGAGTTGACCATTGAGTTGGCAAAACTCTTTGTCAAAGGAAATGACGCAGTCAAGAAATTTAATGATTTTCATGTTATTGATGAAGATACGGAGATTGATTTTGGTGGGACAGTGGTTTCCTTCTTCCCTACGACTTACTCCGTTCCAGAGAGCCTGGGAATTGTCTTGAAGACAGCTGAAGGTAGCATCGTTTATACAGGTGACTTCAAATTTGACCAGACAGCTAGTGAATCCTATGCGACAGACTTCGCTCGTTTGGCAGAAATCGGTCGTGACGGCGTCCTGGCTCTCCTCAGTGATTCGGCCAATGCGGACAGCAATATTCAGGTGGCTAGTGAAAGTGAAGTTAGAGATGAAATTACCCAAACCATTGCTGACTGGGAAGGTCGTATCATCGTTGCAGCTGTTTCCAGTAACCTTTCTCGTATCCAGCAGATTTTTGACGCTGCGGATAAAACAGGTCGACGTATCGTCTTGACAGGATTTGATATTGAAAATATCGTCCGCACAGCGATTCGTCTCAAGAAGTTGTCTTTAGCCAACGAAATTCTCTTGATTAAGCCGAAAGATATGTCTCGCTTTGAAGACCATGAGTTGATTATTCTTGAGACAGGTCGTATGGGTGAACCTATCAATGGACTTCGTAAGATGTCGATTGGTCGCCATCGTTATGTAGAAATCAAGGATGGGGACCTGGTCTATATTGCTACGGCTCCGTCTATTGCTAAAGAAGCCTTCGTTGCGCGTGTGGAAAATATGATTTATCAGGCAGGAGGGGTTGTCAAATTGATTACCCAAAGTTTACATGTATCAGGGCACGGAAATGCGCGTGATTTGCAGTTGATGATCAATCTCTTGCAACCCAAGTATCTCTTCCCAATTCAAGGGGAATACCGCGAGTTGGATGCTCATGCTAAGGCTGCTATGGCGGTCGGGATGCTGCCAGAACGCATTTTCATTCCTAAAAAGGGAACCAGCATGGCTTATGAGAATGGGGACTTTGTCCCAGCTGGAGCGGTTTCAGCAGGGGATGTCTTGATTGACGGGAATGCCATTGGTGATGTTGGAAATGTGGTTCTTCGTGACCGTAAGGTCTTGTCAGAGGACGGTATTTTCATCGTAGCAATTACCGTTAATCGTCGTGAGAAGAAAATTGTGGCCAAGGCTCGTGTTCACACGCGTGGATTTGTTTATCTCAAGAAGAGTCGCGATATTCTCCGTGAAAGTTCAGAATTGATTAACCAAACGGTAGAAGACTATCTTCAAGGAGATGACTTTGACTGGGCAGATCTTAAAGGCAAGGTTCGTGATAATTTGACCAAGTATCTCTTTGATCAAACTAAGCGTCGTCCAGCTATTTTACCAGTGGTGATGGAAGCGAAATAATCGTTGAAATAAACAGAGAGAAAGTCGAGTTTCGGCTTTTTCTTATAGAAAAATAGAGGAAAAATTATGGCAGTAATGAAAATCGAGTATTACTCACAAGTTTTAGATATGGAGTGGGGGGTGAATGTTCTCTATCCTGACGCTAATCGAGTGGAAGAACCAGAGCGTAAAGATATTCCCGTCTTGTACCTTTTGCATGGGATGTCTGGCAACCATAATAGCTGGCTCAAGCGGACCAATGTAGAACGCTTGCTTCGGGGGACTAATCTCATCGTCGTCATGCCCAATACCAGCAATGGTTGGTACACCGATACCCAATATGGTTTTGACTATTACACAGCTCTGGCAGAGGAATTGCCAGAGGTTTTAAAACGCTTCTTCCCTAATATGACTAGCAAGCGTGAAAAGACCTTTATCGCTGGTCTCTCTATGGGAGGTTACGGCTGTTTTAAACTGGCTCTTGCTACAAATCGTTTCTCTCGTGCAGCTAGTTTTTCGGGTGCCCTTAGCTTTCAAGAGTTTTCTCCTGAAAGCCAAAATCTGGGGACACCAGCTTACTGGAGAGGTGTGTTTGGGGAGATTAAAGATTGGACAGCTAGCCCCTATTCTCTTGAAAGTCTGGCTAAAAAATCGGACAAAAAGACCAAGCTGTGGGCTTGGTGTGGTGAGCAGGATTTCTTGTATGAAGCCAATAATCTCGCAGTGAAAAACCTCAAAAAGCTGGGATTTGATGTGACCTATAGCCATAGCGCTGGAACTCACGAATGGTACTATTGGGAAAAACAATTGGAACGGTTTCTAGGAACTCTGCCAATTGATTTCAAATTAGAAGAGAGATTGAGTTAGTTTTTTATAAATGAACCACTATTTATAGTTATTCTTGGATTTAAAACAATGCTGGAAGTCTGTTTTCACTAGACTTTTCAAACGAAAGTAGTAGAATAGTAATAAGATACTGGAGGAAAGAGAGTAGGAAATGTACCGTTATCAAATTGGCATTCCCACATTAGAATATGATCAGTTTGTCAAAGAACATGAATTAGCTAATGTATTACAAAGCAGTGCTTGGGAAAAAGTGAAATCTGATTGGAATCATGAGAAATTTGGTGTCTATGAAGAGGGGAAGTTACTGGCTGTGGCTAGTATTCTCATAAAATCTCTGCCTTTAGGCTATAAAATGTTTTATATTCCAAGAGGACCTATATTGGATTACAGGGATATAGAACTTTTAAAGTTTGTCCTGCAGTCTATTAAGTCTTATGCTCGCAGTAAGAGAGCGGTTTTTGTGACTTTCGATCCAAGTATTTGTCTATCTCAATATTTGGTCAATCAAGATAAGATAGAATATCCTGAAAATCTTGCTATTGTTGAGATTTTAGGGCAATTAGGAGTGAAATGGTCTGGGCGGACAACCGAGATGGATGACACCATTCAGCCTCGTATTCAGGCGAAAATATACAAGGAAAATTTTGAAGAAGATAAACTTTCTAAATCAACGAGGCAAGCTATCCGAACAGCACGAAACAAAGGGCTTGAGATTCAATATGGTGGACTGGAACTATTAGATTCATTTTCGGAGTTGATGAAAAAAACTGAGAAGCGAAAAGAGATTCATTTAAGAAACGAAGCCTATTATAAAAAATTATTAGATAACTTCAAAGAAGATTCTTATATCACGCTAACGAGTTTGGATGTTTCTAAGCGTTTAAGAGAATTAGAAGAACAGTTAGCTAAAAACAAAGCGTTGGAAGAGGCGATTACTAAGTCGACTCGAACTTCAAAAGTAGAGGCACAGAAGAAGGAAAAAGAGCGTTTGGTAGAGGAAATAGATTTCTTGCAGGGATATATGAATATGGGAAAATCAAACATTCCCTTAGCGGCTACTTTGAGTTTGGAATTTGGTAATACCTCTGTCAATCTATATGCTGGTATGGATGATGATTTTAAACGTTACAATGCACCAATTTTAACTTGGTATGAAACGGCTCGCTATGCCTTTGAGCGAGGTATGTTGTGGCAAAATTTAGGTGGTGTTGAAAACTCTCTCAATGGTGGACTTTATCATTTTAAGGAAAAATTTAATCCAACGATTGAAGAATATTTGGGAGAATTTACAATGCCTACCCATCCTCTCTATCCTCTGTTAAGACTTGCTCTTGATTTCCGTAAAACATTAAGAAAAAAACATAGAAAGTAAGTATATGGCACTAATTACACTCACGAAAGAAGAGTTTCAGGCTTATTCTGATCAGGTTTCTTCTCGTTCCTTTATGCAATCTGTTCAGATGGGGGACTTGTTAGAAAAAAGAGGGGCTCGAATTGTTTATCTTGCTTTGAAACAAGAAGGAGAAATTCAAGTTGCAGCTCTGGTTTATAGCTTGCCCATGCTGGGTGGTCTGCATATGGAGATCAATTCGGGGCCGATTTATACCCAACAAGATGCTCTTCCAGTTTTTTATGCGGAGTTAAAAGAATATGCCAAGCAAAATGGTGTATTAGAGTTGCTTGTAAAACCTTATGAAACTTATCAAACTTTTGATAGTGAAGGTAATCCAATAGATACTGAGAAAAAAAGTATCATTCAAGGTTTAACTGATTTAGGTTATCAATTTGATGGCTTGACAAGAGGTTATCCAGGTGGAGAACCAGATTGGTTATACTATAAAGATTTGACTGAATTAACTGAAAAGAATTTGCTTAAAAGTTTTAGTAAAAAGGGTAAACCCTTGGTGAAAAAGGCTGAAACGTTTGGCATTCGGTTGAAAAAGTTACAACGTGAAGAACTATCGATTTTTAAGAATATAACAAAAGAAACCTCTGAACGTAGAGAATACAGTGATAAAAGTTTAGAATATTATGAGCACTTTTATGATTCATTTGGAGAACAAGCGGAGTTTCTCATAGCAACCTTGAATTTTTCGGACTATATGAGCAAATTGCAAGGTGAACAAAGTAAACTAGAAGAAATCTTGGACAAGTTGCGACTTGATTTGAGTAAAAATCCTCATTCTGAGAAAAAACAAAATCAACTGAGAGAATATTCTAGTCAATTTGAAACGTTTGAAGTTCGAAAAGCAGAAGCGCGAGACTTGATTGAAAAATATGGAGAAGAAGATATTGTTTTAGCCGGGAGTTTATTTGTTTATATGCCTCAGGAAACGACTTATCTCTTTAGTGGTTCTTACACTGAGTTTAATAAGTTTTATGCCCCTGCACTGCTTCAAAAATATGTTATGTTGGAAAGCATAAAACGTGGAATACCTAAATACAACTTCCTAGGCATTCAAGGGATTTTTGATGGTAGTGATGGTGTTTTGCGTTTTAAACAAAATTTTAATGGCTATATTGTACGTAAAGCAGGAACTTTCCGTTATCATCCATCGCCTTTAAAATACAAAGCTATTCAGTTATTCAAAAAAATAGTAGGACGTTAAGATGAAAAAGCCAGTATTTAGCTTTCTTTCAGCTTGTTTTAGTAAAATAGACTTTATTTGCTAGAAAGGTGGAGAGATATGCGTTGGCTTTTTCGTTTGATAGGGGCTTTCTTTTATTTTATTTGGCGTTTGTTTTGGCGTCTGGTTTGGATTGTTTTGCTTTTATGTACTCTTGCTTTTGGATTTCTCTGGTATCTGAACGGGGATTTTCAAGGGGCGCTGAAGCAAGCAGAACGGTCAGTAAAAATTGGTCAACAAAGTATCGACCAATGGGAAAGAACAGGGCAACTGCCTAAGTTGAACCAGACAGATAGCCACCAGCATTCTGAAGGAAGATGGCCACAGGCTTCTGCTCGTATTTACTTGGATCCGCAGATGGATTCACGCTTTCAAGAGGCATATTTAGAAGCAATTCAGAACTGGAATCAAACTGGTGCCTTTCATTTTGAACTTGTGACTGAGTCCAGCAAGGCAGATATCTTGGCTACGGAGATGAATGACGGAGGTACTCCTGTGGCAGGAGAAGCGGAAAGTCAGACCAATCTCTTGACGGGGCAATTCTTGTCTGTCACGGTGCGGTTGAATCACTATTATCTGTCCAATCCAGACTATGGCTATTCCTATGAGCGCATTGTCCATACGGCAGAACATGAGTTGGGGCATGCGATTGGCTTGGACCATACAGATGAAAAGTCTGTCATGCAACCTGCGGGTTCCTTTTATGGTATTCAGGAAGTGGATGTTGCAAACCTTCGAAAAATATATGAGACTAGTGAGTAGGGAACAATCTTTCCCTACTTTTTTGCTATAATGGAACTATGAATAACTTGATTAAATCAAAACTAGAGCTCTTGCCGACCAGCCCAGGTTGCTACATTCACAAGGATAAAAACGGCACCATTATCTATGTAGGAAAGGCTAAAAATCTGCGTAACCGCGTGAGGTCTTATTTCCGTGGAAGTCATGATACCAAAACAGAGGCCTTGGTGTCTGAAATTGTAGATTTTGAATTTATCGTTACGGAGTCCAATATTGAGGCACTTCTCCTAGAAATCAATCTGATCAAGGAAAATAAGCCTAAATACAATATCATGCTCAAGGATGACAAGTCCTATCCCTTCATCAAAATCACCAATGAGCGCTATCCTCGTTTAATTATCACCCGTCAGGTCAAGAAGGACGGCGGTCTCTACTTTGGACCTTACCCAGATGTGGGGGCAGCCAATGAAATCAAGCGGCTGCTGGATCGAATTTTCCCTTTTAGAAAGTGTACGAATCCACCGTCTAAGGTTTGTTTTTACTACCATATCGGTCAATGTATGGCCCACACTATCTGTAAGAAGGATGAGGCCTACTTCAAGTCTATGGCTCAGGAGGTTTCTGACTTCTTAAAAGGACAGGATGACAAAATCATCGATGACCTCAAGGGCAAGATGGCAACGGCAGCCCAGACTATGGAATTTGAACGTGCAGCGGAATACCGTGACCTAATTCAGGCCATTGGAACGCTTCGGACCAAGCAACGGGTTATGGCCAAGGATCTCCAAAATCGTGATGTCTTTGGCTACTATGTGGACAAGGGTTGGATGTGTGTTCAGGTTTTCTTTGTTCGTCAGGGCAAGCTTATTGAGCGCGATGTCAATCTTTTCCCTTATTATAATGATCCGGATGAGGATTTCTTGACCTATGTGGGACAATTTTATCAAGAAAAATCTCATCTGGTTCCCAATGAGGTACTGATTCCGCAGGATATTGACGAAGAAGCTGTCAAGGCTTTGGTAGACACCAAGATTCTCAAACCCCAGCGTGGAGAGAAAAAGCAGCTGGTCAATCTGGCTATAAAGAATGCTCGAGTCAGCCTAGAGCAGAAATTCAACCTGCTAGAGAAATCTGTCGAAAAGACACAAGGAGCTATTGAAAATCTAGGTCGTTTGCTCCAAATACCGACCCCAGTCCGCATCGAGTCCTTCGATAATTCTAATATCATGGGAACTAGCCCTGTTTCAGCCATGGTGGTCTTTGTCAACGGCAAACCAAGTAAAAAAGATTATCGTAAGTATAAAATCAAGACTGTCGTCGGACCAGACGACTATGCCAGTATGAGAGAAGTCATTCGCAGGCGCTATGGTCGAGTACAGCGTGACGGTTTGACTCCTCCAGATTTGATTGTCATCGATGGGGGACAAGGTCAAGTCAATATCGCCAAGCAGGTCATCCAAGAAGAACTGGGCTTGGATATCCCCATTGCAGGTCTGCAAAAGAATGACAAGCACCAAACCCATGAATTGCTCTTTGGAGATCCACTTGAGGTGGTGGAGTTGTCTCGCAATTCTCAGGAATTTTTCCTCCTCCAACGCATCCAAGATGAGGTGCACCGCTTTGCTATTACTTTCCACCGGCAACTGCGCTCCAAAAATTCTTTTTCATCACAACTGGATGGAATTGAAGGGCTGGGACCTAAACGCAAGCAGAATCTCATGAAGCATTTCAAGTCTTTGACTAAAATCAAGGAAGTCAGTGTGGATGAGATTGTCGAAGTTGGGGTACCAAGAGCAGTCGCAGAAGCTGTGCAAAACAAGTTGAACCCGCATGAAACAGAAACCTTGCCTCAAGTGGCAGAAGAAAGAGTAGATTACCAAACGGAAGGAAACCACAATGAAACATAAAATCGCAATTTTATCAGATATTCATGGAAATGCGACGGCTTTAGAAGCAGTGATTGCAGATGCTAAAAATCAAGGAGTCAGTGAATACTGGCTTCTGGGAGATATTTTTCTTCCTGGTCCAGGTGCAAATGACTTGGTCGCCCTGCTAAAGGACCTTCCTATCACAGCCAGTGTTCGAGGTAATTGGGATGATTGTGTCCTTGAGGCCTTGGATGGTGAATATGGTTTGGAACATCCGAAAGAAATCCAGTCAATGCGCATGACCCAGTTTTTGATGGAGCGAATGGATCCTGCAACGATTGTCTGGCTACGAAGCTTGCCTTTGCTGGAAAAGAAAGAAATTGACGGATTGCGCTTTTCTATCTCTCATAATTTGCCAAATAAGAACTATGGTGGTGACTTGCTAGTTGAGAATGATACAGAGAAATTTGACCAACTACTAGATGAGGAAACGGACGTGGCAGTCTATGGTCATGTTCACAAGCAGTTGCTTCGTTATGGCAGTCAAGGGCAACAAATCATCAATCCAGGTTCGATTGGCATGCCCTATTTTAATTGGGAGGCGTTAAAAAATCACCGTGCCCAGTATGCCGTGATAGAAGTTGAAGATGGGGAATTGGTAAATATCCTATTTCGTAAAGTCGCTTATGACTATGAATCGGAGTTAGAATTGGCCAAGTCCAAGGGGCTTCCCTTTATCGAAATGTATGAAGAGCTACGAAGAGAAGACAACTATCAGGGGCACAATCTCGAACTTTTAGCCAGCTTAATAGAAAAGCATGGGTATGTAGAAGATGTGAAGGATTATTTTGATTTTTTGTAAAAGTTTCCTAAAATAACCAATGCAAACTAAAAACGATTGGACCAGCCAATCGTTTTTATCATGTCTTATTGTAACTGAGATTTATCTGGGAGATAAGAGCCACCTAGATAGGTATTGCTGAGTTTTTCGAGTGTTCCGTCTTGGTAGAGTTCTTTAAGTGCTTTATCAAATTGCTCTTTAAACTCTTTCTGGTCGCTTGAGAAAACGATATAGTTGCTGGGGCTATCGGCAGAAAGCAAGTCAACCACAGAAAGGTCTAAGCCACGGTCCTTGATAATCTTTTGAACAGATACTTTGTCAAAAACTAGGAAATCAAACTCTCCGTTAGCAAGGTCTAGGATTCGTTTACCGATATCTTCGCCAGAAAAATCGATAGTAGCAGGATTATCAGTGTGTTTCTGATTCCAGTTATTGATGAATTGAGCGTTTGAAGTTCCAGTATCCTCTTGAGTTGTTTTGCCAGCGATTTGGTCAAGTGAAGTTAGAGGATTTTTCTTGTTGCTGACAAGGACGAGGGGATTATTCGAGATTGGAAGTGAGTAAATGTATTTTTCAGCACGCTCTTTTGTGTAACTCAAGTTATTAGCTGCTGCTTGATAGTGACCAGAATCAAGTCCTGGGAAGATGCTCTCCCAGGCAGTTCTTTGGAATTGAATCTCGTAGTCGCTGAGTTTTTCATCCACTGCTTTTAGAACTTCGATGTCGAAACCTGTCAGATTGCCTTTATCTTCGTAGTCAAATGGTGGCACATCGCCAGCTGTAGCAACGACGATTGTCTTTTGAGAGCTGGTTTCTTTAGGTGTAGCTTGATTTCCACAGGCAACCAAAAATGGTAGGATGGCTAGTAATAGGCTGAATTTTTTCATAATATCTCCATTCAAATGTAAAGTACTTGCTAGTTTATCAGAAACTTTCTTGATGAACCAATATATATTTTTTATGGCTGTGATAAAAAATCTTAATCATGAAAAATCCCTGCAAGCTCTTTCAAATTATGGTAGAATGGAAGCAGTAGAATTAGAAAAGGAAATCGATTATGAAATTTCTTGAATTAAATAAAAAACGTCATGCGACTAAGCATTTCACTGACAAGCCTGTTGATCCAAAAGATGTGCGTACGGCTATCGAAATTGCAACCTTGGCTCCAAGTGCCCACAATAGCCAGCCTTGGAAATTTGTGGTGATTCGTGAGAAAAATGCTGAACTGGCAAAGTTGGCTTACGGTTCAAACTTTGAACAGGTATCATCAGCGCCTGTAACCATTGCTCTCTTTACAGACACAGATTTGGCTAAACGCGCTCGTAAGATTGCTCGTGTTGGTGGTGCTAATAACTTTTCTGAAGAGCAACTTCAATATTTTATGAAGAATTTGCCTGCCGAGTTTGCGCGTTACAGTGAGCAACAAGTCAGCGACTACCTAGCCCTCAATGCAGGTTTGGTTGCTATGAACTTGGTTCTGGCTCTTACAGACCAAGGAATCGGATCAAATTTGATCCTTGGATTTGACAAATCAAAAGTCAATGAGGTTTTGGAAATTGAAGACCGTTTCCGCCCAGAACTCTTGATCACAGTGGGTTACACAGACGAAAAATTGGAACCAAGCTACCGCTTGCCAGTAGATGAAATCATCGAGAAAAGATAGAAAGAAGAAAAAAATGACAACAATTGATTTTACAGCAGAAGTAGAAAAACGCAAAGAAGACCTCTTGGCTGACTTGTTTAGCCTTTTGGAAATTAACTCAGAACGTGATGATAGCAAGGTTGATGCTGAGCATCCATTTGGGCCTGGTCCAGTAAAAGCCTTGGAAAAATTCCTTGAAATCGCAGACCGCGATGGCTACCCAACTAAAAATGTTGACAACTACGCAGGACATTTTGAGTTTGGTGATGGAGAAGAAGTTCTCGGAATCTTTGCCCACATGGACGTGGTGCCAGCTGGTAGCGGTTGGGACACAGACCCTTACACACCAACTATCAAAGATGGTCGCCTTTATGCGCGTGGGGCTTCGGACGACAAGGGTCCTACAACAGCTTGTTACTATGGTTTGAAAATCATCAAAGAGTTGGGCCTTCCAACTTCTAAGAAAGTTCGCTTCATCGTCGGAACTGATGAAGAATCAGGCTGGGCAGACATGGACTACTACTTCGAGCACGTAGGACTTGCCAAGCCAGACTTTGGTTTCTCTCCAGACGCTGAGTTCCCTATCATCAATGGTGAAAAAGGAAATATCACGGAATACCTCCACTTTGCAGGTGAAAATGCGGGTGCTGCCCGTCTTCACAGCTTTACAGGTGGTTTGCGTGAAAACATGGTACCAGAATCAGCAACAGCGGTTGTTTCAGGTGATTTGGCTGACTTGCAAGCTAAACTAGATGCCTTTGTTGCAGAACACAAACTTAGAGGAGAACTCCAAGAAGAAGCTGGCCAATACAAGGTGACGATCATTGGTAAATCAGCCCACGGTGCTATGCCTGCTTCAGGTGTCAATGGTGCGACTTACCTAGCCCTCTTCCTTAGCCAGTTTGACTTTGCTGCTCCAGCCAAAGACTACCTTGACATCGCTGGTAAAATTCTCTTGAACGACCATGAGGGTGAAAATCTCAAGATTGCCCATGTGGATGAAAAGATGGGTGCCCTTTCTATGAATGCCGGTGTCTTCCGCTTCGATGAAACAAGTGCTGACAATACTATTGCCCTTAATATCCGCTATCCAAAAGGAACCAACCCAGAGCAAATCAAGTCAATCCTTGAAAACTTGCCAGTTGCTTCTGTTAGCCTTTCTGAGCACGGTCACACGCCTCACTATGTGCCAATGGAAGATCCACTTGTGCAAACCTTGTTGAATGTCTATGAAAAACAAACTGGACTTAAAGGTCACGAGCAAGTTATCGGTGGTGGAACCTTTGGTCGCTTGCTAGAACGAGGTGTTGCCTATGGTGCCATGTTCCCAGACTCAATTGACACCATGCACCAAGCCAATGAATTTATCGCCTTGGATGATCTCTTCCGAGCTGCAGCAATCTATGCCGAAGCAATTTACGAATTGATCAAATAAAACGATAGAAGTCTGAGATTGTATGCTTAGACTTCTTTTTGGAGGGAAAGTAGATGTCTCAAATTGAAAGAATCAAGCAGGCTATTATGGCGGATCCGCAGAATGTCAGCTATACAGAGCGTGGCATTGAACCTCTCTTTGCAGCGCCAAAGACTGCTCGCATCAATATCATCGGTCAAGCGCCTGGTCTTAAAACGCAGGAGGCAGGCCTTTACTGGAAAGATAAGAGTGGTGACCGCCTGAGAGACTGGCTAGGTGTGGATGAAGATACCTTTTACAATTCAGGTTATTTTGCTGTTTTGCCTATGGATTTCTACTTTCCAGGGCATGGCAAGTCGGGTGACCTGCCACCGAGAACTGGCTTTGCTGAAAAATGGCATCCTCAGCTCTTGCAAGAATTACCAGATATTCAGTTAACCCTCTTGATTGGTCAATATGCCCAAGCCTACTATTTGCAGGAGAAAATCAGTGGCAAGGTAACAGAACGGGTAAAACATTACCAGAACTACTTGCCAACCTATTTTCCACTAGTTCACCCCTCACCGCGAAATCAAATCTGGATGGCCAAAAATCCTTGGTTTGAGTCAGAAGTGGTGCCGGATTTGAAAAAAAGAATTAAAACTATTTTATAGTCAATGAAAATCAAAGAGCAAACTAGGAAGCTAGCCGCAGGCTACTCAAAGTACGGCTTTGAGGTTGTGGATAAAACTGACGAAGTCAGCTCAAAACACTGTTTTGAGGTTGTGGATAGAACTGACGAAGTCAGTAACCATACCTACGGTAAGGCGATGCTGACGTGGTTTGAAGAGATTTTCGAAGAGTATTAGGAGAAAAAGAATGAAAGAAATAACCTTTGACGCATTTTACCAGCTTTATCAAAACAATCAACTTTCTCTAGTGGACGTGAGAGAAGTGGATGAGTTTGAAGCACTCCATTTAGAAGGCGCCCACAACCTGCCACTTAGTCAATTGGCTGATACCTATGATCAGTTGAACAAGGACCAGTTACATTATGTTATTTGTAAATCTGGAATGAGATCGGCGCGTGCTTGCCAATTCCTATCAGAACAAGGTTATGAAGTTATCAATGTACAAGGTGGCATGATGGCCTTTGAAGAACTGTAAACAGTACAATTTTCTCCTACTTGGTGTGGACTGGGTAGGAGAATTTTATTTTTAGACAATTCTCATTTTTAAGAATCTTGAAAACATTCAATATTTACTTCGTGAAGCTTTTTTCATACTCCTATTCATGATATACTAGGTCAGTATTTTATAAATATGAAGGAGATTTTCATGGCTAAAAAAGGTGCCCTAACAGGTTTACTCCTGTTTGGAATATTTTTTGGTGCGGGGAACTTGATTTTTCCGCCTTCTCTAGGTGCTCTATCTGGAGAACATTTTCTTCCTGCCATCGCAGGTTTTGTCTTTTCAGGTGTCGGTATTGCCGTCTTGACTCTTATTATTGGAACGCTAAATCCTAAAGGATATATCTACGAGATTTCAACAAAGATAGCGCCTTGGTTTGCGACTCTTTACCTCTCAGTTCTTTACTTGTCAATCGGTCCATTCTTTGCTATCCCACGTACTGCTACAACAGCTTACGAAGTAGGGATTAGCCCCCTTTTGTCGGATGCAAATAAAGGTCTTGGTTTGATTGTCTTTACGGTTCTTTACTTTGCAGCAGCCTATCTAATTTCGCTTAATCCATCAAAAATCTTAGACCGTATCGGCCGTATTTTAACACCAGTCTTTGCTATTTTGATTGTTATCTTGGTTGTTCTAGGAGCTATCAAATATGGTGGAACAAGTCCTCAAGCTGCGTCAGCTGCTTATCAAGCTTCTGCCTTTGGTACAGGTTTCCTAGAAGGTTACAATACCTTGGATGCCCTTGCCTCAGTTGCCTTTAGTGTAATCGCAGTTCAAACCTTAAAACAACTTGGATTTTCAAGTAAGAAAGAATACATTTCGACTATTTGGGTTGTTGGTATCGTTGTAGCCCTTGCCTTCAGCGCTCTTTACATCGGTTTAGGTTTCCTTGGAAATCATTTCCCGGTACCAGCTGAGGCGATGAAGGGTGGAACACCAGGTGTTTACATCTTGTCACAAGCGACTCAAGAAATCTTTGGCTCAACAGCTCAACTCTTCCTTGCAGCTATGGTTACCGTAACCTGCTTCACAACAACAGTTGGTTTGATTGTGTCAACAGCTGAGTTCTTTAATGAGCGCTTCCCACAAATCAGCTACAAGGTTTATGCGACAGCCTTTACCTTGATTGGATTTGCCATTGCTAATTTAGGTCTTGATGCGATTATCAAGTACTCAATTCCAGTACTGGTTATCTTGTACCCAATCACGATTGCTATCGTTATGATTGTCATTGTCAACAAATTTGTGGCTCTTTCAAAACCAGGTATGCAGTTGACAATTGCTGTTGTTACAGCTATTGCCATTGCAAGCGTACTAGGAAGCTCATTTAAAGTTGAGTTTCTTGCAAATCTTGTCAAGGCTCTTCCTTTTGCCAAGGCATCTCTCCCATGGTTAGTACCAGCCGTTGTCGGAATCTTGCTCTCATTGGTTCTACCAAATAAGCAAGAAAGCGATGTTTTTGAAATGGAATAATCATTAAAATCACTTTTGTAGCTAAGTCTACAGGGGTGATTTTCTTTTTTATCCGATGATAAATGTGTTATAATAGGTAGCAAAAGAGGTGAAGAAATGAATCAAACAGTAGAATATATCAAAGAACTGACAGCTATTGCGTCTCCAACAGGTTTCACTCGGGACATTGCGGACTATTTAGTCAAAACTTTAGAAGGTTTTGGTTACCAGCCGGTTCGCACAGCTAAGGGCGGTGTCAATGTGACCATCAAAGGTCAAAATAATGAAGAGCATCGCTATGTGACTGCCCATGTAGATACGCTGGGTGCTATTGTCCGTGCTGTCAAACCAGACGGCCGTCTCAAATTGGATCGTATCGGTGGTTTTCCTTGGAACATGATTGAAGGTGAAAACTGTACCGTTCATGTGGCTAGCACAGGTCAAAAGCTATCAGGCACCATCCTCATCCACCAAACTTCTTGCCATGTCTACAAGGATGCAGGAACTGCAGAACGTACGCAGGACAATATGGAAGTGCGTTTGGACGCCAAAGTAACCAGTGAAAAAGAAACTCGTGCTCTTGGCATTGAGGTCGGTGATTTTATCAGTTTTGACCCACGAACCGTCGTGACAGAGACAGGTTTTATCAAGTCTCGTCATTTGGACGATAAGGTCAGTGCAGCAATTTTGCTTAACCTGCTTCATATTTATATGGAAGAGAAGATTGAATTACCAGTAACAACCCATTTTGCTTTTTCAGTCTTTGAAGAAGTGGGGCATGGGGCTAATTCTAATATTCCTGCTCAGGTGGTAGAATATCTGGCTGTGGATATGGGAGCTATGGGAGATGACCAGCAGACAGATGAGTACACAGTATCCATCTGTGTCAAGGATGCTTCAGGTCCTTATCACTATGACTTCCGTCAACATTTGGTTGCTTTGGCTAAAGAGCAAGATATTCCATTTAAGCTGGATATCTATCCATTTTATGGTTCGGACGCTTCAGCAGCTATGTCTGCAGGTGCAGAAGTCAAACATGCCCTTCTCGGTGCTGGTATCGAGTCTAGTCATTCTTATGAGCGTACTCATATTGACTCGGTGGTTGCAACGGAGCGTATGGTTGATGCCTATCTTAAGAGTGCATTGGTAGACTAATATGTGTTTGATTTGCCAGAGAATTGAGCTCATCAAGAAGGGAGAAAATCTCTATTTTGTCAAAGAGTTGGAAACAGGCTATCTTGTAATTGGAGATCACCAGTATTTTGCAGGATATAGTCTTTTTCTAGCTAAGGAACACGTTACCGAATTGCACCATTTGAAAAAGGAAACAAGACTCCGTTTTCTCGAAGAAATGAGTCTAGTCCAAGAGGCAGTTGCCAAGGCATTTGCTGCTGAGAAAATGAATATCGAACTGCTAGGAAATGGCGATGCCCATCTTCATTGGCATCTGTTTCCACGACGGACAGGTGATATGAATGGCCACGGTCTTAAAGGTCGTGGGCCAGTTTGGTGGGTTCCCTTTGAAGAAATGACAGCAGAAACTTGCCAAGTAAAACCGGAAGAGATTAAAAGATTAGTCGAATGTTTATCGTCAGAAGTAGATAAACTATTAGAAATAAAGGAGTAGAAATGAAAAAAAGATACCTTGTCTTGACAGCCTTGCTAGCTTTGAGTCTAGCAGCTTGTTCACAAGAAAAAGTAAAAAATGAAGATGGAGAAACTAAGACAGAACAGACAGCCAAAGCTGATGGGACAGTCGGAAGTAAGTCTCAAGGAACTGCCCAGAAGAAAGCAGAAGTGGTTAACAAGGGAGATTACTACAGCATCCAAGGAAAATATGATGAAATCATCGTAGCCAATAAACACTATCCATTGTCGAAAGACTACAATCCAGGGGAAAATCCAACAGCCAAGGCAGAGTTGGTCAAACTCATCAAAGCGATGCAAGAGGCAGGTTTCCCAATCAGCGATCATTACAGTGGCTTTAGAAGTTATGAAACTCAGACCAAGCTCTATCAAGATTATGTCAATCAAGATGGGAAAGAAGCTGCCGACCGTTATTCTGCTCGACCTGGCTATAGCGAACACCAGACAGGTTTAGCCTTTGATGTGATTGGGACAAATGGTGATCTGGTGACAGAAGAAAAAGCAGCCCAATGGCTTTTGGACCATGCAGCTGATTATGGCTTTGTTGTCCGTTATCTCAAAGGTAAGGAAAAGGAAACAGGCTATATGGCTGAGGAATGGCACTTGCGTTATGTAGGAAAAGAAGCTAAAGAAATTGCTGAGAGTGGTCTTAGTTTGGAAGAATACTATGGCTTTGAAGGCGGAGATTACGTCGATTAAAAAATAAACTTTTCTCTTGCAATTCCAGATAAATAGTGTATAATAGATGGGTATGTGAAAAGCATACTTGTGGGAGGTAAAAATCTCTAATTACCGCCAAAACCACAAAGGAGGATTTAAAAATGGCTAAAAAAGTCGAAAAACTTGTAAAATTGCAAATCCCTGCTGGTAAAGCTACACCAGCTCCACCGGTTGGACCTGCTCTTGGTCAAGCTGGTATCAACATCATGGGATTCACAAAAGAGTTCAACGCTCGTACAGCTGACCAAGCTGGTATGATCATTCCAGTTGTTATCTCAGTTTACGAAGATAAATCATTTACTTTCATCACTAAAACACCACCAGCTGCTGTTCTTTTGAAAAAAGCTGCAGGTGTTGAAAAAGGATCAGGTACACCTAACAAAACTAAAGTTGCTACAGTTACTCGTGCGCAAGTACAAGAAATTGCAGAAACTAAGATGCCAGATTTGAACGCAGCAAACGTAGAGTCTGCAATGCGTATGATCGAAGGTACTGCTCGTTCTATGGGATTCACTGTTGTTGATTAATCAATAACACAGTAGAAAATCTCACAGCAGTCTATTAGTTGCTTTTCATATTAGGCAAGTGACTGATGCTTGTACTTGGGTACAGCAAGGAGCTTAAGGCCGTAGGAAGAGAAAAATAATAGACTGAAAACCCGCAAGACTTCATCATTTCGAGAAGTGACGTGGGAGATGAAAATCGATTGAACCACTTACAAGGAGAATAGAAAATGGCTAAAAAAAGCAAACAACTTCGTGCTGCTCTTGAGAAAATCGACAGCACAAAAGCATACAGCGTAGAAGAAGCTGTAGCACTTGCAAAAGAAACTAACTTTGCAAAATTTGACGCAACTGTAGAAGTTGCTTACAACTTGAACATCGACGTTAAAAAAGCTGACCAACAAATCCGTGGAGCAATGGTATTGCCAAACGGTACTGGTAAAACTTCACGCGTTCTTGTTTTCGCACGTGGTGCAAAAGCTGAAGAAGCAAAAGCTGCTGGTGCAGACTTTGTTGGTGAAGATGACCTTGTTGCTAAAATCAACGACGGTTGGTTGGACTTCGACGTAGTTATCGCTACACCTGACATGATGGCTCTTGTTGGACGTCTTGGACGTGTCCTTGGACCACGTAACTTGATGCCAAACCCTAAAACTGGTACTGTAACAATGGATGTTGCTAAAGCAGTTGAAGAGTCTAAAGGTGGTAAAATCACTTACCGTGCTGACCGTGCAGGTAACGTTCAAGCAATCATCGGTAAAGTATCATTTGAAGCTGAAAAATTGGTTGAAAACTTCAAAGCTTTCAACGAAACAATCCAAAAAGCAAAACCAGCTACAGCTAAAGGAACTTACGTAACAAACTTGACTATCACAACTACTCAAGGTGTTGGTATCAAAGTTGACGTAAACTCACTTTAATCAGTAGTTAATCTAATGTAAAAAAGTTGAAGACGCTATGTCTCAACTTTTTTTGATTTCAAAATATCTTCTTGTAAGGTAATACTCAATGAAAATCAAAGAGCAAACTAGGAAGCTAGCCGCAGGCTGTACTTGAGTACGGCAAGGTGAAGCTGACGTGGTTTGAAGAGATTTTCGAAGAGTATAAA
>NZ_VMMD01000018.1:0-163344 GCF_013277015.1 Streptococcus sp. 1032 | reverse complement strand
GTTACTTTGAGAAGTTACATATCATAGATTATGCTAAATAAATAAGAAAGAGCAGTTGAAAAATTACTGCTTTTTTGTTACACTAGATAGAAAGACTGTAAAGGATAATCTGGCTTTTGCCATTATTCTAGAGAAATGTTATTTCACAGACTGACTAAAAGGAGACACAATGGCAGACCGAGGCTTACTAATCGTTTTTTCTGGTCCTTCAGGGGTTGGAAAAGGAACGGTTAGAAGAGAGATTTTTGAGAGTTCTGAAAACCAATTTCAATACTCTGTATCGATGACGACACGTGCACAACGTCCTGGAGAAGTGGACGGTGTTGACTATTTCTTCCGTACTCGTGAAGAGTTTGAAGAGCTGATTCGTCAAGGACAGATGTTGGAATACGCAGAATACGTCGGCAACTACTATGGAACTCCTCTGACCTATGTCAATGAAACCTTGGACAAGGGAATTGATGTTTTCCTTGAAATTGAAGTTCAGGGTGCTCTTCAGGTCAAGAAAAAGGTTCCAGATGCTGTCTTTATCTTCCTGACACCACCAGATTTGGATGAATTGCAAGATCGTTTGGTAGGACGTGGAACAGACAGCGCAGAAGTGATTGCCCAACGAATCGAAAAAGCCAAGGAAGAAATTGCGCTTATGCGTGAGTATGATTATGCGATTGTCAACGATCAGGTGCCCCTAGCTGCTGAGCGTGTCAAACGTGTGATCGAAGCAGAGCACTTCCGTGTGGATCGTGTTATTGGTCACTATCAGGAGATGTTACCAAAATCTCCAACTACCCGATAAAATTTAGAAAATAGGTACAAGCAAATGATGTTAAAACCCTCTATTGATACCTTGCTTGACAAGGTTCCATCAAAATATTCACTCGTAATCTTGGAAGCAAAACGTGCCCACGAATTGGAAGCAGGTGCGCCAGCAACTCAAGGTTTCAAATCTGAAAAATCAACTCTTCGCGCTTTAGAAGAAATCGAATCAGGAAACGTTACAATTCACCCAGATCCAGAAGGAAAACGTGAAGCTGTGCGTCGCCGTATCGAAGAAGAAAAACGCCGCAAAGAAGAAGAAGAAAAGAAAATCAAAGAGCAAATCGCTAAAGAAAAAGAAGATGGTGAAAAAATTTAAGGTTGGGGGGACTCAATCTTATTTTTTCTATTGCAAGAATGTACTGACAAGGAGGAGGTGAGAAGATGGCTATAGCCAAGATTATCGTAGATGTGCCCTTGATGCAGACGGACCAGCCCTATAGTTACAGGATTCCTGAGGAATTTGAGGGAATGCTGGAAGTTGGGATGCGGGTTCATGTGCCTTTTGGTAAGGGCAATCGCCTGATTCAAGGGATTGTGCTTGGTTTGGAATCCCAATCAGATGAAGAAGAGATTGAGCAAGATTTAAAAGATATTGCCGAGGTACTGGATTTTTCTCCTGTTCTCACGCAAGAACAACTCTGGTTAGCTGAAGAGCTACGTAAATCTGTCTTCTCCTACAAAATCTCTATTCTCAAGGCTATGTTACCGGGATTTCTGAACTCTAGCTATGACAAAATTCTCTATCCTCTGGTAGGTCTGAGTCAGGAAGACCGAGAGCGCTTGTTTGGTTCAGAAGATTCGCTAGCCTTTTCTTCTCTGGATTTAGCTAAGCAAGCTGAAATGATGCGTTTGACTAGAAAAGGCCTGCTTGGTTTGGAATATCAGGCGGTCGATCAAAAGAAGGTCAAGACCCAGTCTTGGTATGAGGTAGACCTTGCTCAATTAGAAGATGTTGAAATATCTGCGCGTGCCAAGAAAAAGTTGGAATTGAGAGACTATTTGCTTTCTCATCCTGAGAGTGCTTCCTTGGCTAGTTTGCTAGAGTTCTATTCGAGGGAGCAAGTTAACTTCTTTGTGGAACAAGGTGCTGTGACCATAGTCCAAAAGGAAGTTCAACGCTCGGCTGCTTATTTTGAAGGTATTGAGGCAAGTCAGCCTTTAGAGTTGAATCCAGAGCAAAGACAGGCGCGAGATGTGGTTGTCAGTGCGATTGGAAGTCATCAGCCTCCCTTCCTCCTTCAAGGGATTACAGGAAGTGGGAAGACCGAGGTTTACTTGCAGATTATCCAAGGGGCCTTGGATAAGGGGAAAACAGCCATCTTGTTAGTGCCTGAGATTTCCTTGACTCCTCAGATGACGGAGCGTTTTATTGCCCGTTTTGGTGAGAAAGTTGCCATCCTTCACTCAGGCCTGTCCAATGGTGAAAAGTACGACGAATGGCGCAAGGTGGAGAGAGGTCATGCCCAAGTTGTGGTTGGCGCCAGATCGGCCATCTTTGCTCCGCTGAAAAATCTAGGTGTTATGATTATCGATGAGGAGCATGAAGCGACTTATAAGCAGGACAGCAATCCACGCTACCATGCCAGAGAGGTGGCTATTTTACGGGCACAGTGTAATCAAGCGGCTTTAGTCCTTGGTTCTGCAACGCCGAGCTTAGAGAGCCGTGCGAGGGCTGGCAAAGGCGTCTATCAACACTTACATCTAACCCAACGGGCCAATCCTTTGGCTAGGATCCCTGAGGTTCAAGTGATTGACTTTCGTGACTATATCGGACAAAACGAGACGTCAAACTTTACGCCTCCTTTGCTAGAAGCCATCCAAGACCGTCTGGCTAAAAAAGAGCAGGTGGTTCTCATGCTCAATCGTCGTGGTTATTCTAGCTTTGTCATGTGTCGGGAGTGTGGGACGGTGGATACGTGTCCTAACTGTGACATTTCCTTGACCTTGCACATGGATACCAAGACCATGAACTGCCATTATTGTGGTTTCTCGAAGGACATTCCTCAGGCCTGCCCTAACTGTAAGAGTCGCAGTATTCGTTACTACGGGACGGGAACTCAGAAGGCCTATGACGAGCTGGCAGAGCTTTTTCCTCAGGCACGCATTCTGCGCATGGATGTGGATACGACTCGCAAGAAAGGGAGTCATCAAGCTCTGCTTGACCAGTTTGGACAAGGGGAAGCGGATATTTTACTAGGTACTCAGATGATTGCCAAGGGATTGGATTTTCCCAATGTGACCCTAGTCGGAGTGCTCAATGCGGATACAGCCTTGAATCTGCCTGATTTCCGTTCTTCTGAGAGAACCTTCCAGCTCTTGACTCAGGTGGCAGGCCGTGCAGGCCGGGCTGAAAAAGCTGGTCAGGTCCTGATTCAGTCTTACAATCCTCAGCACTACGCTATTCGATTTGCCAAGGATCAGGACTACGAAGGCTTTTACGCTTATGAAATGGGAATCAGACGACAACTTGGTTATCCACCTTACTATTTCACGATTGGCATTACCCTTTCTCACAAGAAAGAAGAAGAGGTTGTCAAACGTGCCTATGAAGTTATGAACATTTTGCGATCAGGCTTGTCAGAGACCAGTCACATTCTGGGGCCAACGCCCAAACCCATTGCCCGTACCCACAACCTCTATCATTACCAGATTTTAATTAAATACCGTTTAGAAGATGAGCTGGGGCCGACCCTCAATCAGGTTTTGGCCCTGACTCAAGAACGGGAAAATAGTGAGCTCCGTCTCAGCATTGACCATGAGCCACAGCAATTTTTATAAGAAGGAGAAGATATGACAAAATTAATCTTTATGGGGACACCCGACTTTTCAGCAACAGTTTTAAAAGGGCTTTTGACAGATGACCGTTACGAAATTCTAGCCGTTGTGACCCAACCAGACCGTGCTGTCGGTCGTAAAAAAGTGATCCAAGAAACCCCAGTCAAGCAGGCTGCCAAGGAGGCTGGACTTCCTATCTACCAACCTGAAAAATTATCTGGAAGTCCTGAGATGGAAGCTATTATGAAGCTAGGAGCGGATGGAATTGTGACTGCTGCATTTGGGCAGTTTCTCCCAAGTAAACTCCTTGATAGCATGGACTTTGCGGTCAACGTTCATGCCTCTCTTCTACCTAAACACCGTGGTGGTGCGCCTATCCATTATGCCTTGATTCAAGGGGATGAGGAAGCTGGTGTGACCATTATGGAAATGGTTAAGGAAATGGATGCAGGAGATATGATTTCTCGTCGGAGTATTCCTATAACGGATGAGGACAATGTCGGCACCTTGTTTGAGAAATTGGCGCTAGTTGGTCGTGATTTGCTTTTGGATACTTTGCCGGCCTATATTGCTGGGGAAATCCAACCTGAACCGCAGAATCCAAGTCAGGTTACTTTCTCGCCAAACATCAAGCCAGAGGAAGAAAAATTGGACTGGAATAAAAGCAATCGTCAACTTTTTAACCAGATCCGTGGGATGAACCCCTGGCCTGTTGCCCATACTTTCCTTAAGGGCGACCGCTTTAAGATTTATGAAGCTCTAGCAGTAGAAGGTCAGGGAAATCCAGGAGAAATCCTCTCTATCGGCAAGAAAGAATTGATTGTCGCAACGGCAGAAGGAGCTTTGTCTCTCAAACAAGTGCAGCCAGCTGGTAAACCTAAGATGGACATTGCTTCCTTCCTCAACGGAGTTGGACGTACATTGACTGTAGGAGAACGATTTGGTGACTAAAGTAGAAACGGCTAGAAGTTTAGCCCTAGCGGTATTAGAAGATGTCTTTATCAATCAAGCATACTCAAATATCGCCTTAAATAAGTATCTCAAGGGGAGTCAACTTTCGGCAGCAGACAAGGGCTTGGTGACCGAGCTGGTCTATGGAACGGTAGCCAGTAAACTTACCTTAGAATGGTACCTATCCCACTTTATCGAAGACAGAGACCAGTTAGACAGTTGGCTTTATGTCCTTCTTCTCATGAGTGCCTACCAGCTTCGCTATTTGGATAAGATTCCAGACCATGCTGTGGTCAATGAAGCAGTAGAATTGGCCAAAGTCCGTAAAAAAGGCAGTGAAAAATTGGTCAATGCCCTCCTTCGTCGTATTCTGCGTGAAGGCTGGCCAGATATTGCCAGCATCAAACGAAAAAACAAGCGTGATTCCATTGCCTATTCTCTCCCGGTTTGGCTAGTTGCCAAGCTCAAGGAAGAATACGGTGAAGAGCGAGCAAACGCCATCTTTGAAAGTCTCTTGGTGCGAAACAAGGCCAGTATTCGTGTAACAGACCTAAGTCGAAAAGAGGAAATCCAAGCCTTGTTGGAGGCGAATAATTCCCTTTTAGCAACCACTGGTCTGGTTAAGGAGCAAGGGCATTTTGCAGGCCATGATTTGTTTGCGGATGGAGCCATTACCATCCAAGACGAATCCAGTCAGCTTGTTGCTCCGACGCTTGATTTACAAGGTGATGAACGAGTGCTTGATGCCTGTGCGGCTCCAGGTGGGAAAACAGCCCATATAGCCTCTTATCTCACGACAGGTCAGGTTACTGCTCTGGACTTGTACGACCACAAGTTGGACTTAATTCAAGAAAATGCCCAACGTCTGGGAGTTGCAGATCGGGTTCAAACGCAAAAATTAGATGCCAGAAAGGTGCATGAGTTTTTTGGTCAGGATTCATTTGATAAGATTTTAGTGGATGCTCCCTGTTCAGGAATCGGTCTTTTGCGCCGAAAACCAGATATCAAATACAATAAAGAAACAGCAGATTTCGCGTCCTTGCAGGAAATTCAGCTAGAAATATTAGGTAGTGTTTGTCAAACACTAGGCAAAGGTGGTATAATAACTTATAGTACCTGTACTATTGTCTCAGAGGAGAACTTTCAAGTCGTACAGGCATTTTTAGAAAGTCATCCTGAATTTGAGCAGGTAACACTAGAACATGAATGTAAGGATATCATGAAAGATGGCTGTATCCTCATCACACCTGAATTGTATGGAAGTGATGGATTCTTCATCAGTCAATTTCGTAAGATATCGGATTAGGAAGGAACTGACACATGGAAATTTCATTATTAACAGATGTTGGTCAGAAACGAACAAATAACCAAGACTATGTCAACCACTATGTCAATAGAGCTGGGCGTACCATGATTATTTTAGCTGATGGGATGGGAGGTCATCGCGCAGGGAATATCGCTAGTGAAATGGCGGTAACAGACCTAGGTATAGCTTGGGTTGATACCCAGATCGATACAGTCAATGAAGTGCGTGAATGGTTCGCCCATTACCTAGAAATTGAAAATCAAAAGATTCACCAGCTTGGTCAGGATGAAGTTTACAGAGGCATGGGAACTACTTTGGAAGTCCTTGCTATTATTGATAATCAGGCTATCTATGCTCATATTGGTGATTCGCGTATCGGCTTGATTCGTGGAGAAGAATACCACCAGTTAACAAGCGATCATTCCTTGGTCAATGAATTGCTCAAGGCTGGTCAATTGACACCAGAAGAGGCAGAAGCTCATCCGCAAAAAAATATTATCACCCAGTCTATTGGGCAAAAAGATGAAATTCAGCCTGATTTTGGGACAGTTATCCTTGAGTCAGGTGACTATCTCTTGCTCAATAGTGACGGCTTGACCAACATGATTTCAGGCAGTGAGATTCGTGATATTGTAACCAGTGATATTCCTTTAGCAGATAAAACGGAGACACTTGTTCGTTTTGCTAACAATGCAGGAGGTTTAGACAACATTACGGTTGCCCTTGTTTCTATTATGAACGAGGAGGATGCAGAATGATCCAAATCGGCAAGATTTTTGCCGGACGCTATCGGATTGTCAAACAGATTGGTCGAGGAGGCATGGCGGATGTCTACCTAGCCAAAGACTTAATCTTAGATGGGGAAGAAGTGGCAGTGAAGGTTCTGAGAACCAACTACCAGACAGACCCCATAGCTGTAGCTCGTTTTCAGCGTGAAGCGAGAGCTATGGCAGATTTAGACCATCCTCATATCGTTCGGATAACAGATATTGGCGAGGAAGACGGTCAACAGTACCTAGCTATGGAGTATGTGGCTGGACTTGACCTCAAACGCTATATCAAGGAACACTATCCTCTTTCTAATGAAGAAGCCGTCCGTATCATGGGACAAATCCTCCTAGCTATGCGTTTGGCCCATACCAGAGGAATTGTTCACCGGGACTTGAAACCTCAAAACATTCTTTTGACACCAGATGGGACTGTCAAGGTTACAGACTTTGGGATTGCAGTAGCCTTTGCTGAGACGAGTCTGACTCAGACTAACTCGATGCTGGGTTCAGTTCATTACTTGTCACCAGAGCAGGCGCGTGGTTCGAAGGCGACGGTACAAAGTGATATCTATGCAATGGGGATTATTTTCTATGAGATGCTGACAGGTCATATTCCTTATGACGGGGATAGTGCGGTGACCATCGCCCTCCAGCATTTCCAGAAACCACTGCCATCGGTTATAGCTGAAAATCCATCTGTGCCCCAGGCTTTGGAAAATGTTGTTATCAAGGCAACTGCTAAGAAATTGACAGATCGCTATAAATCAGTTGCTGAAATGTATGTGGATTTGTCTAGTAGTTTGTCTTATAATCGTCGTAATGAACCAAAGCTGGTCTTTGACGATGCGACTAAGGCGGACACCAAGACTCTACCAAAAGTATCCCAGAGCACCTTGACTTCGATTCCTAAGGTTCAAGCGCAGACAGAACACAAACCAATCAAAAAAACAAGCCAGGTTGTGACAGAGGAAACTTACCAACCACAAGCACCGAAAAAACGTAGATTTAAGATGCGTTACCTGATTTTTTTGGCCAGCATTGTGTTGGTGGCAGCTTCTCTTATTTGGATACTATCCAGAACTCCTGCAACCATTGCCATTCCAGATGTGGCAGGTAAGACAGTTGCGGAAGCCAAGGAAACCCTCAAGAAAGCCAATTTTGAGATTGGCGAGGAGAAGTCAGAGGCCAGTGAAAAGGTGGAAGAGGGGCGGATTATCCGTACAGATCCTGGCGCTGGAACTGGTCGAAAAGAAGGAACGAAAATCAATTTGGTTGTCTCATCAGGCAAGCAATCTTTCCAAATTAGTAATTATGTCGGCCGGAAATCCTCTGATGTCATAGCGGAATTAAAAGAGAAAAAAGTTCCAGATAATTTGATTAAAATTGAGGAAGAAGAGTCGAATGAGAGTGAGGCTGGAACGGTCATGAAGCAAAGTTTACCAGAAGGTACGACCTATGACTTGAGCAAGGCAACTCAAATCGTCTTGACAGTAGCTAAAAAAGCTACGACGATTCAATTAGGGAACTATATTGGACGGAACTCTACAGAAGTCATCTCGGAACTCAAGCAGAAGAAGGTTCCTGAGAATTTGATTAAGATAGAGGAAGAAGAGTCCAGCGAAAGCGAACCAGGAACGATTATGAAACAAAGTCCAGGTGCAGGTATCCCTTATGATTTGAGTAAACCTACTCAAATCGTCTTGACAGTAGCTAAAAAAGTTACAAGTGTTGCCATGCCGAGCTACATTGGTTCCAGCTTGGAGTTTACTAAGAATAATTTGATTCAAATTGTTGGGATTAAGGAAGCCAATATAGAAGTTGTAGAAGTGTCGACAGCTCCCGCTGGAACTGCTGAAGGTACAGTCGTTGAACAAAGTCCTAGAGCAGGTGAAAAGGTAGACCTCAATAAGACTAGAGTCAAGATTTCAATCTACAAACCTAAAACAAGTTCAGCTACTCCTTAAAATCAGATGGATAATCAAAATGAGTAATCAATCTTTGTCATGATTTCATGGCAAAGATTTTTTTTGACTCCAGATTTGTGATAAAATAGAGGGAGTTGATAAAAGGAGGAATGCATGGAAGAGTCAAAAGAATTAAATGCAGTTATTGATGTGATTATGCTAGCGGGGACTATTCTCCTTAAAAGTGGCTCAGAAATTCATCGTGTAGAAGATACCATGATTCGGATTGCGCATTCGCAGGGGATTGTGGATTGCAATGTCCTTGCCATGCCTGCTGCCATCTTTTTCTCCATTGAAAATACCAATATTTCGCGCATGAAGCGCGTGACCTCCTCTTCTTATAACATCGAAAAAGTCTGCGATGTCAACCAGATTTCTCGTCAGCTGGTTGGGGGGCAGATTGATTTAGAAACAGCCTTTAAGCAATTGACGGCCTTGCAAGCCCAACCCCTTCCCTATACCAAGTTGCAGGTAACTTTAGCTGCGACCTTAAGTGCTCCTTTCTTTTCGGTTATGTTTAGTGGAAATATCTACGACGCACTTGGGGCAGGAGTGGCGACCTTATTTGGTTTTGCCTTTTCCCTCTATGTGGAGAAGTTTATCCGAATTCCTTTTGTAACAGCCTTTGCTGGGGCCTTCGTCTTTGGAATGATTGCCCAGTTTTGGGCTCGCTACACAGGCTTTCCTTCAACGGCAGACTTGATTATAGCTGGTGCGGTCATGCCGTTTGTTCCAGGAATTGCCTTGACCAATGCGGTCCGTGATATTATGACCAACCACATAAACTCTGGTATGAGCAAGATGTTTGAATCCCTGCTCATTACCCTTGCTTTAGGGGCGGGAACTTCTGTCGCCTTGGTATTGATGAACTAATATGACACTAACAACCTTTTTATTACAAGCAGTGGCAAGTCTTCTTGCTATTATCACTTTTTTAATCGTACTCAATGTGCAACGCTCTATGCTCTTACCTGGAGGGATTTTGGGCATGGCTGTCTGGCTAATCTATCTCTTGCTCAAGGAACCGACCAATGTTATTGTGGCTACCTTCATTGCGGCCATTATCGGTTCATGTGTCAGCCAGATTTTGAGTATTCTTTATAAGACACCTGCTGTGGTCTTTATCTTGGCCATCTTGGCTCCTCTGGTTCCGGGTTATCTCTCCTATCGGACAACTGCCTTTTTTGTGACAGGGGACTATAATAAAGCGCTGGCAAGTGCAACATTAGTTGTTATGCTGGCTCTGGTCATTTCCATTGGAATGGCTAGCGGAACAGTGATTCTCAGACTGTATCATTATATAAAAACACATCGAGTATCGTAGATTTTACAGAAATAAAAGAATTTTCTGAAAAATAAGATAAATATAGTGACAAGGCTTTCTATATGTGCTATTCTCTATATAGAAAGGAGGAAAAATCATGAAAAAATCACTATTTTCCTTATTATCTGTAAGTCTACTGACCTTGCTGGTTATCCCAGTCATGGCTTCTAGTTCGGGTTCAGAGTTTCAAAGTGGATGGCAAGAGAATCAGTTGATTGCTGAGAAGGTTAGTAAAACACTTGATAAGGCATTTGATAAGGATGTCAGAGAAATTCCGACCAGTCAGTTTTATCAAGAATTTGTAGATGAGATGGGAAGAACTTACTCAGGAAATTTAATCCTCCAGGAACTGATAACTGAGAATGGGGCTTATAAAGCTACTTATGTTGGTGAACTCTATAGCAACTAATCATTCTTTAAAATTATGACCAATAAGAGGCTTGATTTGGTGAATCAAGTCTTTTTTCTCTCTTTTATTGCCATTTGTGATAAAATAGTACTGGACGATTTTTTACATGAATGATAAAACAGAGGTAAATATGACAATCGGTATTGATAAGATTGGTTTTGCGACCAGTCAATATGTCTTGAAATTACAAGACTTAGCAGAAGCGAGGGGCATTGACCCTGAAAAATTAAGTAAAGGACTCTTACTCGAGGAATTGAGTATTGCGCCCTTAACTGAGGATATCGTGACCTTGGCGGCCAGTGCAAGTGACTCTATTTTAACTGAGCAAGAAAGACAAGAAATTGATATGGTCATTGTGGCTACCGAGTCAGGAATTGACCAGAGTAAGGCTGCGGCCGTCTTTGTACATGGCTTGCTGGGCATTCAGCCCTTTGCTCGTAGTTTCGAGATTAAAGAAGCCTGCTATGGAGCGACAGCTGCCCTTCATTATGCCAAATTGCATGTGGAAAATTCTCCACAGTCCAAGGTCTTGGTCATTGCCAGTGATATTGCCAAGTATGGTATTGAAACTCCAGGAGAACCCACTCAGGGTGCTGGCAGTGTGGCCATGTTGATTACACAAAATCCACGCATGATGGCTTTTAATAATGACAATGTGGCTCAGACTCGTGACATCATGGATTTCTGGCGTCCAAATTACTCGACAACTCCTTATGTAAATGGTGTTTATTCTACCCAACAATATTTGGATAGTTTGAAAACGACTTGGCTTGAATACCAAAAACGCTACCAGCTTACTTTGGATGATTTTGCAGCTGTTTGCTTCCACTTGCCTTACCCTAAATTAGCACTCAAAGGCTTAAAAAAAATCATGGATAAGAGCCTGCCTCAAGAGAAAAAGGACCTCTTGCAAAAGCACTTTGACCAGTCTATTCTCTACAGTCAAAAAGTGGGGAATATCTACACAGGTTCACTTTTCCTTGGACTTTTGTCTCTCTTGGAAAATACAGATAGCTTGAAGGCTGGGGATAAAATCGCCCTTTATAGTTATGGAAGCGGGGCTGTAGCTGAGTTCTTTAGTGGTGAATTGGTTGAAGGATACGAAGCTTATCTGGATAAAGACCGTTTGAATAAGCTCAACCAACGAACTGCCCTGTCTGTTGTTGACTATGAAAAAGTCTTCTTTGAGGAAGTAGACTTAGATGAGACAAATTCTGCCCAGTTTGCTGGCTATGAAAATCAAGATTTTGCCTTGATTGAAATTGTTGACCACCAACGCCGTTATAGCAAGGTTGAAAAATAATGAAGATAAGTTGGAATGGATTTTCTAAAAAATCATACCAAGAGCGCCTCGAGCTGTTAAAAGCTCAGGCGCTCCTTAGTCCTGAGAGACAAGCGAGTTTGGAGCAGGATGAACAGATGAGTGTGACTGTGGCAGACCAGCTGAGTGAGAATGTGGTGGGAACTTTTTCTTTACCTTATTCGATGGTTCCAGAGATCCTCGTCAATGGTCAGGAATACACAGTTCCCTATGTGACAGAAGAACCGTCCGTGGTTGCTGCGGCCAGCTATGCCAGTAAAATCATCAAGCGAGCAGGTGGTTTTACTGCACAAGTCCATCAGCGCCAGATGATTGGGCAGGTAGCCCTTTATCAAGTTGCTGATCCTGAACAAGCCCAAGAGAAAATTGCCAGAAAGAAGGCTGAACTCTTGGAGCTTGCCAATCAAGCCTATCCTTCTATCGTCAAACGTGGGGGTGGGGCGCGTGATTTACATGTAGAACAGATAAAAGGCGAAACAGACTTCCTTGTTGTTTATCTCCATGTTGATACCCAAGAAGCCATGGGAGCCAATATGCTCAACACCATGCTGGAAGCCTTGAAACCAGTCTTAGAAGAACTCAGCCAGGGACAGAGTCTTATGGGAATCCTGTCTAATTACGCGACCAATTCTCTAGTGACTGCAACCTGTCGCATCGCCTTTCGCTACTTGAGCCGCCAAAAGGATCAAGGACGAGAAATCGCGGAGAAAATTGCTTTGGCTAGTCAGTTTGCGCAAGCTGATCCTTACCGAGCTGCTACCCACAATAAAGGAATTTTTAACGGTATTGATGCCATTTTAATTGCTACTGGTAATGACTGGCGTGCCATCGAAGCCGGGGCTCATGCCTTTGCCAGTCGAGATGGACATTACCAAGGTCTTAGTCAATGGACGCTGGACCTTGAAAGAGAAGAATTGGTCGGTGAGATGACCCTGCCCATGCCTGTGGCGACCAAGGGTGGCTCTATCGGTCTCAACCCTCGTGTAGCCCTCAGTCATGAACTACTGGGAAATTCTTCTGCCAAAGAATTAGCCCAGCTTATCGTGTCTATTGGGCTTGCCCAAAATTTTGCGGCCCTGAAAGCCTTGGTGAGTACAGGGATTCAGCAAGGCCACATGAAATTGCAGGCTAAATCCTTGGCACTTCTCGCAGGTGCTAGTGAATCTGAGGTAGCTCCCCTAGTCGAGCGCCTTATAGCAGAGAAAACCTTTAACTTAGAGACAGCCCAGCGTTATTTAGAAAATTTAAGATCATAAAAAACTCAGACAGATCGGTCTGAGTTTTCTTGTGCTTATACTCTTCGAAAATCTCTTCAAACCACGTCAGCTTCGCCTTGCCGTACTCAAGTACAGCCTGTGGCTAGCTTCCTAGTTTGCTCTTTGATTTTCATTGAGTATTAAATACTTTTTCCTGGTAATAATGTAACTGGTAAAAAGTAACCAGTTGTTGCGACTTCCTTGCCTTCAATCTTTTGCAAGAGTAGATCAACAGTGAGGCAGGCAATCTCTTCCAAAGGTTGCTTGATAGTAGCCAGTTGGGGGTAGTAATTCTCGATAAAGTAGGTCCCATCATATCCGATGACCTTGAGTTCTTCAGGGACAGAAATGCCCAGTTCTTGAGCAATTTTAATGACCAGAATAGCAGTCAAGTCATCTGAAGCAAAGATGGCATCTGGCTTTTGTCGAGTCAAGATATTCTTGATTTCCATTTCTTTTCTGACGGGAGAAAAGTCACTGGAAACATTGATAATAGGTGCTTTTGGGAGTACAGATGCAAAACCAGCGTGGCGCAGTCCAGTTGGCGAGTTAGAATTGTCATTCCCTGTAATCATGATGATAGATTGGGCGCCTGTCTTAACCAAGGTCTGGGCAGCAAGAACCCCACCAGCATAGTTGTCAGAGGAAACGACAGGAATGTCTGGCGACAGGTTGCGGTCAAAGGAAATAATCGGTGCTGTCACACGATTGTAGTCTTTGATTCCCAAGTTGTGACTACCAGAAATGATGCCGTCTACCTGATTGGCTTCCAACATTTCGATATATTCGCGTTCCTTTTCAGAATCGTGCTCACTGTTGCAGATGATGGTCTTATATCCATTTTTGAAGAGTTGGTGTTCCAGCTTATCAATCAATTCTGCATAGAAAACGTTAGAAATATTGGGGAAAATCAAGCCGATTAATTTAGCTGATTTTCCTTGCAGACTACGAGCTAGGTTGTTGGGTTTATAGCCCAATTCTCGCATGGCTTCATTAACCTTTTGAATGGTTTTTTCAGATAGATACCCTTTTTTATTGATAACCCGAGAAACGGTAGTAGGACTGACGCCTGCAAGTTTGGCGACATCAGTTAGTTTTGCGACCATAATCTAATTCATAGTAAGTTCCAGTTGGGTTTCCAGATTTAATCAGGATACCATTTTGGTCCTCATGTGGGAAGACACGACCAGAAAATACTTTTTCTCCTTTATTGATGAAAATTTCAAAGACAGAGTTATCGATGAAAATCGTAGCAGTAGTAGCCTGATTCTCGATTGGGCAAGAACGTGTAGTTCCAAATTCTTGGGCATACTGTTCTCCAGCATGGCTACGATCCACTGTCACTTGACCATTTACAAGGTCAAAGTTGATTGAAAGTCCCTTGCCTTCTTTATCAGCAAGTAAGACAATCTCGCTCTGGCTATTGGCTTCCAAGTTGAGTTCAAGTTCGTAAGTGTTCTTGGTTTGGGCACGGTTTGAGAAAGGTTCTTCAGAAGCACAAAGGTCCTTGATAGCTGCGACTGGGTATTGGTAGAGTTTGCCGTCTTTGATAGTGAGTTCCTTGACCAAAGAGAAGGTTCCTTGGTGGTCAAAACGGTCAGATGGATATGAAACATCAGGCAAGCCAAGCCAGCTAACAGCTAGAGCACGTCCATCAGGAGCGTTGAAGGCTTGAGTTGCATAGGCTTCGAAACCATAGTCCATGTTTTGAAGTTGAGACACATCTACCATTTTGGCATTTTCAGGGTCAAAGGAAGCCCCAATCTTATACATATTTGGAAAGATATTATCGTAGTCTAGAACGTTCTTATCCAATCCTTGTGGGCAGTAGAGAAGGACAGGTTGTTCCCCTACAAAGACCAGATTTGGACATTCCATCATGTAGGCAGTACGGTCGTTAGCAAAGTCAAGGTTGCCAACGGCTTGCCAGTTTGTATAGTCATTATCGACAGCCTTGTAGAGACGGACGAAACCTTTTTTCTCCAAGTCCTGTCCACCAACGATAGCATAATATTGCCCCTTAAAGTTAAAAATTTGCGGATCACGGAAGTGGTCAGTTGAGTCTGCTGGCTGGTCGATCAAGGTCTTGTCAATCTTGGTAATCTTACCATCCTTATCCATCAAAGCTCCAATCTGGTAAGGGTGACGGATCCAGTTTTCATCGCGGACATTTCCTGTATAAAATAGGAATAACTGATCACCAAATTGCATGGCAGAACCAGAGTAGGCACCGTGGCTATCTAATGGAGTATCAGGTAAAACTTTGACACCAGTTTCTGTGAAGTGAACCAAGTCCTCACTTTCCAATTGCACCCAAGATTTTAAACCATGGGCTGCACCAAATGGAAAGTTCTGATAAAAAACAATCCACTTGCCATCAAAGTAGGAAAAGCCATTTGGATCGTTGAGAAGTCCTGTTTTTGGCTCAACATGGTAATGAGTATGCCATGGAGATTGTGCTATATTTTCTTTTATATGTTGAATTTCTTCTTGCGTCCAATCTTGATAAAGTCTGTAACGACGCTCAGTTGTCCATTCCATTCATTCATTCCTCCAAAAATCTTATCACTTTTAATAGTAACCGTTTTCGATAAAAAATGCAAGCCTTTTATGTTAAAAAAGAGGAAAAGCTGTCAAGCGTTTATCACAAATTAAAACCAGAAAATCAATCATCTATCTACAAAAAAATGAAAGAAAGTGAAGCAAAATCCTTTTAAACAAGATTCCAAACTTATTTTTTTAAGAAATGCCTGCTAAAACAGTCAAAAACAATCAATCTATGGCGTGCCCACTAAGTGGATAGAATATTTTTTCTGCAAAACGCTTGACATATTTCTAAAACATGATAAAATAATAGTCGTAGGGCGAATAAAATCGCTTTCAAACAATAACAAAATTTTATATAAGGAGATTTTTGCAAATGAACAATCAGGAAATTGCAAAAAAAGTCATCGATGCCTTGGGCGGACGTGAAAATGTCAACAGTGTAGCTCACTGTGCGACTCGTCTTCGTGTCATGGTCAAAGATGAAGGAAAAATCAATAAAGAAGTGATTGAGAACTTGGAAAAAGTTCAAGGTGCTTTCTTTAACTCAGGTCAATACCAAATCATCTTTGGTACAGGTACAGTTAACAAAATGTACGATGAAGTTGTTGCGCTTGGCTTGCCAACATCATCTAAAGCTGACATGAAAGCAGAAGCTGCTAAACAAGGGAACTGGTTCCAACGTGCTATCCGTACTTTCGGTGACGTTTTCGTTCCAATCATCCCAGTTATTGTAGCGACAGGTCTCTTCATGGGTGTGCGTGGTCTTTTCAACGCTCTTGAAATGCCACTTCCAGGTGACTTTGCAACTTACACACAAATCTTGACAGATACGGCCTTCATCATCTTGCCAGGTTTGGTTGTGTGGTCAACCTTCCGTGTATTTGGTGGAAATCCTGCCGTTGGTATCGTTCTTGGTATGATGCTTGTTTCTGGCTCACTTCCAAACGCTTGGGCAGTCGCTTCAGGTGGTGAAGTAACAGCTATGAACTTCTTTGGTTTCATCCCTGTTGTTGGTTTGCAAGGTTCTGTTCTTCCAGCCTTCATCATCGGGGTTGTCGGAGCTAAATTTGAAAAAGCGGTCCGCAAGGTTGTTCCAGATGTGATTGACCTCTTGGTAACGCCATTCGTGACACTTTTGGTCATGTCTATCCTTGGACTCTTTGTCATCGGACCAGTCTTCCACGTAGTTGAAAACTACATCCTTATCGCTACAAAAGCGATCCTCAGCATGCCATTTGGTCTTGGTGGTTTCTTGATTGGTGGGGTTCACCAATTGATCGTCGTGTCAGGTGTGCACCACATCTTCAACTTGCTTGAAGTTCAATTGCTTGCTGCTGACCATGCTAACCCATTCAACGCTATCATCACAGCTGCTATGACAGCTCAAGGTGCTGCGACTGTTGCGGTTGGTGTTAAAACTAAAAATCCAAAACTAAAAACACTTGCTTTCCCAGCTGCTCTTTCTGCCTTCCTAGGTATTACAGAGCCTGCTATCTTCGGGGTTAACTTGCGCTTCCGTAAACCATTCTTCCTTTCATTGATTGCTGGTGCAATCGGTGGTGGATTGGCTTCTATCCTTGGACTTGCTGGTACTGGTAATGGTATCACCATCATCCCTGGTACAATGCTTTATGTTGGTAACGGACAACTTGCCCAATACCTTCTCATGGTAGCTGTATCATTTGCCCTTGGTTTTGCTCTTACTTACATGTTTGGTTACGAGGACGAAGAAGAAGTTACTACTGAAGCGACGACAGAACGTTTGGTCCAAGAAGAAACAACTGGTAATATTCCAGCAGCTCTTCAAAATGAAACACTTGTAACTCCTATCGTCGGTGATGTTGTAGCTCTTGCTGATGTTAATGACCCAGTCTTCTCAAGTGGAGCTATGGGACAAGGTATCGCTGTGAAGCCAAGTCAAGGTGTGGTATATGCACCAGCTGATGCTGAAGTTTCAATCGCCTTTCCAACAGGACACGCTTTTGGTTTGAAAACAACTGATGGTGCTGAAGTCTTGATCCACGTTGGTATCGACACTGTAACAATGAACGGTGAAGGTTTTGAAGCAAAAGTTGCTCAAGGTGACAAGGTGAAAGCTGGCGATGTTCTTGGAACATTTGACTTAAACAAAATCGCTGCAGTTGGTCTTGATGATACAACAATGGTTATCGTTACAAACACAGCTGACTACGCTTCAGTAGCTCCAGTCGCAACAGGTTCAGTTGCGAAGGGGGATGCTGTGATCGAAGTGAAAATCTAATCAATCCTCTCTAATGTGAAAACGAACAAATGACATGTTTGTTCGTTTTTGCTTGAATGGTAAGATTTACAGAGGAAAATCTAAAAAATAGAGAAATTTAGACTTTCGAAATATGCTATAATAAAGAAAATAAAAACAAGAGGTTTATCATGACAAAATTATATGGAAGCTTGGAAGCGGGCGGTACAAAGTTTGTCTGTGCTGTCGGTGATGAAAACTTTAACGTTGTAGAAAAAACACAATTTCCAACAACAACTCCAATCGAAACAATCGATAAAACCATTGAGTTCTTCTCAAAATTCGACAACCTTGCTGGTCTTGCAGTTGGTTCATTTGGTCCGATTGATATTGATAAAAACTCAAAAACTTATGGCTTTATCACGACGACTCCAAAACCAAACTGGGCAAATGTGGACTTGCTTGGTGCCCTTCGTCGCGCCCTCAACGTGCCAATGTACTTCACAACCGACGTAAACAGCTCTGCCTATGGTGAAGTGGTTGCCCGTAACAATGCGGGTGGTCGTATCGAAAACTTGGTTTACTACACAATCGGTACAGGTATCGGTGCAGGTGTTATCCAACGTGGTGAGTTTATCGGTGGTGTGGGTCACCCTGAAATGGGTCATTATTATGTTGCTAGACACCCAATGGATATTGAAAAAGAGTTTAAGGGTGTTTGTCCTTTCCATAAGGGATGTCTGGAAGGCTATGCAGCTGGTCCAAGTTTGGAAGCTCGTACAGGTGTTCGTGGGGAAAACATTGAACTCAACAACCCTGTTTGGGATGTTCAAGCCTACTATATCGCTCAAGCTGCGGTTAATGCGACAGTGACTTTCCGCCCAGACGTGATTGTCTTTGGTGGAGGGGTCATGGCTCAACAACACATGCTGGACCGTGTCCGTGAGAAATTTACATCTCTTCTCAATGGCTACCTACCAGTACCTGATGTGCGTGATTACATCGTGACGCCAGCAGTCGCAGGAAATGGTTCTGCTACTCTTGGAAACTTTGTCCTTGCAAAAGAAGTTTCAAAATAAAGCACAAAATCCGCTTGGGAAACCAAACGGATTTTGTGGTTGCAAATAATATTTTTGAGCCTTTCCTTAAGTGATTACGGACGGTAGCGACTTTCTTCGAAATTCCATACCTAAACTTTGAGCCTAATGTCTCAAAGTTTCCGAATACCTGAAACCATTAGATTTCAGGTGTTTCTATCACGGCGGAAAGGCTAGGTAAGTCCTCGCCTTACTATCGAAAAATATGCATGATTTCCATACCAAAGTATATTTAGTATTAAGCTATAGTTAATCTACGCTTTAAAAATCCACTTGGGAAACCAAACGGATTTTTTACGTGTCAAAGCATTTGCCAGAAAAAGTCAATAATATAGGTCAGACCGTAGGTATAAACCACGAGAGTAAAGGGTTTGGTCAGAATGATGATGGTCATATAGCGCTTGAAACTCATCTTGGTCAGGGCAGCCAGCATACAGAGAAAGTCAGCTGGACTAATGGGCCAAATCATCATAAAGATAAAGAAACGGTCAAAACGATTGCCCTTGTCCAACCAGCCGATGTACTTGTCATAGGTGCGCTTGCTGACGACAGACTGGACAAAGGCAGCCCCATAGAGGCGCACCAGATAAAAGATAATGGCACAGCCAATCACGATACCGATATAGTTGTAGATTGTCCCGATGATGTGACCGTAGATAAAGACCCCAGCTACCGAGGTCAAGGCCCCAGGAATGATAGGGACGACCGTTTGTAAAATCTGTAAAAAGATAAAGAGGGGTGGCCCCCAGATGCCTGCCTGCTGGATAAAGGCAGAGAGGGTTTCCTTAGACTGTAAAATCCCAGCCTGATAAGCCCAAATACAGAAAATCAAACTCCCAACCCCACCGACAATCGATGAGATATTGATAACTTGCTGCAGAAGGGGAGAAACAGCTTTCATTTGTTTATCCTGTGACATGTAAACTCCTCATAGATAGTATATTTCTACTATACCATATTTTGGAGGAGAAAGGGGGAATGAGTGTTTTTGATGAGGAATGGATAGTGAATAGTCCTTCGAGACTTAGAATAGGTCCGTTCCCTAAAGTTTACATGTATTCTAGGTTTAGAATAATCGCAATTACATAAATTTAAAAGCATTCTAAGTTTCGAATAGCTTATCTGAGATAATTTTGATGCATTCGAGCTTTCGAATAGTCATATTCCCTAAAGTTTAGATGTATTCTGAAGCTAGAAAAGCTAAAATCTAAAAATAATAAGGGTCTCTATCTGATGGATGTAATTTATGTCTAGTATGAATCCTTTGAATCGTTAGTTAATTTTAATATGAATCAGTTCTGAAATAATTACTAAATATAGTTAGATGGTGAATGAATTATTGCTAAATTTCGAGTTCAAGTTAGCCATCCAGAAGTCTTCTCTAGGCGACTTGTAGTTCAAGCATTTTTTAGGATAGTTGTTAATCCATTTTTCGATGAATGCGATTTCTTTGGGAGTCGTTTTCTTAGTTCCCTTAGGCTTAGGTAACCATCTACGAATAAGCCTGTTGTGATTCTCATTAGTTCCCCTTTCCCAAGAGGTATAGGGATGTGCATAGTAGATATGTTCCTTAGAAAACATATCGGACAGGCGGTTGAATTCCGTTCCGTCCATTAGTAGATAAAGGATTACTCCTTCTTGAAATGACAGATGAACTTGTTTCTTATAAAAAATGTTGTCTGAAATTATTCGCCTTTTTCCAGAAGTTTTAGAGGAAGAGAACTTTATGGGGAAAAAGGAGTTACTCAAATAACAATTCAGGATCAAAAATAGACAGTTGAGGAGCAGAGTGGATAAATTAAGTTTGCTACTGTATAATGGATTTATCACTAAAATCGCTCCATGCCCTATTTTACATAGCATTAGTCTTCTAAAAATGGACAGAAATCATTGTAAAGGCTATCAAAAAGGAGTATAATGAGTGAAAAAAATTTCGGAGGTTAAAGATGCTAGAAGTAAGAAGTCTAGAGAAAAGTTTTGGATCCAAGCAAGTTTTGTTTGGTATTGACTTTCAAGCGCGACCAGGTCGTATTTTGGGACTAGTTGGGAAAAACGGTGCTGGGAAGACAACAATTTTCCACAGTATTTTGAAATTTTTAGAATACCAAGGAGAAATCAGTCTGGATGGTCAGGATATTCGTCAGGAAACCTACGCTCGGATTGGTTATCTGCCTGAAGAACGCAGTCTCATGCCTAAATTGACAGTCCTTGAACAAGTTCGCTACTTGGCGACTCTAAAAGGTATGGATGCCAAGGAAGTTAAGGAAAAACTCCCTCAATGGATGAAGAGGTTGGAAGTGAAAGGAAAGCTGACAGATAAAATCAAGAGCCTGTCAAAAGGAAATCAGCAGAAGATTCAGCTCATTATTACTCTGATTCATGAACCAGACTTGATTATCTTGGATGAGCCTTTCAGTGGATTGGACCCAGTCAATACAGAATTGCTCAAGCAAGTCATTTTTCAGGAAAAAGAGCGCGGAGCAACCATTATCTTTTCTGACCATGTCATGACCAACGTTGAGGAACTTTGTGACGATATTCTGATGATTCGAGATGGTCGTGTGGTCTTGCATGGACCGGTCCAGGATGTCCGAAATCAATATGGGAAAACGCGTCTCTTTGTTTCAAGTGAACGAAGTAAGGAAGAATTGGAAAACCTTCCTCATGTCAAACAGGTGAGCTTGACTAAACAAGGCAGTTGGAAATTGATCTTGGAGGATGAGAGCGCTGGAAGGGAACTCTTCCCAATCTTGACTCAGGGGCAATATATCGCAACCTTTGACCAGCAAGCGCCAACAATCGATGAAATCTTTAAACTAGAATCAGGGGTGGAAGTATGAGAAATATGTGGGTTGTAATCAAGGAAACCTATCTTCGACATGTCAAATCGTGGAGTTTCTTCTTTATGGTGATTTCGCCGTTCCTCTTTTTAGGAATCTCTGGAGGAATTGGCTATCTCCAAGGTTCTTCAATGGCTAAAAATGATAAAGTGGCAGTGGTGACAACAGTGCCATCTGTAGCAGAAGGACTGAAGAATGTAAATGGTATTAACTTTGACTATAAAGACGAAGCAAGTGCAAAAGAAGCGATTAAAGATGAAAAATTAAAAGGCTATCTGACCATTGATCAAGAAGATAGTGTTCTAAAGGCAGTTTATCATGGCGAAACATCGCTTGAAAATGGAATTAAATTTGAGGTTACAGGTACACTCAATGAACTGCAAAATCAGCTTAATCGTTCAACGGCCTCCTTGTCTCAAGAGCAGGAAAAACGCCTAGCGCAGACAGTTCAATTCACAGAAAAGATTGATGAAGCCAAGGAAAATAAAAAGTTTATTCAAACAATTGCAGCAGGCGCCTTAGGATTCTTTCTTTATATGATTCTGATTACCTATGCGGGTGTGACGGCTCAGGAAGTTGCCAGTGAAAAAGGCACCAAAATTATGGAAGTTGTCTTTTCTAGCATAAGGGCAAGTCACTATTTCTATGCGCGGATGATGGCTCTATTTCTGGTGATTTTAACGCATATCGGGATTTATGTTGTAGGTGGTCTGGCTGCCATTCTGTTCTTTAAAGATTTGCCATTCTTGGCTCAGTCTGGTGTTTTAGATCACTTGGGAGATGCTTTCTCACTGAATACCTTGCTCTTTATTTTGGTTAGTCTCTTTATGTACGTCGTCTTGGCGGCCTTTCTAGGTTCTATGGTTTCTCGTCCTGAGGACGCAGGAAAAGCCTTGTCTCCTTTGATGATTTTGATTATGGGTGGTTTTTTTGGAGTGACAGCTCTGGGTGCAGCTGGTGACAATCTTATCTTGAAGATTGGTTCATATATTCCCTTTATTTCGACTTTCTTCATGCCATTTAGAGCTATTAATGGCTATGCAGGGGGAGTAGAAGCATGGATTTCGCTTGCTATTACAGTGATTTTTGCGGTGCTAGCAACAGGATTTATCGGACGCATGTATGCCAGCCTAGTCCTTCAAACGGATGATTTAGGGATTTGGAAAACCTTTAGACGTGCCTTATCTTATAGATAGAAGAGCCTCGCGAAAGCGAGGTTTTTTAGAAATGAAAAGAGTGAAATCACGAACCTAATTACTTACACATTATGTAAATAGGTTGCTTGAAAACTCAATTGTATAGTGAACTGAATCTGAAATAGGATAATATTGCTTCTAAAACATTCTTATAAATTGATTTGAATTCCAAAATCTCATCGTTCCGTTCTTATTTCATTTTGCGATATAGTGAAAGGAAATAAGTCAGCTCATAAAAAACGCATACTACCAGGATTTTTTAAGACCTGATAGTATGCATTTTTTGATTGTGAAGACTTTTCATCCAGCCTCTTTATGTGATAAAGTATCGTTAATAGTCAATGAAAATCAGACTGGGAAGTTAGCGGAAGGCTCCTCGAAACATAGTTTTGAGGTTGAGGAACTGACCAAGTCAGTAACATATACACACTAAGGACAAGTTGACGTGGTTTGAAGAGTATAAAAATCTGTTTCGTAAGCATCCAATAATAAGATGTTTTGATAGTGTAATCATTTGGATAAGCATTATAGTATAGTGATATGAAATCAACTAAACTAAATAAGAAATATAGATTATCAAAACTCTTTTAAAAGATTGCATTAAATCTAAATAACATAGACGTCTTCAGCGTGTGCTGTCTCATCTTATGCGAAAATCTTATAAGGAGAGTATAGAAAATCTCGATTGTAATCAACTAACTGATTGGAGAAATGTATAAATATGAGAAGTTAGCCCCCCATGTCACTACCATAATGAGATTGCTCGAATTCCTTGCTTTTTATACTCAATGAAAATCAAAGAGCAAACTAGGAAACTAGCCGCAGGTTGCTCAAAACAGTGTTTTGAGGTTGTAGATGAAACTGACGAAGTCAGTAACCATACCTACGGCAAGGCGACGTTGACGCGGTTTGAAGAGATTTTCGAAGAGTATTAACTCAATATCAAACTAGCTACGATGGGGCTGACAAAGACATAGAGAATACCGGTGACACCGATAGCCAAACCACCCATGGCTCCTGCTACAGAGCCGTATCGGAAGGCTGTACCTGTTCCGACTGCGTGGCCTGTTCCTCCAAGAGAAAGACCAACAGCTACTGGATCGTCAATTTTCAACCACTTCAAAAGGGTTGGTCCGATGACACTAGTTAAAATCCCAGTCGCCACTACAACCACTAAGGTCACAGTAGTCAGACCTTGCAATTTTTCTGTAATTCCTACTGCCATGGCGGTTGTCACTGACTTGGGAAAGAGAGAAATAGCTAGGAAAAAGTCCATGCCAAATATTTTCGCCACAAGGGCTGTGAAAGAGGTATTGACAACTACTGCTAGCAAACTACCAAAGAGAATACTCCGAGCATGGTGCTTCATCAGATGAAAACTCTTATAAAGCGGAATCCCTAGAGCCACGGTCGATGGGACAATCAAGTTGTTCAAATAAACCCCACCTTGGTAGTAATCTTGATAAGAAATACCCGTCACCTTTAGAATGATAATAATGAAAACAGCTGACAAAAGCAAGGGCGTTGTCAATGGATGAGGAAAACGTCTGTAAATCAACATCCCCACTAGATAAGCTAGGATAGATAAGGCAAGCCCAAACAGGGGATTGGAAACAAATTCACTCATTTGGCATCTCCTTTCTCATAATCTCCCTCAAATCGTCTCTTGATAAACTGAACCACCAAGGCAATAAGGATAATATTGATGACTGCTGCAAAAAAGACAATCAAAACAATGGGCAAAAGATAGGGAGCAATCACATCAAACTTCTCCATGATTCCCACTGCTGGCGGCAAAAAGAGAATGGTCATATTGGTCAGCAAGAAATTCCCCACCATGTTGACATGCCTAGTTCTCAGCCACTTGAATTGTAGGGCTAGAAAAAGAATAATCAAACCTATAATACTGCCGGGTATGGGCAAATGAAAGAAACTGGAAATCCCCTCTCCGATTAGAGAAATCACAAAGAGAATCATTAATTGAACATATAATTTCATCCTAAACTCCACGAAATAGACTTCTTGCATACCAGTTTACTCTTTTTTCAGAAAATTTCAAGGAAATGCACAAGGGATAATGAAAATTAAAGAACAAACTAGAAAGTCAGCTGCATGTTGCTCAAAGCAAAGTGTTGGGTTTGTAGGTCAAACTGACATAGTTTGAAGCGATTTTCGAAGAATACTACTTTTCTTTGCTTAAGTGAATGACTTGGTCATAGTGCTTTAAGTCCTCTTCTGTGTAGTGGTGAATGACTTCAATGACTGTTTGAGGTAGGGAGAAGAGCAAGTCGCTAATTTTTTTGCTATTTTCCGAGTCAAGATTGGCCTTAATCTCATCTGCTAAAATGAGTTGTCTATCGTGGTAGAGGGCGCGAGCGATTTCTAGGCGTTGTTTTTCGCCACCAGACAGACTATCATTGCTGAGGGGTCGATTTTTCAAATGTTCTAATCCTGTTTTTTTGAGGATATGATTTAAAGTCTCTGGATTTTTATCCAGTCCTAGAAGGATATTGTCTTCCAGAGATAGCGTGTCAAAGCAATGGCTATCTTGGAGAATATAGGAACTAATACTTGTGATTTCTTGACGTGACAGGTTCTGACCAGCAAAGCTAATCTGACCACTTGTTGGTGTCTCTTCTCCATGAATGATATTGAGCAGGGTTGTTTTACCAGAGCCGCTTTCCCCGATAATGGCAATTTTTTCTCCTTGCTTGATGTGTATGGAAATCGGAGACAAGAGGCTATTCCCCTCTTTTTCAAGGGAGATGGTGTCAAGTTGGATAGGGAAAATATTTTCTATGCTTCTAGGCGAGATGGGATCAGACTGGTTCAAAAGTTTTTGGTATTTGTTGAGAAGAGTTCGAGTCGCTTTTCGGGTGTTGGTAAAGTAAGCCAACTCTTGGAATTGATAGCCGATATTATGGGAAACTAGATAGATAGCCACAAAACTCGCCGCATCTAAATAATTATAGTAGGTCATAAAGCCACCGATGACGATTGGTGTGACAGAACAAAAGGCATCGATGCTATTGATCAAGAGACTGTTTAAAGTGCGTTGTTTTTCATAGTTGATTTCGGCATCTAGACTGGTTTGTAATTGTTTTTGGTAGCGAGTAAAAAAGTAGTCTTGTCCCTGATAATGGCGAATTTGTTGGCTACCACCAATAAAATTTGTCAAGCTTGCTAAGTAGCTCTGGTTAACAGTGGACCGCTTTTCAGAAAGTGAGTCCAAACGCTTTGATCCGATAGCACTGCAGAGTACAGGAAAGGAGTAGAAGAGGATGAAAATCAAGCCTAGGTAAAAATTAGTCCATAGGGCATAGAGAATGGACACAGTTGTGAAGCCAAGAGAAGAAATGATGATGACCGTTGGCTCAATATAGCTTTCTTCTAGTTGCTTGACGTCATTTTCTAGGTCGGACAAAATATCCTTTTCATCAATCTCATAACTGTTTAAAAATCGCTTGAAAATAGCACTCTTGATTCCATATTTGAAGTCAGTAATCAAACGAGCGTAGTAATAGCGTTTCCCAGCTAAGCCTAGTAAGAGGATGAGGTTTCCAAGGATTCCCAAAATCAAAACTTTCCAAAGAAGGCCTAGCTCTTGATTGGTAAAACTGGTAACAATATTCTGAACAAGGGCTGGTGTGATAATTGCTTCCAGCCAAGTAATCGCAATAGAAAAGAAGTAAAGTATGAGGTGTTTCTTGGAAAAGAAATTTTTAAGCATAGCGGATAAACCTTTTGAAATTATTAACGAGTTTAGATATTTTGGATTGATCTTGTGAAAGATAAATGATTTCTTTAATACAATATTCCATTAATTCAGGCTTATGACATTCTATAAATTGTCCATCTTCGTTAATTACTGAAGAATAACCATCAATGATATTAGCAACGCATTCAAGACACATACCTTTACACCAACAATCTTTACATTGTTGGAAGTATTCTTTATTATTAAATAGCTCTGCTTTAGAGCTATTATGAGTTCCCCAAAATCTAAAACACAATTTTTTGCTACCATCAACATCAAAAGTTATGGTATTTGAAGGATCTATATCGTCGCAGAATGTATGATTAGTACTCTTATAAATCATAGAAATTAAAACATCATATAGGATGGGACTTATAAAAGCTTTTTCATTATTTTCAACAATATTATTTATAGAATCAGTAATGAATTTTTTCCTATCTACTAAGCTTTTTTCCATTTCTTTAACCACAAGCACCTTATTTTTACTAAATACGTCATTGATGTTAAAGTGTACATCCATATTTGTAAAATATTGGAAAATATCATCTCTACTTAGAGAATGTAATTGATGTAGTCTAGTGTATGTTGAAGCAATTTCAAAATTAGTGTAGTTTATAGTTTTTAAATAGTGGATAAATTTAGTAGTTTTACGATGACTACCTTTACCTCTTAATTTATCATGTATAAATTCTGGACCATCTAAACTAATAGTTAGATATGGTTGGAAATTATCTATTATTTTTTTAACATTATTATTTAGTATTGTTCCGTTAGTCACGGTTTCTATTTTAAGTATAGTTGTAAATTTGGAAAATTCTTTAATAATGTATTCGAATAATTGAGTATTAAGAAAAGGTTCTCCACCAAATAGGATAAGTCTATTAATTTGTGTTATACCTCTAAATTTGACTTCGTTAATAATATTATCAGCAGTATCTAGAGTCATGATTTTATTATCCATGCCGTAATTTCCACCATCCGCATAACAGTAAGAACAGGATAAATTGCAACTGTTAGATATGTTAATAACAATTTTTTGTAAAACATTTTTGGGGATGTAGGGGGGCTTATAGGAGGTAGTTCCCTCTACTGAAGAAGTAGATAATGTGAATTTCTCACTATCGAAATAATAATCTCCAATATTAGTATATATTTTTTTTAGCATAATATCACCATTATAAAATAAAGGAGACGAGTGAGAACTCGTCTCATAGAAAACTATCGTCCGCCACCACAAGAATGGCTTGGACCACAATGACCTGGTACGGAGTAAGTTTGATCTGTATCTAATAGATCTTCAAGGTCAATAATTTGCACTGTTCTCATATTTTCACCTCCTTAATTTGATGATTTAATGATACTCTTTTTGAAATAATAATTAAAAATTTTCCCATATAAGAAAATTATTTCAGTTCTTCTATTACCTTTGCTAAATGTTTTTCAAATTTTTTTGCTAAGCTATCGCTGTGGACTAACTTCATCGTTGCTATGCACTTTCTCATTTCTAAAACAGAACGTTTATTTTTGTCTTTTTTTAAAGTATATAAGTTTTCGGCATAGTGAAAAACTAATTTTTCATATATCTCAGTTTCTGTAAAATAACAATGTTTTAGTTGCTTTTTAAAATATAAAGAATCTAAAAATTCCTCTCTTTCTATACACGTGATATATCCATTTAGTAACATGGTGGCAAGCAATCTACGATAATGTGGTAAATCTCTGTAGAATTCGGAACGTTGACACATTTCTCTTGATAAGCACATCATAGTAGGGTGAGATAATACATCTATAGTATTCATAAACAAAAGTAATTCATAGCATCCCCAGTATTCCACAGAAAAAAGATAGTCAGATAGATATTTAATATCAGATTCATGGTAATAGATTTTTTCTGACAAATCTTGTAAGCGAATTTTTACTAGAATGGTATTCAGAGTATAGAATTTCTCTCTTTTTGTAGTCTTTTCAAGTTGAGAAATAAGTAGTTTTTCCATTCCTGAAATATCTCTTTTAGAGCTTAGAAGTCGAATTTGCTCTAATAATTCATTTATTTCATCCCGATGAAAGTCATTTGCAGCATACATAAATTCTTCAACAGGAATATTAATAGCATCTAATGCTTGCATAAATTTACCAATCGTCAGATCAGAATTTTCTCTTTCAAATCTAGAAATATGTGATGTAGATAGACCATGTTTTGCAACATCTTTTAATGTTAATCCACGTGATTCTCTAAATTGTTTAAAAATTTTTCCGTAATTTTTCATTTCTGTCACCTCAATTGCTTATATGGGAATTTTTTAGTATGTTTTCAAAATATTATATCATATATAAAAAAGAAAGTGAGGTTGTTTATATGAATAAAAAGATGATTATAACCATGATTCTATGTATTCTAGAGTCAATAATTGTTATTGGTGTTGGCTAAAACCAAAATTAGTTAGCAATAATCTAAAAAACACAGAAAATCAATTTTTTATTAATTTGACTTTCTGTGTTTTTCTTATTTGATTTTAAAATTATTGCAAATTAACCTTGTTTCTCAAAATATAGTAGGTTCCGAGGTAAAAGATAGCTATGAAAATGAGTTCTTCAACAATGGCTATACCTGCTCCCATATAGAAATGGTCATTAAGCCCTACAAGTGAATTGACATAGAAATTAGAACTAAGATTGAAGAAAAGTTCAATAAATCCAATGACGATTTGGATACCAATGTAGGCTGCAACAGCGAGTGCTGTACGGTATTCATTGAAAAGCTGTCCAATGGAAATAGCCAAGTAGATGCAGAGGATGCTGGAAATGGTATTTAGTAGGAAGGATATACCTGTAAGAAAGATCTGAGGGAGATGTGTTTCTACAAATGTAATCACATAAGAAAGAGGGATCCATTCTGGAACCGTTATGGTCACAATAATAACAGCACTTAGAACTAGGATAGCAGTGCTAATCATCGACCAGATGAAGGCACCGACTAGTTTGGCTGTGATGATATGGTGTTCAGATACTGGAAGGGTCAAAGTCAGATAGCCTTGTCGGTCATAGACACTGCCTTTAAAGCGTTTAATGATTAAGAAAAGAGTTGAAATTCCAAGTGTAATCATCAAGCCACCAAAGACGAGGGCTAGAAAAGTAAGTAAAACAGGTTGGCTTTCTTTGACAGGCAGATTGTTATAGGTCTGTGCTTGTATCCCGATAAGGGCAGAAAGGACTAGCACGGCTGCGTAGAGGGCTAAATACCACTTGTTAACATTTTTAAATTCGTAGCGAACTAAATTCCAAAACATAATAATCTCCTTTGCTTAGGCCTTAAATTCCTGACGGAAGAGCTGGTCAATGGATTCACCAGACTCATAGCGAATATCGTCTACATTGCCTTGACGAACGACTTTTCCGTCTTTGAGGAAGACAATTTCATCCAAGATTGGCTCGATATCTGAAATCAAGTGGGTAGAAATCAAAACGGTAGAAGTTGGTGAGTAGTTGTTGATAATGGTATTGAGGATATACTCACGGGCTGCTGGATCCACCCCACCAATGGGTTCGTCTAAAACGTAGAGACGGGCATCACGGCTCATAACCAAAATCAATTGGACTTTTTCCTTGTTTCCTTTTGATAGTTTCTTGAGACGACTATTTTCATCAATACCAAGGTCTGCAAGTAGATGATGGGCACGTTCAAGATTGAAATCTTTATAGAAGGTCTTGAAGTAGGTTAGGGCTTCTTTGACCTTCATTTGTTCATTAAGATAGGTGGTATCAGGTAAATAAGCTACGATGGCCTTGGTTGCTGGGCTTGGGTCCATGTCGTTGATAAGGACACGTCCTTGATCTGGTTGTAAGAGGCCATTGATTAGTTTAATCAGGGTTGTTTTTCCTGAGCCGTTTGGGCCAAGGAGACCAACAATTTTTCCAGCTGGAATGTCAAGAGAAACATTTTCAAGGGCTGGTGTTGCTCCATATGATTTGGATACATTTTCAAATGCTAGTAATGACATAGGCTTAAACTCCTTTAATATAATCGCCGACTACGCTTGGTAGTTCTTCTTTTTCATAGCCAAAATGGGTCATGGAGGAAACGAAGTGTTCCAATTCTTCTTCTGATAATTGTTTGCGCGATTGGGCGATCAGCTCTTTATCTTCAGTCACAAATCGTCCAGTTGTGCGCTTGCTGTAGACAAATCCTTCTCGTTCAAGGTCTGACAAGGCTCTTTGGATGGTGTTTGGATTGACACCGGCCTCGCTTGCTAGCTCTCTCACGGTTGGAAGTTGTTGATTGGCTTCCAGTGTATGGGAAACAATCTGAAGCTTGATTTTCTCCATAATCTGTAAATAGATGGGTTTTTTGTTGTCAAATGTCCAGGACATCTTGGTCTCCTTTCTTTTATCTTTTTGTCTTAATTAAATAATACAACAAAACAAAAAACTTGTCAAGCAAAAAGAAGAATTGTTTTGGGAATCGTTTAAAAAATGGTATAATGAAAAGAAAACGATAAGGAGGGAAAGGATGCGTTGTCCAAAATGTGGGGCTACCAAGTCAAGTGTTATCGATAGTCGCCAAGCAGAAGAAGGGAACACCATTCGTAGAAGACGTGAGTGCGACGAATGCCAACACCGTTTTACAACCTACGAACGGGTAGAAGAAAGAACCTTAGTGGTTGTTAAAAAAGATGGCACACGGGAACAATTCTCCAGAGATAAAATCTTTAATGGGATTATCCGCTCAGCCCAGAAACGTCCTGTGTCAAGTGATGAAATCAACATGGTAGTCAATCGTATCGAACAGAAACTCCGTGGTCGAAATGAAAATGAAATTCAAAGTGAGGACATTGGTTCACTCGTCATGGAGGAGTTGGCTGAGTTAGATGAGATTACCTATGTACGTTTTGCCAGTGTCTATCGTAGTTTTAAGGATGTTAGTGAGTTAGAGAGCTTGCTCCAACAAATCACCCAGTCCTCTAAAAAGAAAAAGGAAAGATAAATGAAGCCAATTGACCGTTTTTCTTATCTAAAGAATAATCGGGTGTCGCAAGATACCTCATCTCTGGTACAGTGCTACCTCCCGATTATCGGTCAGGAGGCACTGAGCCTTTATCTTTATACGATTAGTTTTTGGGATAATGGCAGAAAGGAATATCTTTTTTCAAGCATTCTTAACCATCTCAACTTTGGGATGGATAGACTGATAAAATCCCTGAAAATCCTATCTGCTTTTAATCTCTTGACCCTCTATCAAAAGGGGGATGTTTATCAGCTAGCCCTCCATGCTCCTCTTTCAAGTCAGGATTTCTTGGAACATCCTGTTTATCGCAGACTTTTGGAGAAGAAGATTGGTGATGCAGCTGTGGAGGATTTGAAAGTTGAGAGCACTGAGGGAGAAGAAATACCTGTCTCACTCAATCAAGTCTTTCCAGATTTGGCAGAGCTGGGAAGTCAAGAAGACCTTGGTCTCAAGAAGAAAGTGGCCAACGATTTTGACTTGGACCATTTTCGTCAGCTTATGGCTCGAGATGGACTTCGCTTTGCGGATGAGCAGTCCGACGTCTTAAACCTCTTTGCCATTGCCGAGGAGAAGAAATGGACTTGGTTTGAAACCTATCAATTGGCTAAGTCAACAGCTGTTTCCCGGGTTATTTCAACCAAACGCATGCGGGAAAAAATCGCTCAAAAACCGATTTCCTCTGACTTTAGTCCTAAGGAAGCGACCATTATCAAGGAAGCCAAAAGTAAAACGGCCTTGCAGTTCTTGGCAGAAATCAAGCAAACACGCAAGGGAACTATTACTCAAACAGAAAGAGAACTCTTGCAACAGATGGCTGGCTTGGGCTTGCTGGACGAAGTCATCAATATCATTCTCTTGTTGACTTTTAATAAGGTGGATTCAGCAAATATCAATGAGAAATATGCCATGAAGGTAGCCAATGACTACGCCTATCAAAAGATACATTCGGCAGAAGAGGCAGTCTTACGAATTCGTGAGAGAGGGCAGAAGAATCAGGCTCAAAAAAGCAGTAACCCCAGTCCTGCCAAGTCCAATGTACCCAAGTGGAGTAATCCAGATTATAAGAATGAAACCAGCGAGGAAACTCGTCTGGAACTAGAACGTAAGAAACAAGAACTATTAGCTCGATTAGAAAAAGGAGGAGATTAGATGGAAAGTGTCGGAGACGTACTCAAACGTCAACCTAGCCGTTTTCATTATCAAGATTTGGTCCAGAAAATTATGAAGGACCCTGATGTTGCGGCCTTTATCCAGCAAGAATCCTTGACTCCAGAGGAATTAAATCGCAGTATCTCCAAGTTTAATCAATATATCACCGAGCGTGACAAATTTCTCCGTGGTGATACGGATTATATTGCTAAAGGCTACAAGCCGATTTTGGTTATGAATCATGGTTATGCGGATGTTTCTTACGAAGAAACTCCTGAACTAATTGCGGCGGAAAAAGAAGCGGCTATTAAGAACCGTCTCAAGTTAATCAATCTGCCAGCCAGTCTCAAGCAAGCTAGTTTGGCTCAAGTAGACTTGGATGATTTGGGTCGCTTGCCAGTTTTTGAAAAGTTATTAGCCTTCGTGGAGCAATATCCAGCTATTCGAAAAGGTCTTTACCTATATGGAGACTTTGGTGTGGGTAAAAGTTTCATGGTGGCTGCCTTAGCCCATGATTTGTCAGAAAAACGAGGTGTTTCATCAACTCTTCTCCATTATCCTAGCTTTGTCATTGATGCTAAAAATGCTATCAGTGATGGCAATGTGAAGACCTTGGTGGATGAGCTTAAGCTTTCTGAAGTCCTGATTTTAGATGACATTGGTGCCGAGCAATCAACAGCTTGGGTGCGTGATGAAATCCTGCAAGTCATTCTTCAATATCGGATGCAGGAAAATTTACCGACCTTTTTCACCTCCAACTTCAACTTTGAAGAATTGGAGCAGCATTTTGCTAAAGGGAAACATGGAAATGACGAAACCTGGGAAGCCAGACGAGTCATGGAACGCATCCGTTATTTGGCTGAGGAGACTCGTTTAGAAGGAGTGAACCGTCGATGACAGAAACAATCAAATTAATGAAGGCTCACACTTCAGTGCGCAGATTTAAGGAGCAATCCCTTCCTCAGGAAGACTTGACTGAAATCCTGACAGCAGCCCAAATGGCCTCGTCTTGGAAGAATTTCCAATCCTACTCTGTGATTGTGGTACGAAGTCAAGAGAAGAAAGATGCTCTGTATGAATTGGTACCTCAAGAAGCCATTCGCCAGTCAGCTGTTTTCCTTCTCTTTGTCGGAGACTTGAACCGAGCAGAAAAGGGAGCCCGACTTCATGCCAATTCATTCCAACCCCAAGGTGTAGAAGGTCTCTTGATTAGTTCAGTCGATGCGGCTCTTGCTGGTCAAAATGCCCTGCTGGCAGCTGAAAGCTTGGGCTATGGTGGTGTCATTATTGGCTTGGTGCGTTACAAGTCAGAAGAAGTTGCAGAACTTTTTAACCTGCCTGACTACACCTATCCTGTCTTTGGGATGGCACTAGGTGTGCCAAATCAACATCATGATGTGAAGCCAAGACTACCACTGGAGAATGTTGTCTTTGAGGAAGAATATCAGGAACAAACAGTTGATGTGATTGAGGCTTATGACCGTGTACAGGCTGACTATGCTGGGGCGCGTGCGACCACAAGCTGGAGTCAGCGCCTAGCAGAACAGTTTGGTCAAGCTGAACCAAGCTCAACTAGAAAAAATCTTGAACAGAAGAAGTTATTGTAGAAAGTGAGAAATTATGGCCCTACCAACTATTGCCATTGTAGGACGTCCCAATGTTGGGAAATCAACCCTATTTAATCGGATCGCTGGTGAGCGAATCTCCATTGTAGAAGATGTCGAAGGAGTGACACGTGACCGTATTTATGCAACGGGTGAGTGGCTCAATCGTTCTTTTAGCATGATTGATACAGGAGGAATTGATGATGTCGATGCTCCTTTCATGGAACAAATCAAGCACCAGGCAGAAATTGCCATGGAAGAAGCAGATGTTATCGTCTTTGTCGTGTCCGGTAAGGAAGGAATTACCGATGCAGACGAATACGTAGCCCGCAAGCTTTATAAGACCCACAAACCAGTTATCCTCGCAGTCAACAAGGTGGACAACCCTGAGATGAGAAATGATATCTATGATTTCTATGCTCTCGGTTTGGGTGAACCACTGCCTATCTCATCTGTCCATGGTATCGGTACAGGGGATGTACTAGATGCGATTGTGGAAAACCTTCCAAATGAATATGAAGAAGAAAATCCAGATGTCATTAAGTTTAGCCTGATTGGTCGTCCAAACGTTGGAAAATCAAGCTTGATCAATGCTATCTTGGGAGAAGACCGTGTCATTGCTAGTCCTGTTGCTGGAACAACGCGTGACGCTATTGATACCCACTTTACAGATACAGATGGTCAAGAGTTTACCATGATTGATACGGCTGGTATGCGTAAGTCTGGTAAGGTTTATGAAAATACTGAGAAATACTCTGTCATGCGTGCCATGCGTGCTATTGACCGCTCGGATGTGGTCTTGATGGTCATCAATGCGGAAGAAGGCATTCGTGAATACGATAAACGTATCGCAGGATTTGCCCATGAAGCTGGTAAAGGGATGATTATCGTGGTCAACAAGTGGGATACGCTTGAAAAAGACAACCACACTATGAAAAACTGGGAAGAAGATATTCGTGAGCAGTTCCAATATCTACCTTACGCACCGATTATCTTTGTATCAGCCTTGACTAAGCAACGTCTTCACAAACTTCCTGAGATGATCAAGCAAATCAGTGAAAGTCAAAATACACGTATTCCATCAGCTGTCTTGAACGATGTCATTATGGATGCTATTGCCATCAACCCAACACCGACAGACAAAGGAAAACGACTTAAGATTTTCTATGCGACTCAAGTGGCAACCAAACCACCGACCTTTGTTATCTTTGTCAACGAAGAAGAACTCATGCACTTTTCTTACCTGCGTTTCTTGGAAAATCAAATCCGCAAGGCCTTTGTCTTTGAAGGAACACCGATTCATCTCATCGCAAGAAAACGTAAATAAAAAAGCAGAATCTGGAATGACATTTCCAGATTTTTTTGATATAATAAAATAATAGAAAACGCTATCAAAAAGGAGGTGTCGATGAAACATTTGTTTAAATTTATAATCTTATTTCCCTGGTTTTACTTTTTCAACTGGATTGAAAAGGATAATAGAGAAAGTAAATTTTTCCCAATTTTTTACTATTTTTACTGGTTTTACATCCCCCTCTATGCTCTTTTTAGCCTTGCTTGGACAGTTGTTTCAGTTCTGTTTTTCAATATCGTCTTGAGAAATTTGACAGATATCAAGTTATGGGGCATTTGGTTTCTTTTTATTCTGCTAGCTATTGGTCTGAATTGGTTAACTTATTCCTGTTTCAAAAAAATGCTTAGACTAAGAAAGGAGTTAGGGAAATCTAAAGGTGGAAGGCATTGATTTATATGGTTTTTATTTTTAGGAGGTGGCTTATGAAGATTCCTCTCTTAACTTTGGCAAGGCATAAATTTGTTTATGTCTTGCTTACTTTGCTTTTTCTTGCTTTGGTTTATCGTGATGTTTTGATGACTTATTTCTTTTTTGATATTCATGCGCCCGATCTAGCTAAATTCGATGGACAAGCAATTAAAAATGACTTATTAAAATCAGCATTAGATTTTCGTATTCTCCAGTTCAATCTAGGTTTTTATCAATCATTTATTATTCCAATCATCATTGTTTTGCTAGGTTTTCAATATATTGAGCTGAAAAATAAAGTTTTACGATTGAGTATTGGAAGAGAAGTGAGTTATCAAGGGATACTTGCAAGTATCCCTTGTGTGATATATTTAGTGACTGTGCTGATAATTGCAATTTTAACTTATTTCTTTGGGACTTTTTCTCCTCTTGAATGGAATTCTCTATTTTCTGATGGGAGTAGTTTACAAAGGCTCCTAGATGGAGAGATAACAAGCTATTTGTTCTTTACTTGTGTCCTACTAATCGGTATTTTCATCAATGCAGTCTATTTTTTTAAAATAGTTGATTATTTAGGGAATGTGACTCGTTCGGCAATTGCCTATTTGATGTTTCTTTGGCTTGGTTCTATGATGCTCTATAGTATCTTGCCATACTATATGGTTCCTATGACGAGTTTGATGCAAGCTAGCTATGGGGATGTCAGTTTGATGAAACTCTTTACTCCTTATATCCTTTATATTGTCCCTTATATGGTGCTTGAAAAATATGAAGATAATGTTTAAGAACTTTAACAATACTTGGCTAAAGAGAAAGATCGTTTTACTACTTCGTATAGTTTTGATGATGATTTTGATAAACTATCTATTGTCAACAGTGGTTCAAAAGCAGGATGTTTTTCTCTTTTTCAAGAGGGAATTGATTTCAATCTTTTCCTATAATGACTATTCTGAAGCGAATTTAGAAATCCCCAAACTCTTGTTAAACCTTTCGATTTTCATGGTAGGATGGCTCTCTGTCATTTTGCTTGAAAGTGATTTGGCAGACCATTACCATCACTTAATTCGCTATCAATCAAGTTCCTTTTTCGATTATACAAGGAAACGATTGGTTGTCATCTCTAAATTTTTTATTCAAGATTTATTTGTCTGGTTCCTTGGTTTACTTCCTCTAGGAATTCATTTCAAAACAGTCGCACTTTTCTTTTTACTTGCTCAGTTAATGATCTTGTACTTACTACTGTCTTATCTGATAGCACTGATTAGTGCGGGCGCTGGTTTTTCCTTTTTTCTCTATTTTTTAGCATTTGTGGGACAAGAATGGATGATGGATCATATTGTAACAGTGTATTTAGTACTCTTAAGTTTATTAGTTATGTTGATTGTTAGTCGCTTGGAAGAGAAATTTAAGAAAGGATAAACGATGAGACTTGAAATTATAAATGGACAGAAAATTTATGGGAAAAGACCTATTTTAAATGAGTTAAATCTGGTCTTTCAATCAGGAAAAATTTATGGACTTAAAGGTGATAATGGATCTGGCAAAACGGTTCTTTTAAAGGTACTTGCTGGTTATATTAAGCTTGACAAAGGAAAAGTTCTTCAAGATGGGAAAGTTTACGGGGTAAAAAATCATTATATTCAGGATGCAGGGATTTTAATTGAAAAGGTAGAGTTTCTATCTCATTTATCCCTTAGAGAAAATTTGGAACTGTTAAGGTATTTTTCATCTAAAGTTACGGAAAAAAGAATTGCCGATTGGATCCAATATTATGATTTAAAGGAATTTGAAGATGTTGAATACCGTCATTTATCCTTAGGAACAAAGCAAAAAATAGCTTTGATTCAAGCCTTTATTGCCGAACCATCTATACTCTTTCTCGATGAACCCATGAATGCTTTGGATGAGAAGAGTGTGAGGTTAACCAAACAGGTCATTTTATCTTACCTGAAAAAAGAAAATGGTCTGGTTATCCTGACATCACACATATCGGAAGATATTTCAGACCTTTGCACAGATGTATTAGTTGTCGAAAATGGACATATACAATATTTAAAGGATATACAATCCTAGGAGGTGGCTTATGGAACATCTAAAATCATTTATTACACGCTATTCTAAGGTCTATATTGGTTTAGTTCTGTTGATCTGGCTGGCTTTCTTCTTTCTTCCTTGGGGCAGTCCGATTCTGGGGGGGAAGATTGACCTCTTCAGCATACAGAAAGTCTTGCTAGTTTTTGGTATTCTGTCTATTTTGATGGCCTTGCTGTCCAAGAAAGTCAGTCTCTTTGTTTTTGGATTGATCTGCTGTTTTTCTCTTTGGATAAATCTATTTATCCTATTTGCGATTTTGCCGATTTTTGTTGGCAATTAAAGCATCATAAAAGTCAGAGAGGTTAGCTTGGAAACTAGCCTCTTTTTCCTTTTCAAAATGGGGATTCTTCCTTGAAAATAATCAGTAATTGTGCTAAAATTAAAAGAACATTCTAAAATATTCGGAATTTAAAGTAAGGAAAAACATGGCTAATATTTTAAAAACAATTATCGAAAATGATAAAGGAGAAATCCGTCGTCTGGAAAAGATGGCTGACAAGGTTTTCAAATACGAAGACCAAATGGCTGCTTTGACTGATGACCAACTAAAAGCAAAAACAGTTGAATTTAAAGAACGTTATCAAAATGGAGAATCACTGGATTCATTGCTTTATGAAGCATTTGCGGTTGTCCGTGAGGGTGCCAAACGTGTCCTAGGCCTCTTCCCATATAAGGTTCAGGTCATGGGGGGAATCGTTCTTCACCATGGTGACGTGCCAGAAATGCGTACAGGGGAAGGGAAAACCTTGACTGCGACTATGCCGGTATACCTCAATGCCCTTTCAGGTAAAGGGGTTCACGTAGTTACGGTCAATGAATACCTGTCAGAACGTGACGCGACTGAAATGGGTGAATTGTACTCATGGCTTGGCTTGTCAGTAGGGATTAACTTGGCTGCCAAATCTCCAATGGAGAAAAAAGAAGCCTATGAGTGTGATATTACCTACTCAACCAACTCAGAAATCGGATTTGACTACCTTCGTGATAACATGGTCGTTCGCGCTGAAAACATGGTACAACGTCCGCTTAACTATGCCTTGGTCGATGAGGTTGACTCAATCTTGATTGATGAGGCGCGTACACCTTTGATCGTATCAGGTGCTAACGCAGTTGAAACCAGTCAACTCTATCACATGGCAGACCACTATGTAAAATCTTTGGACAAAGACGACTACATCATCGATGTGCAGTCTAAGACTATTGGTTTGTCTGATTCAGGGATTGACAAGGCGGAAAGCTACTTCAAACTTGAAAATCTCTATGACATCGAAAACGTAGCTCTGACTCACTTTATCGATAATGCCCTTCGTGCCAACTACATCATGCTTCTCGATATTGACTATGTGGTCAGCGAAGAGCAAGAAATCTTGATTGTCGACCAATTTACAGGTCGTACCATGGAAGGTCGTCGTTATTCTGATGGATTGCACCAAGCCATTGAAGCCAAAGAAGGTGTGCCAATTCAGGATGAAACCAAGACATCTGCCTCAATCACTTACCAAAACCTTTTCCGTATGTACAAGAAATTGTCTGGTATGACAGGTACAGGTAAGACCGAGGAAGAAGAATTCCGTGAAATCTACAACATTCGTGTGATTCCAATCCCAACAAACCGTCCTGTTCAACGGATTGACCACTCAGACCTTCTTTATTCAAGTATCGAAGCTAAGTTTAAAGCGGTTGTCGAAGACGTTAAGGCTCGTTACCAAAAAGGTCAGCCTGTCTTGGTTGGTACAGTAGCAGTTGAAACCAGTGACTATATTTCTAAGAAATTGGTTGCAGCTGGCGTTCCTCACGAAGTTTTGAATGCCAAAAACCACTATAGAGAAGCCCAAATCATCATGAATGCTGGCCAACGTGGTGCCGTTACCATCGCAACCAACATGGCCGGTCGTGGTACCGACATCAAGCTTGGTGAAGGGGTTCGTGAATTGGGTGGACTTTGTGTGATTGGTACAGAACGCCATGAAAGCCGTCGTATCGATAACCAGCTTCGTGGACGTTCAGGTCGTCAAGGAGACCCAGGTGAGTCACAATTTTATCTATCCCTTGAAGATGACTTGATGAAACGTTTTGGTTCTGAACGCTTGAAAGGAATCTTTGAACGTCTCAACATGTCTGAAGAGGCCATTGAGTCTCGTATGTTGACGCGTCAGGTTGAAGCGGCTCAGAAACGTGTCGAAGGAAATAACTACGATACCCGTAAACAAGTCCTTCAATACGATGATGTCATGCGTGAACAACGTGAGATTATCTATGCTCAACGTTACGATGTCATCACTGCAGACCGTGACTTGGCACCTGAAATTCAGGCTATGATCAAACGCACGATTGAACGTGTCGTTGATGGTCATGCGCGTGCCAAACAAGATGAAAAACTAGAAGCGATTTTGAACTTTGCTAAGTACAACTTGCTTCCTGAAGATTCTATTACGATAGAAGACTTGTCAGGCTTGTCTGATAAGGCGATTAAGGAAGAACTCTTCCAACGTGCCTTGCAAGTTTACGATAGTCAGGTTTCAAAACTACGTGATGAAGAAGCAGTTAAAGAATTCCAAAAAGTCTTGATTCTACGAGTGGTAGATAACAAGTGGACAGATCATATCGATGCCCTTGATCAATTGCGTAATGCGGTTGGACTTCGTGGCTATGCTCAGAACAACCCTGTTGTTGAGTATCAGGCAGAAGGTTTCCGTATGTTTAATGACATGATTGGTTCGATTGAGTTTGATGTGACACGCTTGATGATGAAAGCACAAATTCATGAGCAAGAAAGACCACAGGCAGAACGCCATATCAGTACAACAGCGACTCGCAATATCGCTGCCCACCAAGCAAGTATGCCAGAAGATTTGGATTTGAGCCAGATTGGACGCAATGAACTTTGCCCATGTGGTTCTGGTAAGAAGTTTAAAAACTGTCACGGTAAAAGACAATAAAATGAGATAGTTTAGAGGCGGATACCTTGTGAAAAGTAAATTTTTACTTGGTATCCGTTTGCTTTATAAGGAGATGAGTTATGGTATTTACAGCAAAAAGTCCTAAAATCAATATTGAAGAAGTTCGTGCCTTATCAAAATTAGAAGGCCAAGCTTTGGGGAGAAAATCTCAGCGTGATCAAGAGCTAGAAGCCATTATACGTGGAGAAGACCAGCGAATTCTCTTGGTAATCGGGCCATGCTCATCTGACAATGAAGAAGCTGTTCTTGAGTACGCTAAGCGTTTGGCAGTCTTACAAGAAGAAGTGGCAGACCGTATCTTTATGGTTATGCGTGTTTACACTGCCAAACCTCGTACCAACGGAGATGGCTATAAGGGTTTGATTCACCAGCCTAACGCGACAGAAGCGCCAAGCCTCATCAACGGAATCAAAGCCGTTCGCCATCTTCACTATCGTGTCATCACGGAAACAGGGATGACAACTGCTGATGAAATGCTTTATCCTGAAAACCTTCCGCTTGTAGATGATTTGATTTCTTACATGGCGGTTGGTGCCCGTTCAGTTGAAGACCAGCAACACCGCTTTGTAGCAAGTGGGGCAGGATTTTCGACTGGGTTTAAAAATCCAACCTCTGGAAATCTCAATGTTATGTTTAATGGGATTTATGCTGCTCAAAACAAACAAAGTTTCCTTTTCCTAGGAAAAGAAGTGGAAACAACTGGGAACCCGCTTTCGCACGCCATTCTTCGTGGTGCTCTTAATGAGTATGGAAAAAATATTCCCAACTACTATTATGACAATTTAATTGACACCATTGCCCAGTATGAGAAAATGGGCTTGGAAAATCCTTTTATCATCATTGATACCAATCATGACAATTCTGGTAAGCAGTATATGGAACAGATCCGAATTGTCCGCCAGACCTTGATTAACCGTGCTTGGAATGAAAAAATCAAGCAGTTCGTTCGTGGTTTTATGATTGAGTCTTATCTGGAAGATGGTCGACAAAATGAGCCAGAAGTGTTTGGTAAGTCTATCACAGACCCTTGCCTGGGTTGGGAAAATACGGAAGCCCTTGTCAGAGAAATTTACAAAACGTTAGGAGAATAAGATGGCATTTATTGAAAAAGGTCAAGAAATCGATATGGAAGTCATCAAGGCTGAAACCCAATTGTCTGCGGAAGCCTTGAGACTCAAGGAAAGCCGTGACAGGGAATTGGCAGATATTATTTCAGGGGAAGATGACCGTATCCTCTTGGTGATTGGTCCTTGCTCTTCTGATAATGAAGAGGCGGTCTTGGAATATGCCCGCCGTTTGTCCGCTTTGCAAAAGAAGGTGGTGGACAAGATTTTCATGGTTATGCGCGTGTATACTGCTAAACCTCGGACTAACGGAGACGGCTATAAGGGCTTGGTGCACCAGCCAGATACTTCTAAGGCTCCAAGCCTGATTAACGGTTTGCAGGCTGTGCGCCAGTTGCACTACCGCGTGATTACAGAGACTGGTTTGACGACGGCAGATGAGATGCTTTATCCGTCAAATCTAATCTTGGTGGATGACTTGGTCAGCTATCATGCCGTTGGCGCTCGTTCTGTGGAAGACCAAGAGCACCGCTTTGTGGCTTCTGGGATTGATGCACCAGTAGGGATGAAAAATCCAACCTCTGGAAATTTGGGTGTTATGTTTAACGCCATCTATGCTGCTCAAAACAAGCAAACCTTCCTTTATCATGGGCAGGAAGTTGAGACTTCAGGTAATCCTTTATCCCATGTCATCCTCCGTGGAGCAGTCAATGAGTATGGCAATTATATGCCGAATTACTACTATGAAAATCTACTCCAAGCCATTGAACGCTATGAAACAATGGGACTTGAAAATCCCTTTATCCTCATTGATACCAACCATGATAACTCAGGCAAGCAGTATATGGAGCAGATTCGAATTGTTCGCCAGACCTTGCAAAATCGTGATTGGAATGAGAAAATCAAAAAGACAGTTCGAGGATTTATGATTGAATCTTACCTAGCAGATGGTCGTCAAAACCAACCAGAGGTCTTTGGTTGCTCTATTACCGACCCTTGCCTAGGTTGGGAAAATACAGAGGCCTTGGTAGAAGAGATTTATGCTACCTTAACAAAATAAGTGAAAAGGATGGAGTTGGGGAATCTCAACTCCTTTTGATGAGAATGATAGTTGGACACGGAATTGACATCGAAGAATTAGCTTCGATAGAAAGCGCAGTTACACGACATGAAGGTTTTGCTAAGCGCGTGCTGACCGCTAAGGAAATGGAGCGCTTCACCAGTCTCAAAGGGCGCAGGCAAATCGAATATTTAGCTGGTCGCTGGTCGGCTAAGGAGGCCTTTTCCAAGGCCATGGGAACGGGTATTGGAAAACTCAGTTTTCAGGATTTGGAAGTCTTGAATAATGAACGCGGGGCGCCTTATTTTAGTCAGTCACCATTTTTAGGAAAGATTTGGCTGTCTATCAGCCACACCGATCAGTTTGTGACAGCCAGTGTCATTTTGGAGGAAAATCATGAAAGCTAGTCCGCATAGACCAACCAAGGCTCTGATTCATCTGGGAGCTATTCGACAAAATATTCAGCAAATGGGAGCTCATATCCCTCAAGGAACGCTTAAGTGGGCTGTGGTCAAGGCCAATGCCTATGGTCATGGAGCTGTTGCCGTTGCCAAGGCGATTCAAGATGATGTTGATGGTTTTTGCGTTTCGAATATCGATGAAGCCATTGAACTCAGACAGGCTGGGCTTAGCAAGAAAATCCTTATTTTAGGAGTTTCTGACATCGAAGCTGTTGCTCTAGCTAAAGAATACGACATCACCTTGACGGTTGCTGGACTGGAGTGGCTTCAAGCGCTCTTAACTAGAGAAGAAGACCTAGCTGGATTGACAGTCCACCTCAAGATTGACTCAGGCATGGGACGGATTGGTTTTAGAGAGGCCAGTGAAACTAATCAGGCTCAAGACTTGCTCAGACAACATGGTGCTCGTGTTGAAGGGATTTTTACCCACTTTGCTACTGCAGACGAGGAATCAGATGACTACTTTAATGTCCAGTTAGAACGGTTTAAAACTATTTTAGCTAGTATGAAAGGTCTTCCAGACTTAGTTCATGCTAGCAACTCAGCAACGACTCTTTGGCATGCAGAGACTATTTTCAATGCGGTCCGTATGGGAGATGCTATGTATGGTCTCAATCCAAGTGGAGAGGTTTTGGACTTGCCTTATGACTTGAAACCAGCCTTGATCTTGGAATCTGCTCTGGTTCATGTCAAGACAGTTCCAGCTGGAGCTTGTATGGGCTACGGAGCTACCTATCAGGCGGATAGCGAGCAGGTTATCGCGACCGTGCCAATCGGCTATGCGGATGGATGGACACGAGACATGCAGAATTTCTCTGTCTTGGTAGATGGCCAAGCTTGCCCAATCGTCGGTCGGGTTTCGATGGACCAGATTACCATTCGTCTGCCTAAGCTTTATCCGCTAGGAACCAAGGTAACCTTGATTGGCTCCAACGGTGACAAGGAAATCACTGCAACTCAGGTAGCTGCCTACCGTGGGACTATTAACTATGAGGTGGTTTGTCTCCTCAGCGACCGCATTCCGAGAGAATATTATTAGAAAAGAAAGGAGTGGAGCATGAATCTACATCAACCCTTGCATGTCTTACCTGGTGTGGGACCAAAGTCAGCAGAAAAATACGCCAAACTAGGAATTGAAAATTTGCAAGATCTCTTGCTCTACTTTCCTTTCCGTTACGAAGATTTTAAGACCAAGCAGGTGCTGGAACTGGAAGACGGGGAAAAGGCAGTTCTGTCTGGTCAAGTCGTGACTCCTGCCAGTGTCCAGTATTATGGTTTCAAACGCAATCGTCTACGCTTTAGTCTCAAGCAGGGAGAAGTTGTTTTTGCGGTGAATTTCTTTAACCAGCCCTATCTAGCAGATAAGATAGAGTTGGGAGCAACTCTTGCTGTCTTTGGAAAATGGGACCGTGCCAAGGCTAGTTTGACTGGGATGAAGGTCCTGGCTCAGGTGGAAGATGACCTCCAACCTGTCTATCGCTTGGCTCAGGGAATCAGTCAGGCCAGTTTGGTCAAGGTCATCAAGACAGCCTTTGATCAGGGACTGGACCTCTTGATTGAGGAAAATCTTCCCCAGTCTTTGCTGGACAAATACAAACTCATGTCCCGTTGTCAGGCTGTTCGTGCCATGCATTTCCCCAAGGATTTGGCAGAATACAAGCAGGCTCTTCGCCGTATCAAATTTGAGGAACTCTTTTATTTCCAAATGCAATTGCAGACGCTCAAGTCTGAAAATAGAGTTCAGGGAAGTGGTCTGGTTTTGAATTGGTCTCAGAAAAAAGTGACAGCAGTCAAAGAAAGCTTGCCTTTTGCCTTGACTCAAGCTCAAGAAAAAAGTTTGCTGGAAATTTTGGCTGACATGAAGTCCGACCATCACATGAATCGTCTCCTGCAAGGGGATGTGGGGAGCGGGAAAACAGTAGTTGCTGGCTTGGCTATGTTTGCAGCAGTGACAGCTGGTTATCAGGCTGCCCTCATGGTACCAACAGAAATCCTTGCAGAGCAACACTTTGAGAGTTTGAAGGGGCTTTTTCCTGACTTGAAACTGGCTCTCTTGACAGGTTCCTTGAAAGCTGCAGAAAAGAGAGAAGTCTTGGAGACTATTGCCAAGGGTGAGGCTGATTTGATTATCGGAACTCACGCTCTGATTCAGGATGGGGTGGATTATGCTCGCCTTGGCTTGATTATCATCGATGAGCAGCACCGTTTTGGTGTGGGGCAAAGGCGGATTTTACGGGAAAAAGGCGACAATCCAGATGTTCTCATGATGACGGCGACTCCGATTCCACGGACCTTGGCTATCACAGCCTTTGGAGATATGGATGTTTCCATTATCGACAAGATGCCAGCAGGACGGAAGCCTATTGTGACTCGCTGGATTAAGCATGAGCAACTACCTCAGGTCTTGACTTGGTTAGAGGGAGAAATCCAAAAAGGTTCACAAGCCTATGTCATCTCTCCCTTGATTGAAGAATCAGAAGCTCTGGATTTGAAAAATGCCATTGCCTTATCAGAGGAGTTGACAGCTCATTTTGCAGGCAAGGCAGAGGTGGCTCTTCTACATGGTAAGATGAAGAGTGATGAAAAAGACCAGATTATGCAGGAGTTCAAAGAGCGAAAAACGGATATTCTAGTTTCGACAACGGTTATCGAGGTTGGGGTTAATGTTCCCAATGCGACCGTTATGATTATCATGGATGCCGATCGGTTCGGGCTCAGCCAGCTTCACCAGCTTAGAGGTCGTGTCGGTCGGGGAGACAAGCAGTCCTACGCTGTTCTCGTTGCCAATCCTAAGACGGATTCTGGGAAAGACCGCATGCGCATCATGACAGAAACTACCAATGGTTTTGTTCTTGCGGAGGAAGATTTGAAAATGCGTGGTTCAGGTGAGATTTTTGGAACCAGACAATCAGGTCTCCCAGAATTTCAAGTGGCTGATATTATCGAAGATTTTCCGATTTTAGAAGAAGCCAGAAAGGTTGCTAGCTACATTAGTTCTATTGAAGACTGGCAAGAGGATCCAGAGTGGCGCATGATTGCCCTTCATCTGGAGAAGAAAGAACATCTGGATTAAGCTTTCTCTAAGGAAAACTTAAGCTAGCTTTCAGGTTTGACCCTTATACTAGAGTCATCAAAAAGAAACGAGGACTCTCACATGACAGTAACTATTAAAGTAAATTACCAAACCACTTTCCAAAAGAAAGAAGCAAAAAACTAATATAAATAGAAGGAAGAAAGAGCGAAATGCTCTTTTTTCGCTACACAGAAGCTTGGAAAGAAGATCCAGAGTGGCGCATGATTGCCCTTCATCTGGAAAAGAAAGAACATCTGGATTAAGCTTTCTCTAAGGAAAACTTAAGCTAGCTTTCAGGTTTGGCCCTTATACTAGAGTCATCAAAAAGAAACGAGGACTCTCACATGACAGTAACGATTAAAGTAAATTACCAAACCACTTTCCAAAAGAAGGAAGCAAAAAACTAGTATAAACAGAAGAGAGAGCGAAATGCTCTTTTTTCGTTACACAGAAGCTTGGCAAGAGGATCCAGAGTGGTGCATGATTGCCCTTCATTTGGAAAAGAAAGAACATCTAGATTAAGCTTTCTCTAAGAAAATCTTAAGCTAGCTTTCAGGTTTGGCCCTTATACTAGAGTCATCAAAAAGAAACGAGGACTCTCATATGACAGTAACGATTAAAGTAAATTACCAAACCACTTTCCAAAAGAAGGAAGCAAAAAACTAGTATAAACAGAAGAGAGCGCGAGATGCTCTTTTTTCGTTACTAAAACTACTTTCAGTCTGTAGCTTTGAAGAAAGAAAGGCTAAATTTACTTTCTATTTATACTCAATGAAAATCAAAGAGCAAACTAGGAAACTAGCCGCAGGTTGCTCAAAGCACTGCCTTGAGGTTGTAGATAAGACTGACCAAGTCAGTTACATATATAATCCAAGGCGACGTTGACGTGGTTTGAAGAGATTTTCGAAGAGTATTACCCTTCTTTCTTGCATTGCTTCCCTAGATATGTTACAGTTGTGATAGCGATTACAAAACAAAAGGAGCATGCTATGAAAAATCCAGCTTTGTTAGAAGAAATCAAGACTTATAAAGGCAGGGATGAGGTTCCAGAAGACTTTGATATTTTCTGGGATGAGGAAGTGAAAAAAGTTTCCACGCTTCCAGCCTACCAGTTGGAGGAAAGAAATTTCCACATTCCTCAAGTCAAGTGCTATGAGTTAACCTTTGAAGGAACCAATGAAGGCAAGGTCTATGCACGCGTCGTTCTTCCAAAGAGTGAGGATAAAGTTCCAATAATTTTCCATTTCCATGGTTATATGGGACGTGGCTGGGACTGGACCGACATGCTGTCCTTCACTGTAGCTGGTTACGGTGTTGTTTCGATGGATGTTCGAGGCCAGTCGGGCTATTCACAAGACGGTTTGCGCTCTCCTATTGGAAATACGGTTAAAGGGCATATCATCCGTGGTGCTGTGGAAAGTCGTGACCACCTCTTTTATAAGGATGTTTATTTGGATATTTACCAGTTGGTTGAAATCATTGCCAGTCTATCTGAGGTTGATGAGGAGCGACTTTCTAGCTATGGTGCCTCACAAGGAGGGGCCTTAGCTCTGGTTGCAGCAGCACTCAATCCACGGATTCAGAAAACAGTTGCCATCTATCCTTTCTTGTCAGACTTTAGACGGGTGCTTGAGATTGGCAATACCAGTGAAGCTTATGACGAACTGTTCCGTTATTTCAAGTTCCATGATCCTTTCCATGAAACTGAAGAAGAAATCATGGCGACCCTTGCCTATATTGATGTCAAAAATCTTGCCCATCGTATCAAGGGTGAGGTCAAGATGATTACGGGCTTGGACGACGCTGTTTGCTATCCCATTACCCAGTTTGCGATTTATAATCGTCTGACTTGCGATAAGGCCTATCGTATCATGCCTGAGTATGCTCACGAAGCCATGAATGTATTTGTCAATGACCAAGTCTACAACTGGCTTTGTGGTAGTGAGATTCCTTTCAAATATCTAAAATAAGGAGTCGACTCTAGGCACAAAATCTTAAAAAACACAAACACGCATAGTATCAGGTAATTAAAAAAACTTGATATTATGCGTTTTATAGTGCATTGAATCTATATTAGGACACAACAATTCTTAAATCATTGTTAGAAATTGGTTTGAATTTTCCAATCAATTTGTTCGATTTTTACATCATTGCATTATATCATGTGACTATTAACCTTGTTTTCTCCTAAAATTGACTTTCTTGTTTTTTATCTTGTCCACTCGAAACAAGTGTTGTAAGAATTTGATTATTTTTGAAAGTACTTTTAATGTAGTTTATATACTTAAAAAGATTTGAAACTAAATTCCAAATTAGAAAAAGACTTGAAATACTAAAAAAAAAAAAAGTATACTCTAATTGAAAACGGTAACAAAACTAATTTAGAGTATTTCTCTCTTAAAAAGTTCTTGGTGAAACGAGATGTAGAAAGGAGATTTAGCCAAAGAGTCTACTAGTGCTAGAATAATAGATTAGAATTATTTTAGAAAAACTAATACTCAATGAAAATCAAAGAGCAAACTAGNNGACGTTGACGCAGTTTGAAGAGATTTTCGAAGAGTATAAGTGAGCAGCTTATAAATTCAATTCCCCAAATAGATTCATACTAGTATCTTTTGCAAAAAATAAAGGGCGACTTTCTTCATGAGTATCAATTTCATCTATAAGGAAGGTAGCTAATTGAACTAATTTATTTGTTCTGTTTGTCGCTAGAAAAATCAGACCTCCTTGTGAAGATTGAGGAGATACTGAATGAAAATCAAAGAAGAAACTAGCAAGCTAGTAGCAGATTGCCCAAAATACCGCTTTAAGGTTGTAGATAAGACTGACCTATATAATCCAAGGTGAAGCGACTGTGGTTTGAAGAGATTTTCAAAGAGTATAGGCTAGAGAGTGTTGTGTTTTTATGTCCTTCTAGTAGAAAATGCTAGACAGAAGAATGGGGAACTTGGATAGGAAAAATAGATTGAGAAAGGAGGTTAGAAGAGATGATTATTACAAAAATTAGTCGTTTAGGAACTTATGTGGGAGTAAATCCACATTTTGCAACATTGATAGATTTTCTAGAAAAAACAGGACTAGAAAATTTAACAGAAGGTCCGATTGCTATCGATGGTAATCGATTGTTTGGGAGTTGCTTTACTTATCTAGCAGATGGTCAAGCAGGAGCCTTCTTTGAAACCCACCAAAAATATTTGGATATTCATTTAGTTTTGGAAAACGAAGAAGCCATGGCTGTTACGTCGCCAGAAAATGTAAGCGTTACCCAAGAGTATGATGAAGAGAAGGATATTGAATTATACACAGGGAAAGTGGAACAGTTGGTTCATTTGAGAGCTGGCGAATGTCTCATCACTTTTCCAGAAGATTTACATCAACCCAAGGTTCGTATAAATGATGAACCTGTGAAAAAAGTTGTCTTTAAAGTTGCGATTTCTTAATGTAGAAAGGGAAGAACGATGAAAAAAATGAGAAAGTTTTTATGTCTAGCTGGAGTTGCGCTAGCAGCTGTTGCCTTGGTAGCTTGTTCAGGAAAAAAAGAAGCTACAACTAGTACTGAACCACCGACAGAATTATCTGGTGAGATTACAATGTGGCACTCCTTTACTCAAGGACCCCGTTTAGAAAGTATTCAAAAATCAGCAGATGCTTTCATGCAAAAGCATCCGAAAACGAAAATCAAGATTGAAACATTCTCTTGGAATGACTTCTATACTAAATGGACTACAGGTTTAGCAAATGGGAATGTGCCAGATATCAGTACAGCTCTTCCTAACCAAGTAATGGAAATGGTCAACTCAGATGCTTTGGTTCCGCTAAATGATTCTATCAAGCGTATTGGACAGGATAAATTTAACGAAACTGCCTTAAATGAAGCAAAAATCGGAGATGATTACTACTCTGTTCCTCTTTATTCACATGCACAAGTTATGTGGGTTAGAACTGATTTGTTAAAAGAACATAATATTGAGGTTCCTAAAACTTGGGATCAACTCTATGAAGCTTCTAAAAAATTGAAAGAAGCTGGAGTTTATGGCTTGTCTGTTCCGTTTGGAACAAATGACTTAATGGCAACACGTTTCTTGAACTTCTACGTACGTAGTGGTGGTGGAAGCCTCTTAACAAAAGATCTTAAAGCAGACTTGACAAGCCAACTTGCTCAAGATGGTATTAAATACTGGGTTAAAATGTATAAAGAAATTTCACCTCAAGATTCTTTGAACTTTAATGTCCTTCAACAAGCTACCTTGTTCTATCAAGGAAAAACAGCATTTGACTTTAACTCTGGCTTCCATATTGGAGGAATCAATGCCAACAGTCCTCAATTGATTGATTCGATTGATGCTTATCCTATTCCAAAAATCAAAGAATCTGATAAGGACCAAGGAATTGAAACCTCAAACATTCCAATGGTTGTTTGGAAAAATTCAAAACACCCAGAAGTTGCTAAAGCATTCTTAGAATCACTTTATAATGAAGAAGACTACGTTAAATTCCTTGATTCAACTCCAGTAGGTATGTTGCCAACTATTAAGGGGATTAGCGATTCTGCAGCCTATAAAGAAAATGAAACTCGTAAGAAATTTAAACATGCTGAAGAAGTGATTACTGAAGCTGTTAAAAAAGGTACTGCTATTGGTTATGAAAATGGACCAAGTGTACAAGCTGGTATGTTGACTAACCAACACATTATTGAACAAATGTTCCAAGATATCATTACAAATGGAACAGATCCTATGAAAGCAGCAAAAGAAGCAGAAAAACAATTAAACGATTTATTTGAGGCTGTTCAGTAGGTGTAAAAGACTAGAAAATAGGTGGGCTAGTGAGCTGAAAAGCCCTAGCCCAATCTTGTAAAAGAAGGGAGAAGGAGAATGGTTAAAGAACGTAATTTAACTCGCTGGATATTTGTTTTGCCAGCTATGATTATCGTAGGATTACTCTTTGTTTATCCGTTTTTCTCGAGTATTTTTTATAGCTTTACCAATAAGCATTTGATTATGCCCAATTATAAATTTGTTGGTTTAGCTAACTATAAAGCTGTGCTATCAGATCCCAACTTCTTTAATGCGTTCTTTAATTCAATTAAGTGGACCATTTTCTCATTAGTTGGTCAAGTTTTAGTAGGGTTTGTATTGGCTTTAGCTCTTCACAGAGTACGCCACTTCAAGAAATTATATAGGACCTTATTGATTGTTCCTTGGGCATTTCCTACAATCGTTATTGCCTTCTCTTGGCAATGGATTCTAAACGGGGTTTATGGCTATTTACCTAATCTAATCGTAAAATTAGGTTTAATGGAACATACGCCTGCATTTTTGACAGATAGTACATGGGCATTCCTATGTTTGGTGTTTATCAACATTTGGTTTGGAGCGCCGATGATTATGGTTAATGTACTTTCAGCTTTGCAAACAGTACCCGAAGAACAATTTGAGGCTGCTAAGATAGATGGTGCTTCAAGTTGGCAAGTGTTCAAATTTATCGTCTTTCCACATATTAAAGTGGTTGTAGGGCTTCTAGTTGTTTTGAGAACTGTATGGATCTTTAATAACTTTGACATTATCTACCTAATTACAGGTGGTGGACCAGCCAATGCTACAACGACGCTTCCAATTTTTGCCTACAACCTAGGTTGGGGAACTAAATTGTTGGGTCGTGCTTCAGCAGTTACAGTATTGCTCTTTATCTTCTTGGTGGCAATTTGCTTTATCTACTTTGCTATCATCAGTAAGTGGGAAAAGGAGGGTAGAAAATAATGAAGAAGAAATCCGGTATTTATTTAGATATTCTCTCACATGTACTCTTGATTGGTGCGACCATTGTTGCAATTTTCCCATTGGTATGGATTATCATATCTTCTGTCAAAGGGAAAGGGGAATTAACTCAGTATCCAACACGATTTTGGCCTGAACAGTTTACATTGGATTATTTCACTCATGTTATCAACGATTTGCACTTTATTGATAACATTCGAAACAGTTTAATCATTGCCTTAGCTACAACCCTTATTGCGATTATTATTTCTGCTATGGCAGCCTATGGTATTGTTCGATTCTTCCCTAAATTGGGAGCAATCATGTCGAGACTACTCGTCATTACCTATATTTTCCCACCAATTCTGTTAGCAATTCCCTATTCAATTGCCATTGCTAAAGTTGGATTAACAAATAGTTTATTTGGCTTGATGATGGTTTATCTATCTTTTAGTGTTCCATATGCAGTTTGGCTCTTAGTTGGATTTTTCCAAACAGTTCCAATTGGAATTGAAGAAGCAGCTCGAATTGATGGTGCAAATAAATTTGTTACGTTTTATAAAGTTGTACTACCGATTGTAGCACCAGGTATTGTAGCAACAGCTATTTATACATTTATCAATGCTTGGAATGAATTCTTGTATGCTTTGATTTTGATTAACAATACAGGAAAGATGACAGTAGCAGTAGCCCTTCGTTCGCTTAATGGTTCAGAAATACTAGACTGGGGAGATATGATGGCAGCATCTGTTATTGTAGTTCTTCCATCAATCATTTTCTTCTCTATCATCCAAAATAAAATTGCAAGTGGATTGTCAGAAGGATCTGTGAAGTAATACTCAATGAAAATCAAAGAGCAAACTAGGAAACTAGCCGCAGGCTGCTCAAAGTACAGCTTTGAGGTTGCAGATGAAACTGACGAAGTCAGCTCAAAACATGTTTTTGAGGTTGCAGATAAAACTGACGAAGTCAGCTCAAAACACGTTTTTGAGGGTTGTAGATGAAGCTGACGAAGTTAGCTCAAAACATGTTTTTGAGGCTGTAGATGAAGCGACGTTGACGCGGTTTGAAGAGATTTTCGAAGAGTATAAGTTAAAATTAGAAAGTTTATTCAATAATAAAGGAGAAAAAACATGGTTAAATATGGTGTTGTTGGAACAGGATATTTTGGAGCTGAGTTAGCTCGTTATATGCAAAAGAATGATGGAGCAGAGATTACTCTTCTCTATGACCCAGATAATGCAGAGGCAATTGCAGAAGAATTGGGAGCGAAAGTAGCAAGTTCCTTAGATGAGTTGGTTTCTAGCGATGAAGTAGATTGTGTTATTGTCGCAACTCCAAATAATCTTCATAAGGAACCAGTTATTAAGGCTGCACAGCATGGTAAAAATGTTTTCTGTGAAAAACCAATTGCGCTTTCTTATCAAGATTGTCGCGAGATGGTCGATGCATGTAAAGAAAACAATGTAACCTTTATGGCAGGACATATTATGAATTTCTTTAATGGTGTTCATCATGCAAAAGAACTCATTAATCAAGGAGTTATCGGAGACGTTCTATATTGTCACACTGCTCGTAATGGTTGGGAAGAACAACAACCGTCCGTATCATGGAAAAAAATTCGTGAAAAATCAGGTGGTCACTTGTATCACCACATCCATGAGTTGGATTGTGTTCAATTCCTTATGGGTGGCATGCCTGAAACTGTAACTATGACAGGTGGAAATGTAGCCCATGAAGGTGAACATTTCGGTGATGAAGATGATATGATTTTTGTCAATATGGAATTTTCTAGTAAGCGTTTTGCCTTGTTAGAATGGGGTTCAGCTTATCGTTGGGGTGAACATTATGTCTTAATCCAAGGAACCAAAGGTGCCATTCGCTTAGACTTATTCAACTGTAAAGGAACTCTTAAGCTAGATGGACAAGAAAGTTATTTCTTGATTCACGAATCGCAAGAAGAAGATGATGATCGGACTCGTATCTATCATAGTACAGAGATGGATGGAGCAATTGCTTATGGTAAACCAGGTAAACGTACTCCATTATGGCTATCATCTGTCATTGATAAAGAAATGCGCTATCTGCATGAGATTATGCAAGGAGCTCCAGTATCAGAAGAATTTGCAAAACTTTTGACAGGTGAAGCTGCCCTAGAAGCAATTGCTACTGCAGATGCTTGTACCCAGTCTATGTTTGAAGATCGCAAAGTAAAATTGTCAGAAATTGTAAACTAAATTTTGGTATTCTCCTATTATAGGTCGACTTGCTCCTCTGAAAGTACTTTTAGAGGAGCTGTTTGACTTGGCTAGTTTTTGAAACTGAAATCTATTATACTACAAACTCTTGAAAGCGTTTTAATTTTAAGGTATAATAATCTCATAGAAATAAAGAAAAAAGAAAGGGAGGAAAGAAGATGCCACAGATTAGTAAAGAAGCCTTGATTGAACAAATCAAAGATGGAATCATCGTTTCTTGTCAGGCTCTTCCTCATGAACCGCTTTATACAGAAGCGGGAGGGGTGATTCCCTTGCTGGTCAAAGCGGCTGAGCAAGGTGGAGCAGTCGGTATCCGAGCCAATAGTGTTCGCGATATCAAGGAAATTAAGGAAGTCACCAAACTTCCGATTATTGGGATAATCAAACGAGATTATCCGCCACAAGAACCCTTCATCACGGCTACTATGAAAGAAGTTGATGAATTGGCAGAACTGGACATCGAGGTGATTGCTCTGGATTGTACCAAGCGTGAACGCTACGATGGTTTGGAAATTCAAGAGTTCATTCGTCAGGTCAAGGAGAAATATCCTAACCAGCTCTTGATGGCGGACACCAGTACTTTTGAAGAAGGATTGGCAGCGGTCGAAGCAGGAATTGACTTTGTCGGAACAACCTTATCAGGCTACACATCCTACAGTCCAAAAGTGGATGGTCCAGATTTTGAACTCATCAAAAAACTCTGTGATGCCGGTGTAGATGTCATTGCAGAAGGAAAAATTCATACACCAGAACAAGCCAAACAAATCCTTGAATACGGAGTGCGAGGCATCGTTGTTGGTGGCGCTATTACTAGACCAAAAGAGATTACAGAACGCTTCGTTGCTGGTCTTAAATAAGATGTGAGGGGGGGAGTTTTATATTTAAAGTTTTACAAAAAGTTGGAAAAGCTTTTATGTTACCTATAGCTATACTTCCTGCAGCAGGTCTACTTTTGGGGATTGGTGGTGCACTTTCAAACCCAACCACGATAGCAACTTATCCAATACTAGACAATAGTATTTTTCAATCGATATTCCAAGTAATGAGCTCTGCAGGAGAGGTTGTATTCAGTAACTTGTCACTACTTCTCTGTGTGGGATTATGTATTGGCTTAGCGAAACGAGATAAAGGAACCGCTGCGTTAGCAGGAGTAACTGGTTACTTAGTTATGACTGCAACGATCAAAGCTCTGGTAAAACTTTTTATGGCAGAAGGATCTGCAATTGATACTGGAGTTATTGGAGCATTAGTTGTCGGAATAGTTGCCGTATATTTGCACAACCGATATAGCAATATTCAATTACCTTCCGCTTTAGGATTCTTTGGAGGTTCACGCTTCGTTCCTATTGTTACATCGTTCTCTTCTATCTTAATTGGCTTTGTCTTCTTTGTTATTTGGCCACCTTTCCAACAACTTCTTGTTTCTACAGGTGGATATATTTCTCAGGCAGGTCCAATTGGAACTTTTCTATATGGATTTTTAATGAGACTTTCTGGAGCAGTAGGCTTACATCATATGATTTATCCTATGTTTTGGTATACTGAACTTGGTGGTGTTGAAACTGTTGCAGGACAAACAGTGGTTGGAGCTCAAAAAATATTTTTTGCTCAATTAGCCGATCCGGCTCATTCTGGATTATTTACAGAAGGAACAAGGTTTTTTGCAGGTCGTTTCTCAACAATGATGTTCGGTTTACCGGCTGCCTGTTTAGCGATGTACCATAGTGTTCCTAAGAATCGTCGTAAAAAATACGCGGGTTTGTTTTTTGGAGTTGCTTTAACATCTTTTATTACCGGTATTACAGAACCAATTGAATTTATGTTTCTATTCGTCAGTCCGGTTCTATATGTTGTTCACGCATTCCTTGATGGTGTCAGCTTCTTTATTGCAGACATCTTAAATATTTCAATAGGAAACACATTTTCAGGAGGTGTAATCGATTTCACTTTATTTGGAATTTTGCAGGGGAACGCTAAGACGAATTGGGTTCTTCAGATTCCATTTGGACTTATTTGGAGTGTTTTGTATTATATTATTTTTAGATGGTTCATTACTCAATTCAACGTTCTAACGCTAGGAAGAGGAGAAGAAGTAGATTCTAAAGAAGTTTCTGAATCCGCAGATTCAACTTCAAATACTGCGGATCATTTAAAACAGGATAGCCTACAAATTATCAGAGCCTTGGGTGGATCAAATAATATAGAAGATGTAGATGCTTGTGTGACACGTTTACGTGTAGCTGTAAAAGAAGTTAATCAAGTTGATAAAGCACTTTTAAAACAAATTGGTGCAGTTGATGTCTTAGAAGTGAAGGGTGGCATTCAAGCAATCTATGGAGCAAAAGCAATCTTATATAAAAATAGTATTAATGAAATTTTAGGTGTAGATGATTAAGTACTTACTGACTTAATAAAAAATAGAGGAGAGTGATTGATGAGTAGAATGAAATGAAATCGCATACAAGAAATAAAGAACTCATTATCCAAGTTGGATACGCTTATTACATAGGAGAATACAAATGAAATTTAGAAAATTAGCTTGTACAGTACTTGCGGGTGCTGCGGTTCTTGGTCTTGCTGCTTGTGGCAATTCTGGCGGAAGTAAAGATGCTGCCAAATCAGGTGGTGACGGTGCCAAAACAGAAATCACTTGGTGGGCATTCCCAGTATTTACCCAAGAAAAAACTGGTGACGGTGTTGGAACTTATGAAAAATCAATCATCGAAGCGTTTGAAAAAGCAAATCCAGATGTAAAAGTGAAATTGGAAACCATCGACTTCAAGTCAGGTCCTGAAAAAATCACAACAGCTATCGAAGCTGGAACAGCTCCAGACGTACTCTTTGATGCACCAGGACGTATCATCCAATACGGTAAAAACGGTAAATTGGCTGAGTTGAACGACCTTTTCACAGATGAATTTGTTAAAGATGTCAACAATGAAAACATCGTACAAGCAAGTAAAGCTGGAGACAAGGCTTACATGTATCCAATTAGTTCTGCCCCATTCTACATGGCAATGAACAAGAAAATGTTAGAAGATGCTGGAGTAGCAAACCTTGTAAAAGAAGGTTGGACAACTGATGATTTTGAAAAAGTATTGAAAGCACTCAAAGACAAGGGTTACACACCAGGTTCATTGTTCAGTTCTGGTCAAGGGGGAGACCAAGGAACACGTGCCTTTATCTCTAACCTTTATAGCGGTTCTGTAACAGATGAAAAAGTTAGCAAATATACAACTGATGATCCTAAATTCGTCAAAGGTCTTGAAAAAGCAACTGGCTGGATTAAAGACAATTTGCTCAATAATGGTTCACAATTTGACGGTGGGGCAGATATCCAAAACTTTGCCAACGGTCAAACATCTTACACAATCCTTTGGGCACCAGCTCAAAATGGTATCCAAGCTAAACTTTTAGAAGCAAGTAAGGTAGAAGTGGTAGAAGTACCATTCCCATCAGACGAAGGTAAACCAGCTCTTGAATACCTTGTAAACGGATTTGCAGTATTCAACAACAAAGACGACAAGAAAGTCGCTGCATCTAAGAAATTCATCCAATTTATCGCAGATGACAAAGAGTGGGGTCCAAAAGACGTAGTTCGTACAGGTGCTTTCCCAGTCCGTACTTCATTTGGTAAACTTTATGATGATAAACGTATGGAAACAATCAGCAGCTGGACTCAATACTACTCACCATACTACAACACTATTGATGGATTTGCTGAAATGAGAACACTTTGGTTCCCAATGTTGCAATCTGTATCAAATGGTGACGAAAAACCAGCGGACGCTTTGAAAGCCTTTACTGAAAAAGCGAACGAAACAATCAAAAAAGCTATGAAACAATAGTCCTTAGTTATTCTATGAAAAAGTAGTTTTTTAAAGAACCTAAGAGTGTATACCCCCCTTTTCCCTTTACACAGATAGTGTAAGAAAAGGGGGGCTTTTGTTTAAAATGTAAGAAATTGTCACGAAATTAAAATGAAGTTCTTACATAAGCGAATCATAAAAAATTTCATTTTGATTTTAAAACAGTTCAAGAAAGTCAAAAAATATTCTATTTGAAAGAGAGGTGCCTACTGTGAAAGTCAATAAAATCCGTATGAGGGAAACAGTGATTTCCTATGCTTTCCTAGCACCAGTGTTGTTCTTCTTTATTATCTTTGTTTTAGTACCAATGATTATGGGCTTCATCACAAGTTTCTTTAACTACTCTATGACTAGTTTTGAATTTGTGGGCTTAGATAACTATGTCCGTATGTTTAAAGATCCTGTCTTTACAAAATCTCTGATTAACACAGTTATTTTGGTTGTTGGCTCTGTACCGATTGTTGTTCTCTTTTCGCTCTTTGTAGCGTCACAGACCTACCATCAAAATGCTATTGCCAGATCTTTTTACCGTTTCGTCTTCTTCCTTCCAGTTGTAACAGGTAGTGTTGCCGTAACGGTTGTATGGAAATGGATTTATGATCCGCTATCAGGTATCTTAAACTTTGTTTTGAAATCTAGTCATATCATCACTCAAAATATTTCATGGCTGGGCGACAAGCACTGGGCATTGCTGGCGATTATGATTATCCTCTTGACAACGTCTGTTGGTCAACCGATTATCCTCTACATCGCAGCTATGGGGAATATTGACAATTCATTGGTTGAAGCAGCTCGTGTTGACGGTGCAACTGAATTTCAAGTTTTCTGGAAGATTAAATGGCCAAGCCTTCTTCCAACAACTCTTTATATCGCAATCATCACGACAATCAACTCCTTCCAAGTTTTCGCCTTGATTCAATTGTTGACATCTGGTGGGCCAAACTACTCTACAAGTACCTTAATGTACTACCTGTACGAAAAAGCCTTCCAATTGACAGAATACGGATATGCCAACACCATCGGTGTCTTCTTGGCAGTCATGATTGCGATCGTAAGCTTTGTTCAATTTAAGGCGCTCGGAAACGACGTAGAATACTAAAGAAAGGAGACAGCTATGCAATCTACAGAAAAAAAACCATTAACAGCCTTTACTGTTATTTCAACAATCATTTTGCTCTTGTTGACTGTGCTGTTCATCTTTCCATTCTACTGGATTTTGACAGGGGCATTCAAATCACAACCTGATACCATTATGATTCCGCCACAATGGTTCCCTAAAATGCCAACCATGGAAAACTTCCAACAACTTATGGTGCAGAACCCTGCCTTGCAATGGATGTGGAACTCAGTATTTATCTCATTGGTAACCATGTTCTTAGTTTGTGCAACCTCATCTCTAGCAGGTTATGTATTGGCTAAAAAACGTTTCTATGGTCAACGCATTCTCTTCGCTATCTTCATCGCTGCTATGGCGCTTCCAAAACAAGTTGTCCTTGTACCATTGGTACGTATCGTCAACTTCATGGGAATTCATGACACTCTTTGGGCAGTTATTTTGCCTTTGATTGGATGGCCATTTGGTGTCTTCCTTATGAAACAATTCAGCGAAAATATCCCTACAGAGTTGCTCGAATCAGCTAAGATTGACGGTTGTGGTGAGATTCGTACCTTCTGGAGCGTAGCCTTCCCAATTGTAAAACCAGGGTTTGCGGCTCTTGCAATCTTTACCTTCATCAATACTTGGAATGACTACTTCATGCAATTGGTTATGTTGACTTCACGTAACAATTTGACTATTTCACTTGGGGTTGCGACCATGCAGGCTGAAATGGCAACCAACTATGGTTTAATTATGGCAGGAGCAGCCCTTGCTGCTGTGCCAATCGTAACAGTCTTCCTAGTCTTCCAAAAATCCTTCACACAGGGTATTACTATGGGAGCGGTCAAAGGATAATACTCTGCGAAAATCGAATGCAAACTACGTCAGCGTCACCTTGCCATACTTAAGTATTGCCTGCGGTTAGCTTCCTAGTTTGTTCTTCAATTTTCATTGAGTATAAGAGAATATAGAGTTATAAGTGTCTACAAAATGGAGGGTATGCAGTTACTTTATGAAGTTTTGTCAGACACTTATCAACTTAAGAATGGTTTTAGTTAACTATCAGAAACGAAGGAAAGAGTATGATTTTTGACGATTTGAAAAACATCACCTTTTACAAAGGGATTCATCCTAATTTAGACAAGGCTATCGACTATCTCTACCAACATCGTAAAGATTCTTTCGAATTAGGAAAGTATGAGATTGATGGAGATAAAGTCTTTCTAGTTGTTCAGGAAAATGTCCTCAATCAAGTTGAGAATAATCAATTTGAGTATCATAAGAACTATGCAGATTTGCATTTGTTGGTAGAAGGGCATGAATATTCGAGCTACGGTTCACGTATCAAAGATGAAGCAGTAGCATTTGACGAAGCGAGTGACATTGGCTTTGTTCATTGTCATGAACACTACCCACTCTTGTTGGGTTATCACAATTTTGCGATTTTCTTCCCAGGAGAGCCACATCAACCAAATGGTTATGCAGGTATGGAAGATCAAGTTCGCAAATATCTCTTTAAAATTTTGATTGATTAAAAATAGGATGAATTGTCTTTTTGTAAATCTTTGACAATAATCTACCATGAAATTGGTCTTTTTGAGGTAGAGAAATGAGGTCTTATTGTCAGTATCTTTATTCAGAAATACTATTGGTATGGCAGGATTGAAGTTCAGCAAAGTCTTTATGGCTGCGGGAGCAAGAGTAGGATTACTGACCAAGATTTCTGGAAGGATTTTACAAATAGCTGTGAATCTAGTTGATGTATATGGTTGTATAAACTTTTAAAACGAGAGAATGAAAGCACTTTGTATTTTTTTATTGAATATGTTAGCTTGGACAGTGCTTGCAATGATAATCCGTGGAGGGCTAGATGGATTTAATGAGCATACTTGGAGTACTATTTTAATTGCTTCGCTGTCCGGGATATATATAGATTATATGTCCATAGATAAAAGTAGAAAAAAGTCCAAAAGAAAAAAGAAAAAATAGCTTTGTTCATGGTAGGGACTTATGAAAGCTTTACTGACAAAAAAGAAAACAGTTTACAAAGAAAAATGATGGAGGAGCAAAGATGTCACAAAAAGGAAGAAGTCTCATCAAGGCTGCATTTGATACAGATAATTTTCTAATGCGAATTAGTGAGAAGGTTTTAGATATTGTAACAGTCAATCTTCTCTTTGTAGTAACTTGTTTGCCAATCGTAACGATTGGAGTAGCCAAAATTAGTCTCTACGAGACCATGTTTGAGATTAAGAAGAGCAGACGGGTGCCTGTATTTAGAATCTACCTAAGAGCTTTCAAGCAAAATCTGAAATTGGGGTTTCAGCTGGGTTTAATGGAGTTAGGAATTGTGTTTCTTACCCTTTCAGATCTCTATCTTTTCTGGGGTCAAACAGCTCTGCCCTTCCAATTGGTGAAAGCTATTTGTCTAGGTATTCTGATTTTTCTTACTATTGTGATGTTGGCTAGCTATCCAATCGCTGCGCGCTATGACCTATCTTGGAAAGAAATTCTCCAAAAAGGATTGATGTTGGCTAGTTTTAATGCTCCTTGGTTTATCTTGATGATTGCAATTATCTTTTTGATTTTGATGATTCTATATCTATCAGCCTTTACCGTTCTATTGGGAGGATCAGCTTTTATTCTCTTTGGTTTTGGACTTCTTGTTTTTTTACAAGTGGGAGTGATGGAAAAGCTATTTGCTAAGTATGAGTAAGGGGTGCAATTATTTCTGAAACTACTTTCAAACGCTCCAAGCGCTATTCTATAAGCGAGAAACTAAAATCTAAGTGTCTATAAGATATTGAAAGCCTTTTCGGTAAAGTGTATACTAAAGAAGTAAAGAAAGAATCTGCTTTAGCAGAAAATAAAAATAATAGGAGAAAATCTATGTCAGATTTGAAAAAATACGAAGGTGTCATTCCAGCCTTCTACGCATGTTATGATGATCAAGGAGAAGTAAGTCCAGAGCGTACGCGTGCCCTGGTTCAATACTTCATTGATAAAGGTGTTCAAGGCCTCTATGTTAATGGTTCTTCTGGTGAATGTATCTACCAAAGTATTGAAGATCGCAAGTTGATTTTGGAAGAAGTGATGGCAGTTGCCGAAGGGAAATTAACCATCATTGCTCACGTAGCTTGCAACAATACCAAGGATAGTATGGAACTTGCTCGCCATGCAGAAAGCTTGGGTGTAGATGCCATTGCAACAATTCCGCCGATTTATTTCCGCTTACCAGAATACTCAGTTGCTAAATATTGGAACGATATCAGTTCTGCAGCTCCAAACACAGACTATGTTATCTACAACATTCCTCAATTGGCAGGTGTTGCTTTGACTTCAAGCCTTTACACTGAAATGTTGAAAAATCCACGTGTTATCGGTGTTAAGAACTCTTCTATGCCAGTTCAAGATATCCAAACCTTTGTGAGCCTTGGTGGAGAAGACCATATCGTCTTTAACGGTCCAGATGAGCAGTTCTTAGGTGGCCGTCTCATGGGTGCCAAAGCTGGTATCGGTGGTACTTATGGTGCTATGCCAGAACTCTTCTTGAAACTCAATGAGTTGATTGCTGACAAAGACTTGGAAACAGCGCGTGAATTACAGTACGCTATCAATGCAATCATTGGCAAATTGACTGCTGCACATGGTAATATGTATGGTGTCATTAAAGAAGTCTTGAAGATCAATGAAGGCTTGAATATTGGTTCTGTTCGTTCACCATTGACACCAGTGACTGAAGACGATCGTCCAGTTGTAGAAGCAGCTGCAGCCTTGATTCGTGAAACCAAGGAGCGCTTCCTCTAATCTCAAAGGAGGTATTTATGACATACTACGTTGCAATTGATATCGGTGGAACTAACATCAAGTATGGTTTGGTTGATCAAGAGGGTCAACTTCTTGAATCGCATGAAATGCCAACTGAGGCGCATAAGGGTGGACCTCATATCTTACAAAAGACCAAAGATATCGTAGCCAGCTATTTAGAAAAAGGCCCAGTAGCAGGTGTTGCCATTTCTTCTGCAGGGATGGTAGACCCTGATAAGGGAGAAATTTTCTATGCTGGGCCTCAAATCCCTAACTATGCAGGAACCCAGTTCAAGAAGGAAATCGAGACTAGCTTTGCTATTCCTTGTGAGATTGAAAATGATGTCAACTGTGCAGGTCTGGCTGAGGCAGTATCTGGTTCAGGTAAGGGAGCAAGTGTCACCCTTTGCTTGACCATTGGAACAGGTATCGGTGGTTGCTTGATTATGGATGGGAAAGTCTTCCATGGTTTTAGCAATTCGGCCTGTGAAGTCGGGTATATGCATATGCAAGATGGAGTTTTTCAGGATCTCGCTTCTACCACAGCTTTGGTTGAGTATGTAGCAACATCTCATGGAGAAGATGTTGATCAGTGGAATGGCCGACGCATTTTCAAGGAAGCCACTGAAGGCAATAAACTCTGCATGGAAGGTATTGACCGCATGGTAGACTATCTAGGAAAAGGTCTGGCAAATATTTGCTACGTTGCCAATCCAGAAGTGGTTATTCTTGGTGGTGGTATCATGGGGCAAGAGGCTATCCTCAAACCTAAGATCCGCACAGCCTTGAAAGAGGCTTTGGTACCAAGTCTGACTGAAAAAACACGATTAGAATTTGCCCATCACCAAAATACAGCAGGTATGTTGGGTGCCTATTATCATTTTAAGACAAAACAATCCTAGTTTGGTTAAACCAAACTAGGATTTTCTGATACGTTTTTGTCGACGATAGCCGTTGAGTTTTTTATTTTCCCAGTAGCTATTAAAGATTTTCTCCTTACTTTCACGATTGATTTCCAAAAAGTAGGCGTAAATCAAATCAATAAAGAAGAGCATAGGAAGTTGAGCGGATATTCGTTGGATATAGGAAGGCTGGCTGTGGGTGGCTACAAGAACAGTCTCTGTATAGGCCTGGCTATCTTTATTGGGAACACTTGAAAAGAGTACAGTCTTTGCCCCCATCTCCTTAGCGTCTAATAAACTGTCTAAAATAGAAGGTGTTGTGCCAGAGAGTGAAAAACCGAGCACTAGACAATTTTCATCCATGATGCTGGTTGTCCAGGCAAAGCCGTCTTGGTCTGTCAAAGCTTCGCAGACCACACCCAGACGCATGAAGCGCAATTTCATTTCACGAGCTACGAGGCCAGAACTCCCTGTTCCGAAGAAGTAGATACGCTCAGCATCTTCGATTAGCTGGGCAATTCGTTCTAGTTGGACTTCGTCAATCAAGTCTTGTGTTTGTTCCCTCATGTTGCTATAACTTCTGAGGACTCGTTTGGTCAGTGGACTGTGCTTGGAGACTTGGTTGGCTTGATTTTCTGCCTCATGTTGGTATTGGAAAATAAATTCTCGGTAGCCAGTAAAGCCACACTTTTTAGCAAAGCGAGTTAGTGCAGCCTGAGAGATATGTAATTTTTGAGTGACTTGTTGAGAAGATAAATCATCTGTAATCGTTTCTGCTTGTAAAAAATAGCGAGCGATTTCTTGCTCTAGGTCTGTCATTTCTTCAAAATGTGAATCAATGACAGTTGCGATATCTGGTTTGTCCATAGGGAAGGCTCCTTTAAATGAGTCGTGTTGGAAAAAGACTAGATTATTGAACTTTTACATTCATTATAACATATAATATAGGGATGGATAAATAAAAACGTATCTTACTGTAAAAACGAAAAAAAGCTTCTTTCTTTTCCATAATTTTCTGCTCAAATTGTGGTACAATTAAGAGTAAGATTTTAAGTTAGAAATGAGACTGATTTGTATGAGAAAATTTAACAGCCATTCGATTCCGATTCGGCTTAATTTATTGTTTTCAATCGTCATTTTACTCTTTATGACCATTATTGGTCGTTTGTTGTATATGCAGGTTTTGAACAAGGATTTTTACGAAAAAAAGCTAGCCTCAGCTAGTCAGACCAAGGTCACAACCAGTTCTGCCCGTGGGGAAATTTATGATGCTAGTGGGAAACCTTTGGTAGAAAATACGTTAAAGCAGGTTGTTTCCTTTACGCGTAGTAATAAAATGACTGCTAAAGATCTAAAAGAAATCGCTAGTCAGTTGCTGGGATATGTGAGCATCAGTTCGCCAAATTTGACAGAACGCCAGCTGGCTGATTACTATTTGGCTGATCCTGAAATCTATAAAAAAACAGTGGAAGCTCTCCCAAGTGAGAAACGCTTGGATTCAGATGGCAATCGTCTATCCGAATCAGAACTGTATAACAATGCGGTCGATAGTGTCCCAACAAGTCAACTAAACTATACAGAGGATGAAAAGAAAGAAATCTATCTTTTTAGTCAGTTAAATGCTGTTGGAAACTTTGCGACAGGAACCATTGCGACAGATCCTCTAAATGATTCTCAGGTAGCTGTTATTGCCTCTATTTCAAAGGAGATGCCTGGCATTAGTATTTCTACTTCTTGGGATCGAAAGATTTTGGAAACTTCCCTTTCTTCTATAGTAGGGAGTGTATCCAGTGAAAAAGCTGGTCTCCCAGCGGAAGAAGCAGAAGCCTATCTTAAAAAAGGCTATTCTCTAAATGATCGGGTTGGAACCTCCTATTTGGAAAAGCAATATGAAGAGACCTTACAAGGAAAACGATCGGTAAAAGAAATCCATCTGGATAAATATGGCAATATGGAAAGCGTGGATACAATTGAGGAAGGTAGTAAGGGAAACAATATCAAACTGACCATTGATTTGGCCTTCCAAGATAGCGTGGATGCCTTGCTGAAAAGTTATTTCAATTCAGAGTTGGGAAATGGTGGAGCCAAGTATTCTGAAGGTGTCTATGCAGTCGCACTTAACCCAAAAACAGGTGCTGTTTTGTCTATGTCAGGGATTAAACATGACTTGAAAACGGGAGAGTTGACGCCTGATTCCTTGGGAACGGTAACCAATGTCTTTGTTCCAGGTTCGGTTGTCAAGGCGGCGACCATCAGCTCAGGTTGGGAAAATGGAGTCTTGTCGGGAAATCAGACCTTGACAGACCAGTCCATTGTCTTCCAAGGTTCAGCTCCAATTAATTCTTGGTATACTGCCTTTTCTAGGCCAATGCCGATTACGGCGGTTCAAGCTCTGGAGTATTCATCCAATGCCTATATGGTCCAAACAGCCTTAGGTCTTATGGGGCAGACCTATCAACCTAATATGTTTGTCGGTACCAGCAATCTAGAGTCTGCTATGGGGAAACTGCGTTCAACCTTTGGCGAATATGGCTTGGGATCTGCGACTGGGATTGACCTACCAGATGAATCTACTGGATTTATTCCCAAAGACTATAACTTTGCCAATTTCATTACCAATGCCTTTGGGCAGTTTGATAACTATACCCCAATGCAATTAGCTCAGTATGTGGCAACGATTGCAAATGATGGTGTTCGTGTGGCTCCTCGTATTGTGGAAGGCATTTATGGCAATAATGATAAGGGGGGACTGGGCGACTTGATTCAGCAACTGCAACCGACAGAGATGAATAAGGTCAATATATCCGACTCCGATATGAGTATCTTGCACCAAGGTTTTTATCAGGTTGCTCATGGGACTAGCGGATTGACAACTGGACGTGCCTTTTCAAATGGTGCCTTGGTATCTATTAGTGGAAAAACGGGTACAGCCGAAAGCTATGTGGCAGATGGTCAGCAAGCAACTAATACCAATGCGGTGGCCTATGCCCCATCTGATAATCCCCAAATCGCTGTGGCAGTGGTCTTTCCTCATAATACCAATCTAACAAATGGTGTAGGACCTTCCATTGCGCGTGATATTATCAATCTGTATCAAAAATACCATCCAATGAATTAGAAAGGAAATTATGCTTTATCCAACACCCATTGCCAAGCTGATTGACAGTTATTCTAAGTTACCAGGTATCGGGATTAAGACGGCCACGCGTCTGGCCTTTTATACGATTGGGATGTCTGATGACGATGTCAATGAGTTTGCCAAAAATCTCCTTTCTGCTAAGAGAGAATTGACCTACTGTTCCGTTTGTGGACGTTTGACAGACGATGATCCCTGCTCCATCTGTACCGATCCGACTCGTGACCAGACAACGATTTTGGTGCTAGAGGATAGTCGGGATGTGGCGGCTATGGAAAATATCCAAGAATACCATGGACTCTATCATGTCCTGCATGGCCTTATTTCCCCTATGAATGGTATCAGTCCAGACGATATCAATCTCAAGAGTCTCATGACTCGTCTGATGGATAGTGAGGTTTCAGAAGTAATCGTAGCAACCAATGCCACAGCAGATGGGGAAGCGACTTCCATGTATCTTTCACGCTTGCTCAAGCCAGCTGGGATCAAGGTTACGCGTCTGGCACGAGGCCTCGCTGTCGGAGCAGATATCGAGTATGCGGACGAAGTGACCCTCTTACGGGCTATTGAAAATCGGACAGAGTTGTAAGTGTAGACAAATTTACGAACTCCATTCATTTATAAAAAAATCAAGGAGGCTGAAAATCGTTCCTATCGGCCTCTTTTTGCATAGTATGATGAGTAGTGTCAGGTTCAAGTTTTAAAAAAATAAGCAAATATGATATACTAAAGAGCGAGTATTCTAGTAGAATTAGGACAAATAATATGAAACAAACGATTATTCTTTTATATGGTGGACGGAGTGCGGAACGCGAAGTCTCTGTCCTTTCAGCTGAAAGTGTCATGCGTGCGGTCAATTATGATCGTTTCACAGTTAAGACTTTCTTTATCAGTCAGTCAGGTGATTTTATTAAAACGCAGGAATTTAGTCAGACTCCAGGTCAAGAGGACCGTCTCATGACCAATGAAACCATTGATTGGGATAAGAAAGTTGCACCAAGTGCTATCTATGAAGAAGGGGCAGTGGTCTTTCCAGTTCTTCATGGTCCGATGGGAGAAGATGGCTCTGTTCAAGGATTCCTTGAAGTTTTGAAATTGCCTTATGTCGGTTGCAATATCTTGTCATCCAGTCTTGCCATGGATAAAATCACGACTAAGCGTGTGTTAGAATCTGCTGGCATTGCACAAGTTCCCTATGTGGCTATCGTTGAAGGGGATGATGTGACTGCTAAAATCGCTGAAGTGGAAGAAAAATTGACTTATCCAGTCTTCACTAAGCCGTCAAACATGGGTTCTAGTGTCGGTATTTCTAAGTCTGAAAATCAAGAAGAACTTCGTCAAGCTTTGGAACTTGCCTTTCAATATGACAGCCGTGTCTTGGTAGAGCAAGGGGTCAATGCCCGTGAAATCGAGGTTGGTCTCTTGGGAAACTACGATGTCAAAAGCACGCTACCAGGAGAAGTAGTCAAGGATGTTGCCTTTTATGACTACGATGCCAAGTATATTGATAACAAGATTACCATGGACATCCCAGCCAAAATCAGTGATGATGTGGTAGCTGTCATGCGTCAAAATGCAGAGACGGCCTTCCGTGCCATTGGAGGCCTCGGTCTCTCTCGTTGCGATTTCTTCTATACAGATAAGGGAGAGATTTTCCTAAACGAGCTCAATACCATGCCAGGTTTCACCCAGTGGTCAATGTATCCACTACTTTGGGACAATATGGGAATCAGCTACGCAGAACTAATCGAGCGTTTGGTTGACCTTGCCAAGGAAAGCTTTAACAAGCGCGAAGCGCATTTGCTATAAAATGAAAGAGAGGGTAGAAGCCAGAACCATCACTGCCAGGTGACTAGAGTTCTCGGGCTTCGACCCTTTTTAAAGGAGTAGAAATGAAATTAACAATCCATGAAGTTGCCCAAGCTGTTGGAGCTAAAAATGATGTTAGTCTTTTTGCGAACGCTCAGTTAGAAAAGGCTGAGTTTGATAGTCGTTTGATTGGGACTAGAGATTTATTTGTGCCACTTAAAGGTGCGCGTGATGGTCATGACTTTATCGAAACAGCCTTTGAAAATGGCGCTGCTGTAACCTTGTCTGAGAAAGAGCTTGCAAATCATCCCTACATTCTAGTAGATGATGTGCTGACTGCCTTTCAAACCCTAGCTGCCTACTATCTTGAAAAAACGGCTGTTGATGTCTTTGCGGTTACGGGTTCAAATGGCAAGACAACCACCAAGGATATGTTGGCGCACTTGCTATCAACAACCTACAAAACCTACAAAACACAAGGAAACTACAACAACGAGATTGGCCTTCCTTACACAGTTCTCCACATGCCTGAAGGGACAGAGAAGCTAGTATTGGAGATGGGGCAGGATCACTTGGGAGATATTCATCTCTTGTCTGAATTGGCTCGTCCAAAGACAGCCATCGTGACCTTGGTTGGAGAAGCCCATTTGGCCTTTTTCAAAGACCGTTCGGAGATTGCGCAAGGAAAAATGCAAATTGCAGATGGCATGGCTTCGAATTCCTTGCTCTTGGTACCAGCTGACCCTATTGTAGAGGACTACTTGCCAACTGATAAAAAGGTGGTCCGATTTGGGCAAGGAGCAGAGCTGGAAATCACAGACTTGGTTGAGCGTAAGGACAGTCTGACCTTTAAGGCTAATTTCTTGGAACAAGACCTTGATTTGCCAGTGACTGGTAAGTACAATGCGACCAATGCTATGATTGCATCCTATGTTGCCCTGCAAGAAGGAGTTACTGAGGAGCAGATTCGTCAGGCCTTCCAAGGTCTTGAATTGACGCGTAACCGTACCGAGTGGAAGAAAGCAGCCAATGGAGCAGATATCCTATCAGATGTTTACAATGCCAATCCAACTGCTATGAAGTTGATTTTGGAGACATTCTCTGCCATTCCAGCCAATGAGGGCGGCAAAAAAATCGCTGTTCTAGCAGACATGAAGGAACTCGGCGATCAGTCTATTCAACTCCATAATCAGATGATTTTGAGCCTTTCTCCAGATGTGCTTGATACCCTTATTTTCTATGGAGAAGATATTGCTGAATTAGCCCAATTGGCCAGTCAAATGTTCCCAATCGGCCACGTTTACTATTTCAAGAAAACAGAAGACCAAGACCAATTTGAAGACCTAGTCAATCAGGTTAAGGAAAGTTTAGGAGTCCATGATCAAATCCTGCTCAAAGGCTCTAACTCTATGAATCTAGCCAAGTTGGTAGAAAGTTTAGCAACTGAAGCCAAGTGATTTTGTCAAACATTTACGTATTTCTAAATCCATTTTTGACAAATAGCATGGTATAATAATATGCAGGAAAATTTTGAATTATGAGGAAGACTAGATGAATTTATGGGATATTTTTTTTACAACTCAGCCAACAGAACCACCTAAATTTGACCTTTTTTGGTATGTTAGCCTATTTACGCTCTTAGCCTTGACCTTTTATACAGCCTATCGCTATCGTGAAAAGAAGGTTTACCAACGATTTTTCCAGATTTTACAGGCCGTTCAGTTGATCCTTCTTTATGGTTGGTACTGGGTCAATCATATGCCATTGTCAGAAAGCCTACCCTTTTACCATTGCCGTATGGCTATGTTTGTGGTACTCTTGCTTCCTGGTCAGTCCAAATATAAACAATACTTTGCATTATTGGGAACATTTGGGACATTAGCAGCCTTTGTTTATCCAGTGCCAGATGCTTACCCTTTTCCACATATCACCATTTTATCCTTTATCTTTGGTCATTTAGCACTCTTGGGGAACTCTCTAGTTTATCTATTGAGACAGTATAGTGCGAAATTGCTGGATGTGAAGGGAATTTTTCTCATGACCTTTGCCCTAAATGCCTTGATTTTTGTGGTCAATTTGGTAACAGGTGGGGATTACGGATTCTTGACAAAACCGCCATTGGTTGGGGATCATGGTCTAGTAGCTAATTATTTACTTGTTTCAATTGTGCTGGTAGCTACTATCAGTTTGACTAAGAAAATCTTAGAATTCTTTTTAGCTCAAGAAGCAGAAAAAATGATTGCAAAGAAAGCTTAACACAGAGCTTTCTTTTTTTGTCTTAGAGAGTTTTTACAAGCAGCTTATAAAATAAGAATTTCTGAACATAGAAACTCAAAAATTGGCTGGGAAATTTAGGAAAAAAGCAAGCATGATTAAATTTTTTGTGTTATAATATTCTGTGAATAGCTATGCCTAAGTTTAGCTATGGAATAATACGAAGTGCGAAACTTGGAAGATAGAGAGGATGCGATGTAATGGCTAGAGAAGGCTTTTTTACAGGTCTAGATATTGGAACAAGCTCTGTCAAGGTGCTTGTAGCCGAGCAGAGAAATGGTGAATTAAATGTAATTGGCGTGAGTAATGCCAAAAGTAAAGGTGTAAAGGATGGAATTATTGTTGATATTGATGCAGCAGCAACTGCTATCAAGTCAGCCATTTCCCAAGCAGAAGAAAAGGCAGGCATTTCGATTAAATCAGTGAATGTCGGCTTGCCTGGTAATCTTTTGCAGGTCGAACCAACTCAAGGGATGATTCCAGTAACATCTGATACCAAGGAAATTACGGATCAAGATGTTGAAAATGTTGTCAAATCAGCTTTGACAAAGAGTATGACACCTGACCGTGAAGTCATTACCTTTATTCCTGAAGAATTTATTGTGGATGGTTTCCAAGGGATTCGTGACCCACGTGGCATGATGGGGGTTCGCCTTGAAATGCGTGGCTTGCTTTATACAGGCCCTCGTACTATCTTGCACAATTTGCGTAAGACGGTTGAGCGTGCAGGTGTTCAGGTTGAAAATATTATCATTTCGCCACTAGCAATGGTTCAATCAGTTTTGAACGAAGGTGAACGTGAATTTGGTGCTACAGTGATTGATATGGGGGCAGGTCAAACGACTGTCGCTACAATCCGCAACCAAGAACTCCAATTCACACATATTCTCCAAGAAGGTGGAGATTATGTAACTAAAGATATCTCCAAGGTTTTGAAAACCTCTCGCAAATTAGCAGAAGGCTTGAAACTGAATTACGGGGAAGCCTATCCGCCTCTTGCAAGCAAAGAAACCTTCCAAGTAGAAGTTATTGGAGAAGTAGAAGCAGTCGAAGTGACGGAAGCCTACTTGTCAGAAATTATTTCTGCACGAATCAAGCACATCCTTGAGCAAATCAAGCAAGAATTAGATAGAAGACGTCTATTGGAGCTCCCTGGTGGTATTGTCTTAATCGGTGGGAATGCCATTTTACCAGGTATGGTTGAACTTGCTCAGGAAGTCTTTGGCGTCCGTGTCAAGCTTTATGTTCCAAATCAAGTTGGTATCCGTAATCCAGCCTTTGCGCATGTGATTAGTTTATCAGAATTTGCGGGTCAATTAACAGAAGTGAATCTTTTGGCTCAGAGAGCGATAAAAGGTGAGAATGACTTAAGTCATCAGCCAATTAGTTTTGGTGGGATGCTGCAAAAGACAGCTCAGTTTGTACAATCAACGCCTGTTCAACCAGCTCCTGCTCCAGAAGTAGAGCCGGTGGCGCCTACAGAACCAATGGCGGATTTCCAACAAGCTTCACAAAATAAACCGAAATTAGCAGATCGTTTCCGTGGCTTGATCGGAAGCATGTTTGACGAATAAAGAGGAAAAATAAATTATGACATTTTCATTTGATACAGCTGCTGCTCAAGGTGCAGTGATTAAAGTAATTGGTGTCGGTGGAGGTGGTGGCAATGCCATCAACCGTATGGTCGACGAAGGTGTTACAGGCGTAGAATTTATCGCAGCAAACACAGATGTACAAGCATTGAGTAGTACAAAAGCTGAGACTGTTATTCAGTTGGGACCTAAATTGACTCGTGGTTTGGGTGCAGGAGGTCAACCTGAGGTTGGTCGTAAAGCTGCTGAAGAAAGCGAAGAAACACTGACGGAAGCTATCAGTGGCGCCGATATGGTCTTCATCACTGCTGGTATGGGAGGAGGCTCTGGAACTGGAGCTGCTCCTGTTATTGCTCGTATCGCCAAAGATTTAGGTGCGCTTACAGTTGGTGTTGTAACACGTCCCTTTGGTTTTGAAGGAAGCAAACGTGGACAATTTGCTGTAGAAGGAATCAATCAACTTCGTGAGCATGTGGATACTCTATTGATTATTTCAAACAACAACTTGCTTGAAATTGTTGATAAGAAAACACCGCTTTTGGAGGCTCTTAGCGAAGCGGATAACGTTCTTCGTCAAGGTGTTCAAGGGATTACAGATTTGATTACCAATCCAGGATTGATTAACCTTGACTTTGCCGATGTGAAAACAGTTATGGCAAATAAAGGGAATGCTCTCATGGGTATTGGTATCGGTAGTGGAGAAGAACGTGTGGTAGAAGCGGCGCGTAAGGCAATTTACTCTCCACTTCTTGAAACAACAATTGATGGAGCAGAAGATGTGATTGTCAACGTAACTGGTGGTCTCGATTTAACCTTGATTGAAGCTGAGGAGGCTTCACAAATTGTGAACCAGGCAGCAGGTCAAGGAGTGAACATCTGGCTCGGTACTTCAATTGATGAAAGTATGCGTGATGAAATTCGTGTAACAGTTGTCGCAACGGGTGTTCGTCAAGACCGCGTAGAGAAGGCTGTTGCTCCACAAGCTAGACCGACTACTAACTACCGTGAGACAGTGAAACCAGCTCATTCACATGGCTTTGATCGTCATTTTGATATGGCAGAAACAGCTGAATTGCCAAAACAAAATCCACGTCGTTTGGAACCAACTCAGGCATCTGCTTTTGGTGATTGGGATCTTCGCCGTGAATCGATTGTTCGTACAACAGATTCAGTCGTTTCTCCAGTTGAACGCTTTGAAGCCCCAACATCACAAGATGAAGATGAATTGGATACACCTCCATTTTTCAAAAATCGTTAAGTAAATGAATGTAAAAGAAAATACAGAACTTGTTTTTCGAGAAGTCGCAGAGGCTAGTCTGAGTGCTCATCGAGAGAGTGGTTCAGTCTCTGTCATTGCAGTTACCAAGTATGTAGATGTACCGACAGCGGAAGCCTTGCTTCCGCTAGGTGTTCATCATATCGGTGAAAATCGTGTCGATAAGTTTCTGGAAAAATATGAAGCTTTAAAAGATCGAGATGTGACTTGGCATTTGATTGGTACCTTGCAAAGACGTAAGGTGAAAGATGTCATTCAATACGTTGATTATTTCCATGCCTTGGATTCAGTAAAGCTAGCGGAGGAAATCCAAAAAAGAAGTGACCGAGTCATCAGGTGTTTCCTTCAAGTAAATATTTCTAAAGAAGAAAGCAAGCACGGTTTTTCGAGAGAGGAACTGCTGGATATCTTGCCAGAGTTAGCCAGACTAGATAAGATTGAATATGTTGGTTTAATGACGATGGCACCTTTTGAGGCTAGCAGTGAGCAGTTGAAAGAAATTTTCAAGGCGACCCAAGATTTACAAAGAGAAATCCAAGAAAAACAAATTCCAAATATGCCTATGACCGAGTTAAGTATGGGAATGAGTCGTGATTATAAAGAAGCGATTCAATTCGGTTCCACCTTTGTTCGTATAGGTACAGCATTTTTTAAGTAGGAGAGAACCATGTCTTTAAAAGATAGATTCGATAGATTTATAGATTATTTTACGGAGGATGAGGATTCAAGTCTCCCTTATGAAAAAAGAGATGAGCCTGTGTTTACTCCAGTAAATTCTTCACAGGAACCGGCTCTCCCAATCACTCAAACTCCACAATCAGCTGGAACAAAGGAGAACAATATCACCAGACTTCATGCAAGACAACAGGAATTGGCAAATCAGAGTCAGCGTGCAACTGATAAGGTCATTATAGATGTTCGTTATCCTAGAAAATATGAAGACGCAACAGAAATTGTTGATTTATTGGCAGGAAACGAAAGTATCTTGATTGATTTTCAATATATGACTGAAGTGCAGGCTCGTCGTTGTTTGGATTACCTGGATGGGGCTTGCCATGTTCTAGCTGGAAGTCTGAAAAAAGTAGCTTCTACCATGTATCTGTTGACACCAGTGAATGTTATTGTGAATGTAGAAGATATTCGTTTGCCAGATGAAGATCAACAGGGTGAGTTTGATTTTGATATGAGACGAAATAGAGTACGATAATGATTTTTTTAATTCGTATGATTTATAATGCAGTGGATATTTACTCCCTGATTTTAGTAGCCTTTGCTGTCATGTCTTGGTTCCCAGGCGCCTACGAATCAAGTTTAGGTCGCTGGATTGTAGCGTTGGTAAAACCAGTGCTTGCTCCCTTGCAACGCCTGCCTTTACAGATAGCGGGTCTTGATTTATCTGTTTGGGTTGCGATTGTTTTGGTTCGATTTTTAGGAGAAAACCTAGTCCGTTTTCTGGCGATGATAGGATGAATAAAGGGATTTACCAGCATTTCTCCATAGAAGATCGTCCCTTTCTTGACAAGGGAATGGAATGGATAAAGAAGGTAGAAGATAGCTATGCTCCTTTTTTAACTCCTTTTATCAATCCTCATCAGGAGAAGCTATTAAAGATTTTGGCTAAAACCTATGGTCTTGCTTGTAGCAGTAGTGGGGAATTCGTCTCGAGTGAGTATGTTCGAGTTTTATTATACCCAGATTATTTCCAACCAGAGTTTTCAGATTTTGAAATATCTCTCCAGGAAATAGTGTATTCCAATAAATTTGAACACTTAACGCATGCTAAGATTTTAGGGACAGTCATCAATCAATTAGGGATTGAACGGAAACTTTTTGGAGATATCCTAGTAGATGAAGAACGGGCGCAGATTATGGTCAATCAGCAATTTTTTCTTCTCTTTCAAGATGGATTAAAGAAAATTGGCCGTATACCCGTTTCGCTGGAGGAACGTCCTTTCACCGAGAAAATAGATAAGCTAGAACAGTATCGAGAACTGGATTTATCTGTGTCTAGTTTTCGATTAGATGTTCTTTTATCAAATGTTTTGAAACTATCTAGGAATCAAGCAAACCAGTTGATTGAAAAGAAACTTGTCCAAGTAAATTATCATGTGGTAGACAAATCAGATTATACTGTTCAAGTTGGAGACTTGATTAGTGTGAGAAAATTTGGTCGCTTGAGATTGCTTCAAGATAGAGGACAAACAAAAAAAGAGAAGAAAAAAATAACCGTCCAGTTATTATTAAGTAAGTGAGGAATAGAATGCCAATTACATCATTAGAAATAAAGGACAAGACCTTTGGGACTCGATTCAGAGGTTTTGATCCAGAAGAAGTCGATGAATTTTTAGATATTGTAGTTCGTGATTACGAAGATCTTGTTCGTGCGAATCATGATAAAGATTTGCGTATTAAGAGTTTAGAAGAGCGTTTGTCTTACTTTGATGAAATGAAAGATTCATTGAGCCAGTCTGTATTGATTGCCCAGGATACAGCTGAGCGAGTGAAACAAGCGGCACATGAACGTTCAAACAATATCATTCATCAAGCAGAGCAAGATGCGCAACGCTTGTTGGAAGAAGCTAAATATAAGGCAAACGAGATTCTTCGTCAAGCAACAGACAATGCTAAGAAAGTTGCTGTTGAAACCGAAGAATTGAAGAACAAGAGCCGTGTCTTCCACCAACGTCTCAAATCTACAATTGAGAGTCAGTTGGCTATTGTTGAGTCTTCAGATTGGGAAGATATTCTCCGTCCAACAGCTACTTATCTTCAAACCAGTGATGAAGCTTTTAAAGAAGTGGTTAGCGAAGTACTTGGAGAACCGATTCCAGCTCCAATTGAGGAAGAACCAATTGATATGACACGTCAGTTCTCTCAAGCAGAAATGGCAGAGTTACAAGCTCGTATTGAGGCAGCCAATAAAGAATTGGCTGAATTTGAAGCTCAGGCTAAACAGGGAGTGGAAAATCCAACTCCTGTAGTGAGTCCTCAAATGGAAGAAGAGCCTGCTCATCCAGTTGGTCCAATGTACGAAGAACCAGAAGTAGCTCCAGTGCATCCGACAGGTCCAACACCAGCTACAGAAACGTTTGATTCAGCACCAGGATTTGAAGCACCGCAAGAATCCGTTACAATTTTATAAGAAATATTCTGAGAACAATATCTTATCCTTATATTTCCAGCGAGCAGGAGATGGTGTGAGTCCTGCATTCCCTAACGATAAGATTATCCTCTCAAACAATCAAGTCTGAATGGAGTAAGATTTGACGTTCCCCACGTTACGGGATAAGAGGGAGAAAGACTAGATCTTTTTCCGAATAAAGGTGGTACCACGATTTTCGTCCTTTTTGGCAGTCGTGGTTTTTAATTTGTTATTATTTATAAAGGAGATACCATGAAACTCAAAGATACCCTTAATCTTGGGAAAACAGCTTTCCCAATGCGTGCAGGCCTTCCTACCAAAGAGCCAGTTTGGCAAAAGGAATGGGAAGATGCAAAACTTTACCAACGTCGTCAAGAATTGAACCAAGGAAAACCTCATTTCACCTTGCATGATGGCCCTCCATATGCTAACGGAAATATCCACGTTGGACATGCTATGAACAAGATTTCAAAAGATATCATTGTTCGCTCAAAATCTATGTCAGGTTTTTACGCACCATTTATCCCAGGTTGGGACACTCATGGTCTGCCAATCGAGCAAGTTTTGGCAAAACAAGGTGTCAAACGTAAAGAAATGGACTTGGTTGAGTACTTGAAACTTTGCCGTGAATACGCTCTTTCTCAAGTAGATAAACAACGTGAAGACTTTAAACGTTTGGGTGTTTCTGGTGACTGGGAAAATCCATATGTGACCTTGACTCCTGACTATGAAGCAGCCCAAATCCGTGTATTTGGTGAGATGGCTAATAAAGGTTATATCTACCGTGGTGCCAAGCCAGTTTACTGGTCATGGTCATCTGAGTCTGCCCTTGCTGAAGCAGAGATTGAATACCATGACTTGGTTTCAACTTCCCTCTACTATGCCAATAAGGTCAAAGATGGCAAAGGTGTTCTAGATACAGATACTTACATCGTTGTCTGGACAACGACTCCATTTACCATCACAGCTTCTCGTGGTTTGACTGTTGGAGCGGATATTGATTACGTCTTGGTTCAACCTGCTGGTGAAGCTCGTAAGTTTGTCGTTGCTGCAGAATTGTTGACTAGCTTGTCTGAGAAATTTGGTTGGGCTGATGTTCAAGTGTTGGCAACTTACCGTGGTCAAGAACTCAACCACATCGTAACAGAACACCCATGGGATACAGCTGTAGATGAGCTCGTTATCCTTGGTGACCACGTTACCACTGACTCTGGTACAGGTATCGTCCATACAGCCCCTGGTTTTGGTGAGGACGACTACAATGTTGGTATTGCTAATGGTCTTGAAGTCGCAGTCACTGTTGATGAACGTGGTATCATGATGGCTAATGCTGGTCCTGAGTTTGAAGGTCAATTCTATGACAAGGTTGTACCAACTGTTATCGAGAAACTTGGCAACCTCCTTCTTGCCCAAGAAGAAATCTCTCACTCATATCCATTTGACTGGCGTACTAAGAAACCAATCATCTGGCGTGCAGTACCACAATGGTTTGCCTCAGTTTCAAAATTCCGTCAAGATATTTTAGATGAAATCGAAAAAGTGAAATTCCACTCAGAATGGGGTAAAGTCCGTCTTTACAACATGATTCGTGACCGTGGTGACTGGGTCATCTCTCGTCAACGTGCTTGGGGAGTTCCTCTTCCAATCTTCTACGCAGAAGACGGCACAGCGATCATGACTGCTGAAACGATTGAACATGTGGCTCAACTATTTGAGGAACATGGTTCAAGCATTTGGTGGGAACGTGATGCCAAAGACCTCTTACCAGAAGGATTTACTCATCCAGGTTCACCAAATGGTGAATTCAAGAAAGAAACTGACATCATGGACGTTTGGTTTGACTCAGGTTCATCATGGAATGGAGTGGTAGTAAACCGTCCTGAGTTGACTTACCCAGCAGACCTTTACCTAGAAGGTTCTGACCAGTACCGTGGTTGGTTCAACTCTTCACTCATCACATCTGTTGCCAACCATGGTGTAGCACCTTACAAACAAATCTTGTCACAAGGTTTTGCCCTTGATGGGAAAGGTGAGAAGATGTCTAAATCTCTTGGAAATACCATTGCTCCAAGCGATGTTGAAAAACAATTCGGTGCTGAAATCTTGCGTCTCTGGGTAACAAGTGTTGACTCAAGCAATGACGTGCGTATCTCTATGGATATCTTGAGTCAAGTCTCTGAAACTTACCGTAAGATTCGTAACACCCTTCGTTTCTTGATTGCCAATACATCTGACTTTAATCCAGCTCAAGACGCAGTAGCCTACGATGAGCTTCGTTCAGTTGATAAGTACATGACCATTCGCTTTAACCAGCTTGTCAAGACCATTCGTGATGCTTACGCAAACTTTGAATTCTTGACAATCTACAAGGCCTTGGTAAACTTTATCAACGTTGATTTGTCAGCCTTCTACCTTGATTTTGCCAAAGATGTTGTTTATATCGAAGGTGCCAAATCACTCGAACGCCGTCAAATGCAGACTGTCTTCTATGACATTCTTGTGAAAATCACCAAACTCTTGACTCCAATCCTTCCTCACACAGCAGAGGAAATCTGGTCATATCTTGAGTTTGAAGCAGAAGACTTCGTTCAATTGTCAGAATTACCAGAAGCGGAAACTTTTGCTAATCAAGAAGAAATCTTGGATACATGGGCTGCCTTCATGGACTTCCGTGGACAAGCTCAAAAAGCCTTGGAAGAAGCGCGGAATGCCAAAGTTATCGGTAAATCACTTGAAGCACACTTGACAGTTTATCCAAATGAAGTTGTGAAAACTCTACTCGAAGCAATAAACAGCAATGTAGCTCAACTTTTAATCGTGTCTGAATTGACCATCGCAGAAGGACCAGCTCCAGAAGCTGCTGTTAGCTTCGAAGATGTAGCCTTCACAGTTGAACGCGCTGCAGGCCAAGTATGTGACCGTTGCCGTCGTATCGACCCAACAACAGCAGAACGCAGCTACCAGGCAGTCATCTGTGACCACTGTGCAAGCATTGTAGAAGAAAACTTTGCGGACGCAGTCGCAGAAGGATTTGAAGAGAAGTAAGGTTGAAAAGTCTCTATGCGTCTAGTATATAAAAATCAGTTATTCCAAGTTTATAATCTCTCTTGTGAGATGCTAAAGTTTAATGAGAATTGGTTTTGCTAATACTAGGAGAAAGTAAGTATGCTAAAATCGCAAGATTGTTTTTCTTGCGATTTCTTAAACTAGTGAGGAAAAATAAACATTATGAGACAAACAAATGTTAGAGGAAGCTTGTCCCTCCGTGGCTTTAGAAAATTGAGAACTGGTGCAATTGTTGCGACAGGTGTCATTTTGCTAGGTCTGGGCTTTTTAGCTCCAACTGTGTCAGCCAGTGAACAAGATGGTGTCTGGGTAGCCAGAACAGTTGAGGAAGTGAAAGCTGACCTTCAAAAAGAAGGTGATTTATTTAAGTATGTCATTAAGTGGGGAGATACATTAAGTGTTATCAGCGAAGCAAGCAATATCCCGGTAGATGTACTCCAAGAAATGAATCAAGCTTCAGGTAAGAATTTATTCTTACCACACAATGAATTGTACTTTACTGAAGCTGAAACGGTTTCAGATACAGTCACAAAACACAAGATTGTCATCAAAGAAAGTGGTGCAAGTGGCGAAGTTCGCACTTACGAAGTCTTGCTCAAGAAAGATCAGGAAACAAAAGCTGTTACCTTTGAATTAACAGATGTCACTGAGAAAGTTGAAAAAATGACTGTGAACTATAGCCTAGTTTATCAGCCTGTATCAGCACCAGTAGTGGAAAGAGCGGAAGAATCGGGTGAAGAACCTGCTTCAGAAGCACCAGCAGAGACAAGCCCAGAAGTTAAAGAAGAAACAGAAGCTCCAGTAGCACCAAAAGCAGAAGAGCCAACTGTAACAACGCCAAAAGCAGAAAAACCAGTGTCTCCAGCACCAACAGAATCAGCGCCAGAGGTAGAAAAACCAGCTGAGCCTAAAGAAGCAGAATCAACACCTGAAGGAACATTTACAGGAACAGCAGAATCAGCACCAGATTCAACAGAATTAGTGGCAAATGGAGCTTCAGGAAGAACAGAAGGGGCTTCAGAAGTAACTCCAGGAGTAACAGGAAAAGAAACTGAAGAATCAGGAACAGAAGCACCTACAACTCCAAAAGAAGATACACCTGAAGGAACAGTTTCAGAAGGAGAAACAGGAACAGAGTCAGCAGAATTGGCTGAACCAAAAACAGAAGCACCTACAACTCCAGAAAATAAAGAAGAACAACCAGGTGCACCAGCAGCGGAAGGAAGTTCAGAAGCGACTCTAGGTTCAACAGAAGAAGCTTCAGGAACAACACCAAAAGCAGAAGTTTCAGAAGCACCAGTGGTAGAGGCTACAACTTCAGGAGAACAAAGCCAACCAGCAGAAGAAACTCCAGCACCATCAAAACCAGAAACCCCAGCTTCAACAGAAGCAGCTACAGAGGCTACAACTTCAAGTGAAGTAGGCAATGCAGAAGAAACCTCTGTTGAGGAGACAGGAAAACAAGATAGTGCAACAAATACACCGTCAGCTGAGTCTAAAGAAGAAGCGGTAACAACACCAGAAGCAACAGAAAAAGAAGCAAAAGCAGAAGAGTCAGCAGAACCAGGAACATCTGCAGCTGTGGAATCAACACCAGCAGGAGAAGAAGGTAAAGCCGAAGCAACGGAAGAAGCTGAAGAACCAGGAATAATAGCAGAAGCAACCCCAGCACCAAAAGAATCAGGAGAAGAAGGTAAAGCGGAGGATTCAGTTTCTTCAACTGAATCTTCATCAACTGCTTCTGAAGGGGAGTCAACAGCTACGCAGCCAGCTGTAGAAGAAGAAACAGATTCAACATCGGAAGCTGAAGAACTTGCAACTACGGAAACAGCAACAGCACCAAAAGCGGAAGAGCCAGAGGCGGCAACCCCAGCTTCAGAAGTACCATCAGAATCAGAGTCGAAAGAAGAAGATTCATCTGCAGGGGATACAACAGTTACAGAAGAACAGCCGGCTTCAGAAACTGTCTCTGAAGGTGGGTTACCAGCTACACAACCAGCTGGAGAAGAAAATAAATCCGAACCAACGTCAGAAACTTCAACTATTCCATCTGTAGATGCTACAAATGATTCAGGTAATTCAGAGTCATCACCTTCAGTAACAGAAGGCAATAAAGAAGAAACAAATTCACAAAATACTGAAGCTTCGACTGTGAACGAAAACTCAGAATCATCTAATTCAGATTCAGAAAAACCACAGGGTGATGAACCAGCTGTACAAGTAGGATCAGACCCAACAGCGTCAACAGAAGGAACATCTACAGGAAAAGAAGAATCAGCACCAAAAGCAGAAGAAAAACAAGTCGACAAGAAACTAGAGCTTAGGAATATTTCAAATGTGGAATTATTTACAGTAGAAAATAATAAATATTGTCATGTAACTTCACTTGCTACCTTACCAAGTAATCCAGATACTTACTTTATGAAAGTCAAATCAGAGAACTTTAAAGATGTGATGTTACCTGTTTCAAGTATTACAAGTGTTACAAGAGATAGTCAAGAAGTATACAAAATTGTAGGACAAGCTAATGATTTAATTCAACATGAAAATGATAGTACTGTAGAAAATTATACTTATTATTTACCAAAAACTATTAATAGTGAAAACGAAGTTTATACATCATTTAAAAATCTAGTAGAAGCAATGAATAGAAATTTACATGGTACGTTTCGTTTAGGAGCAACTATGGATGCTCGTGAAGTAGAACTTTCGGATGGTCAAGAAAGTTATATAAATCAAGAATTTAGTGGTACATTAATAGGTACAAACAATGATAAGAACTATGCTATATATAACTTGAAAAAACCGTTATTTAAAGTTTTAAATCATGCTGCTATTCAAGATCTTTCAATAAAAGAAGCTAATGTTTCTTTGAAAGAAGATGCTACTACAATAGCGAAAGAGGCGAATAATGGTACTACAATTACAAATGTTCATTCATCAGGTGTAATTGCTGGTGAGCGTAGCATTGGTGGTTTGGTTTCAAAAGTAACTGACTCTACAATTTCTAATAGTAGTTTTACAGGTAGAATAACAAATACTTATAATACAAATGCTACTTATCAAATAGGTGGTTTAGTTGGCAAACTTTCAGGTGTTGGTGCTTTAATAGAAAACTCAATTTCATCTATCGATATGGCGACAAACGCTAATCAAGGGGACCAAACAGTTGGTGGTATAGCTGGGGTTGTTGATAGAAGTGCTAGAATTAGTAATAGTTACGTTGAAGGAAATCTTAACAATGTGAAGCCTTTTGGTAAAGTAGGAGGAGTTGTAGGTAATCTTTGGGATAATTCAGGTGAAGTTGAAAATTCAGGTCGACTATCTGATGTATTAAGCGATGTCAATGTTACTAACGGTAATGCTATTGCTGGTTATGATTTTAATGGTATAAAAGCAACTAACACTTATAGTAATAAAAATAATAAGGTGGTAAAAGTAGTTCAAGTAGATGACGAAGTACTTAGTAAAGATTCTGAAGAGCAAAGAGGAACTGTGCTAGAAGCGGATGAGATTAATGTGAAAAAATCTCAACTTGTTCCTAAAAATAATATTAAAACTGAGGACTTTAATTTCTCTTCTAAATATGGAACGGATTATAGTAAATTAAAAGATGTTGATGTTTCTAGGTTAAGGGTGTATAAAAATATAGAAAAATTACTGCCATTTTATAACAGAGAGACTATTGTTAAGTATGGTAATTTAGTGGATACTAATAATGCTTTATATACTAAGGATCTTGTGTCTGTAGTTTCAATGCATGACAAAGAAGTAATTTCTGATATTAATAAACATAAAGCTAGTATTAATAAGTTGTTACTACATTATTCAGATAATACTTCTCAAACATTAGATATAAAATATCTACAAGATTTCTCTAAAGTAGCAGAATACGAAATAACTAATACAAAATTAATATACACACCTAATACGTTATTACATAATTACAATAATATTGTAAAATCTGTTTTAAATGATCTGAAATCTGTTCAATATAATTCAGCTGATGTTAGAAAAGTATTAGATATTTCTAATGATATAAAATTAACAGAATTATATCTAGATGAACAGTTCGATAAAACAAAAGCAAATATTGAAGATACTTTATCAAAACTTCTTTCTGCAGATGCGGCAATAGCTGAAAATAATAATTCGATAATAGATAATTATGTAGTAGAAAAAATTAAGAATAATAAAGAGGCGTTGCTTTTAGGTTTAACATATCTTGAACGTTGGTATAATTTTAAATATGATAATGCAAGTACAAAAGATTTAGTATTATATCATTTAGATTTCTTTGGTAAATCTAATAGTTCTGCATTAGATAATGTTATTGAGCTAGGTAAATCAGGATTTAACAATTTATTAGCTAAAAATAATGTAATTACTTATAATGTATTATTATCAAAAAATTATGGAACTAAGAGTTTATTTGAGGCATTGGAAAAATATAGAAAAGTTTTAGTGCCGAATAAAACAAATAACGAATGGTTTAAAGAACAATCTAAAGCTTATATAGTAGAAGAAAAATCTACAATTCCTGAAGTAAGCGAAAAACAATCTAAGGAAGGGACGAAGTATTCTATTGGAGTATATGATAGATTAACTAGCCCTTCTTGGAAATATCAAAGTATGGTGTTACCGTTATTAACACTACCTGAAAAATCAGTGTTTATGATAGCGAATATTTCAACTATAGGATTTGGAGCCTATGACAGATATAGAAGTTCAGAATATCCTAAGGGAGAAAAGTTAAACAAATTTGTAGAAGATAATGCACAAGAAGCGGCTAAACGATTTAGAGATCATTATGATTATTGGTACAAAATACTAGATACGAAAGAAAAAGATAAATTGTTTAGAAGTATTTTGGTATATGATTCTTTTAGATTTGGTAATGATAAAGATAAAAATACTAGTCAAGCAGATTTTGAAACTGATCATCCAGCAATAAAACATTTCTTCGGTCCTGCGGGGAATAATGTTGTTCATAATGGACACGGAGCATATGCTACGGGAGATGCGTTCTACTATATGGCTTATCGTATGCTTGATAAGGCTGGCGCAGTAACATATACTCATGAAATGACACACAACTCAGATAGAGAAATTTATCTTGGAGGATATGGAAGAAGAAATGGGCTTGGACCAGAGTTTTATGCAAAAGGATTATTACAAGCTCCCGATCATCCAGATGATGCAACAATCACGATAAACTCTGTATTGAAATATGATGAAGCGGAAAATGCTAATAGACTACAAGTGAAAAATCCAACTCAACGATTTAATAATGCAGAAGACTTGCGTAAATATATGCATAACTTATTCGATTTAGTTTATACACTTGAAAAATTAGAAGGAGAAGCAGTAGTTAACTTAGGTGCCAATGAGAAAGGTGAGCTATTAAGGAAAATAGAGAATGAGTATAAACCTGATCCTGATGGAAATGATGTTTATGCAACGAATGTAGTCCGTAGATTAAAACCTGATGAGCTTAATAAGTTAACCTCTTTCAATAGTTTAATAGAAAACGATATAATCACAAGAAGAGGGTATATTGATGAAGGTGAGTATAAACGAAATGGATACTACACAATCAATCTTTTCTCGCCAATATATTCTGCCTTAAGTAGTGATAAAGGGACTCCGGGTGATTTAATGGCTCGTCGTATGGCATTTGAACTATTAGCTGCAAAAGGATATAAAGAAGGTATGGTACCATATATTTCTAACCAATATGAAAATGAAGCGAAAGCTAATGGAAGTAAAATTAATTCATACGGTAAAGAAGTAGGATTGGTAACTGATAAATTAGTGCTTAATAAGATATTTAATAACCAGTATTCATCTTGGGCTGATTTTAAAAAAGCTATGTATAAAGAACGAGAAAATAAATTTAATAACTTAACAAATATTAGCTTTATAAATCCTAATAATTGGGGACGTCAAGAGACGATAACTATTGATAGTATTGCTAAGTTAAGAAATATAATTAAAGAAGCGGTTCAGGCGGATGCTACTAATTATGCTTCAATATTATATCCAAAAGAAAGTAGTAAAGTTTACAAACTTAAAAAAGCTATTTTCAAAGCTTATCTAGATAAAACTGATGATTTTAGAAGTTCAATTTTTGATGAGGAAAATAAATTTACTAATTAGGGTAGCACATGAAGATAGGTTTCGTTTCTTCATGTGTGAAACTCTTTCCTTTTTGGTTTTGACTAGCTTTTTTGTGAAAAATTGTGTAAAATAGAATAGATAAACGAGGGGAAACCTCGGAAAATTTAAAGGAGAATCCATCTAATGGTAAAATTGGTTTTTGCTCGCCACGGTGAGTCTGAATGGAACAAAGCTAACCTTTTCACTGGTTGGGCTGATGTTGATTTGTCTGAAAAAGGTACACAACAAGCGATTGACGCTGGTAAATTGATCAAAGAAGCTGGTATCGAATTTGACCAAGCTTACACTTCAGTATTGAAACGTGCTATCAAAACAACGAACTTGGCTCTTGAAGCTTCTGACCAATTGTGGGTTCCAGTTGAAAAATCATGGCGCTTGAACGAACGTCACTACGGTGGTTTGACTGGTAAAAACAAAGCTGAAGCTGCTGAACAATTTGGTGATGAGCAAGTTCACATCTGGCGTCGTTCATACGATGTATTGCCTCCAAACATGGACCGTGATGATGAGCACTCAGCTCACACAGACCGTCGTTACGCTTCACTTGACGACTCAGTTATCCCAGATGCTGAAAACTTGAAAGTGACTTTGGAACGCGCCCTTCCATTCTGGGAAGATAAAATCGCTCCAGCTCTTAAAGATGGTAAAAACGTATTCGTAGGAGCTCACGGTAACTCAATCCGTGCCCTTGTAAAACACATCAAAGGTTTGTCAGATGACGAAATCATGGACGTGGAAATTCCTAACTTCCCACCATTGGTATTCGAATTTGACGAAAAATTGAACGTCGTTTCTGAATACTACCTTGGAAAATAAAAAATTGTAAGCCTAGGATTGATTTCTAGGCTTTTTATGTTAGTATGGTAGTATGATAAGGAATAAAAAACAAGATTATGTATTGGCCTACAAGCAACCAGCGTCGACAACATATAAGGGTTGGGAAGAAGAGGCCTTACCGATAGGTAATGGTTCTCTAGGGGCTAAAGTCTTTGGGCTTGTAGGGGCTGAACGGATTCAATTCAATGAAAAAAGTCTCTGGTCTGGAGGTCCACTTCCTGATAGTTCAGATTATCAGGGTGGAAATCTTCAGGACCAGTATGGTTTTTTAGCTGAGATTCGGCAGGCTTTGGAGAAGAGAGACTGCAATACTGCTAAGGAACTGGCTGAACATCATCTGGTCGGGCCAAAAACGAGTCAATATGGGACCTATCTGTCCTTTGGGGATATTCACATTGAGTTTAGTAATCAAGGCAAGACTTTGTCTCAGGTGACGGATTACCAGAGACAGCTGAATATCAGTAAGGCACTTGCGACGACTTCTTATGCCTATAAGGGAACGCGATTTGAACGTGAAGCTTTTGTGAGTTTTCCAGATAATCTCTTGGTTCAGCGTTTTATTAAGGAAGGGGCGGAAACTCTAGATTTTACTATAGAACTATCCTTGACCTGTGATTTGGCTTCTGATGGAAAGTATGAGCAGGAAAAATCTGATTACAAGGAGTGCCAGCTGGATATTACTGATTCTCATATCTTGATGAAGGGAAGAGTTAAGGATAATGATCAGCGGTTTGCTAGCTGTTTAGCTTGGGAAACGGATGGAGACATTAGAGTTTGGTCAGATAAGGTTCAGATATCAGGAGCCAGTTATGCCAATCTTTTCTTGGCAGCTAAGACGGATTTTGCCCAAAATCCTGCTAGCAATTATCGCAAGAAACTAGATTTAGAGCAACAGGTGATAGACTTGGTGGACACAGCTAAAGAAAAGGGCTATGCCCAATTGAAATCAAGGCATATTGAGGACTACCAAGCCTTATTCCAACGTGTTCAATTGGATTTGGGGTCTGATGTTGACGCATCCACTACAGATGAGTTGTTAAAAAATTATAAGCCACAAGAGGGGCAGGCTTTGGAGGAGCTGTTCTTCCAGTATGGACGGTATTTATTGATTAGTTCTTCCAGAGATTGTCCAGATGCTCTACCAGCTAACCTACAAGGGGTCTGGAATGCGGTCGATAATCCTCCTTGGAATTCGGACTATCACTTAAATGTCAATCTGCAGATGAATTATTGGCCAGCCTATGTTACCAATCTCCTAGAGACGGCCTTTCCGGTCATCAACTATGTAGATGATTTGCGTGTCTATGGTCGCATAGCGGCTGCAAGGTATGCAGGAATCGTCTCTCAGGAAGGGGAGGAAAATGGTTGGTTGGTTCATACTCAAGCGACTCCCTTTGGTTGGACAGCACCTGGTTGGGATTACTATTGGGGTTGGTCACCAGCTGCCAATGCGTGGATGATGCAAACCGTTTATGAAGCCTATTCATTTTACAGGGACCAAGACTATCTCAGGGAGAAAATTTATCCCATGTTGAGGGAAACGGTTCGTTTTTGGAATGCCTTTTTACATAAGGATCAGCAGGCGCAGCGTTGGGTCTCTTCTCCATCTTATTCGCCAGAACATGGGCCGATTTCGATTGGCAATACCTATGACCAATCTCTGATTTGGCAGTTATTTCATGATTTTATTCAGGCTGCTCAAGAATTGGGGCTGGATGAGGACTTGTTGACTGAGGTCAAGGAGAAGTTTGATTTACTAAAACCTCTTCAAATCACTCAATCTGGTCAAATCAGGGAGTGGTATGAGGAGGAAGAGCAACATTTTCAAAATGAAAAAGTGGAGGCCCAGCATCGGCACGCTTCCCATCTGGTGGGACTCTATCCTGGCAATCTCTTTATCTATAAGGGGCAGGAGTATCTTGAAGCCGCACGTGCTAGTCTCAATGATCGTGGAGATGGCGGCACAGGCTGGTCCAAGGCTAATAAGATCAATCTCTGGGCGCGTTTGGGAGATGGCGATCGAGCCTATAAATTATTATCAGAGCAGTTAAAGTCATCCACCTTGCCAAATCTTTGGTGTAGCCATCCTCCTTTTCAGATAGATGGTAATTTTGGTGCTAGCAGTGGCATGGCAGAAATGTTACTCCAGTCTCATGCAGCTTATCTGGTACCTCTAGCTGCCCTACCTGATGCATGGTCAAGAGGTTCCGTTTCAGGCTTAATGGCACGTGGACATTTTGAAGTGAGCATGAGGTGGGAGGATAAAAAACTCTTACAGTTGACCATTTTATCAAGGAGTGGAGGAGATTTGCGAATCTCTTATCCAGATATTGAAAAAAGTGTGATTGAAGTGAATCAAGAAAAAGCAAAAGTGAAATGCAAAGAGAAAGATTGTATTTCGGTGGCAACAGCAAAAGGTGATCTGGTTCAATTTTATTTTTAAGAAGATGTTATAAGGCAGTAATTTGAAACTGCCTTTTTGAAGGATTTGAGAATGTAAGCAGTTTCCAACTAGTTGAAAAAGCGTTATAATGGTAGTAGGAAGTAATTTGTTTGAGAGAGGGTGGGTCTGATGGCTTATATTGAGATGAAACACTGTTACAAGCGGTATCAGGTTGGGGACACGGAGATTGTGGCCAATCGTGATGTGAATTTTGAGATTGAGAAGGGTGAATTGGTTATTATCCTTGGTGCATCTGGTGCAGGTAAGTCAACAGTTCTCAATCTCCTAGGGGGAATGGATACCAATGATGAGGGGGAAATCTGGATTGATGGTGCCAATATTGCAGACTATAGTTCCCACCAGCGAACCAATTACCGCCGCAATGATGTCGGATTTGTTTTTCAGTTTTATAATCTAGTTTCCAATCTAACAGCTAAGGAAAATGTGGAGTTGGCTTCAGAAATCGTGACAGATGCCTTGAATCCTGAGCAGGTCTTGACAGATGTAGGTCTGGTTCATCGTCTCAATAACTTTCCAGCCCAGCTTTCTGGAGGGGAGCAACAGCGAGTCTCCATTGCACGCGCGGTAGCTAAAAATCCTAAAATTCTCCTTTGTGATGAACCGACTGGAGCCTTGGATTATCAGACAGGTAAGCAGGTTTTGAAAATTCTCCAAGACATGTCTCGTCAAAAGGGAGCGACGGTGATCATCGTGACTCATAATGGAGCTTTGGCGCCCATTGCTGATCGCGTGATTCATATGCACGATGCCAGTGTCAAGGATGTGGTGATGAACCAGCATCCTCAGGATATCGACAGTTTGGAGTACTAGCATGATCAAGCGAAAAACCTATTGGAAGGACTTAATTCAGTCCTTCACAGGCTCCAAGGGGCGTTTTTTATCCATCTTAACCTTGATGATGTTAGGATCTCTAGCCTTAGTAGGTCTCAAAGTGACTAGCCCCAACATGGAGGCGACAGCTAATGCTTATTTAACAACTGCTCAAACCTTGGATTTAGCAGTTATGTCTAATTATGGTTTGGATCAAGCAGATCAAGAAGAACTAGAACAGATAGAGGGCGCAGAGGTTGAGTTTGGCTATTTGACAGATGTGACTATGGAAAATGGGCAGGATGCTATTCGGCTGTACTCCAAACCAGAGCGAATTTCAACCTTTCAGCTAAGAGAGGGACGACTTCCTCAGTCAGACAAGGAAATCGCTTTGGCCACTCATTTGCAAGGCCAATATAGCGTGGGACAGGAGATTAGTATTAAAGAAAAAGAAGAGGGTCATTCCTCTTTAAAAGACCATACTTATACCATTACTGGTTTTGTGGATTCAGCTGAAATCCTCTCCCAGCGAGATATGGGCTACGCAGGAAGTGGAAGTGGGACTTTGACCGCTTACGGAGTGATTTTACCTAGTCAGTTTAATCAGAAAGTCTACAATATCGCTCGTTTGAAATATCAAGATTTAGCAGGCTTAAATGCTTTTTCATCAGCCTATGAAGAAAAATCCAAGCAACATCAGGAAGACCTTGAACAAGCTCTATCAGATAATGGTAAGGCACGTTTGCAAGTCTTGAAAAAAGAAGGCCAAGAGTCTCTAGACAAAGGGCAAGAGACCCTTAATAAGACTCAGACTAATCTGCAGGAAGGCAAGCGTCGTTTAGCAGCTGCTCAAGCTCGTTTACAGGCGCAGGAAAGTCAACTAGCCTTGCTACCTCAAGCTCAGAGAGAGCAAGCTAATGCTCAACTTATCCAAGCCAAGCAGGAATTGGACAAGGAAGAAGATAAACTAAAGCAAGCTGAACAAAGTCTAGCTCAAGAAAAGGAAAAATTAGAAAAACATCAGAAAGTCTTGGATGATTTGGCTGATCCCAAGTATCAGGTTTATAATCGTCAGACCATGCCAGGTGGTCAGGGCTACCTCATGTACAGCAATGCTTCAGCCAGTATTCGGGCAGTGGGCAATATCTTTCCTGTAGTGCTTTATGCCGTAGCAGCTATGGTGACCTTTACAACCATGACTCGCTTTGTGGACGAAGAGCGAACTCATGCAGGGATTTTTAAGGCCTTGGGCTATCGCAGTAAGGACATTATCGCCAAATTTCTCCTTTACGGTCTGGTAGCTGGGACTGTCGGCACAGCTCTAGGCAGCGTGCTTGGCCATTATTTACTAGCTAGTGTAATTTCAAGTGTCATTACAAAAGGCATGGTGGTAGGAGAAACCCAGATTCAGTTCTATTGGAACTATAGTTTACTAGCTCTTGTTTTGAGTTGGTTGGCGAGTGTGTTACCAGCCTATCTGGTGGCTCGGAAGGAACTGCACGATGAAGCAGCCCAGCTTTTACTGCCTAAACCACCTGTTAAAGGAGCTAAAATCTTACTGGAGCGCATCGGTTTTATTTGGCGTCGTCTCAGTTTCACCCATAAGGTAACAGCTCGTAATATCTTTCGTTATAAACAACGGATGTTGATGACAATCTTTGGTGTGGCAGGTTCTGTAGCTCTGCTCTTTGCAGGCTTGGGAATCCAATCCTCTGTGGCAGGAGTTCCGTCTAGGCAGTTTCAACAAATCCAACAGTATCAAATGATTGTCTCTGAAAATCCTAGTGCGACCAATCAAGACAAGGCAAATCTAGAAGAAGTGTTGAAAGGGCAGGATATTCAAGCCTACCAGAAAATTTATTCTAAGACGCTAGACAAGGATTTCAAAGGCAAGTCTGGTCTTCAGACCATTACTCTTATGATGACAGAGAAGGAAGATTTGACTCCCTTTATTCATCTGCAACATCATCAGCAAGAGCTGACATTAAAAGATGGCGTCGTTATTACAGCTAAACTCGCCCAGCTGGCAGGTGTTAAGGTTGGACAGACTTTAGAAATTGAAGGTAAGGAGCTAAAGGTAGCCGCTATTACTGAGAACTATGTTGGTCACTTTATTTATATGAACCAAGCCAATTATGAGCAACTTTATGGTCATCTACCCCAAGCCAACACTTATTTGGTCTCGTTAAGAGATACCAGTGCTACTAGTATCGAAAGACAGGCCGGCTTACTTATGAATCAAGCTGCGGTGTCCAGCGTTGTCCAAAATGCTTCAGCCATTCGACTCTTTGACTCTGTTGCTAGCTCACTCAATCAGACCATGACTATCTTAGTTATCGTGTCGGTTCTATTGGCTATTGTTATCCTCTACAATCTGACTAACATCAACGTGGCTGAGAGAATCCGTGAACTCTCTACTATCAAGGTGCTCGGTTTTCATAATAAAGAAGTCACTCTTTACATTTATCGTGAGACGATTGTCTTGTCCCTTGTGGGAATCGTACTTGGTCTGGTATCAGGTTTCTATTTACACCAATTTCTGATTCAAATGATTTCGCCTGCGACTATTCTCTTTTATCCGCAGGTAGGCTGGGAGGTCTATGTAATCCCAGGGGCAGCAGTAAGCATCATCTTGACCCTGCTTGGTTTCTTTGTCAATCATCATCTGAGAAAGGTTGACATGCTTGAAGCTTTGAAATCTGTAGAGTAATACTCAATGAAAATCAAAGAGCAAACTAGGAAGCAAGCCGTAGGTTGCTCAAAGCACCGCTTTGAGGTTGCAGATAAAGCTGACGTGGTTTGAAGAGATTTTCGAAGAGTATAAGGTAGTTGTTCTTATCTGATTGAACTGGTATTTACTCGTAAACAAAAATCCTCCGTTTCAAAGAGCAGGAAACTCTTTGTGACAGAGGATTTTTTCTATAGTTCTTTAGCAGCTGCAATTGCGGCTTCGAAGTTTGGCTCAGAATTGATATTGTCCACGTATTCAACGTAGCGAATAGTATTGTCAGTATCAAGGACAAAGACCGCGCGTGCCAATAGGTGCCACTCATTGATTAAGAGGGCGTAATCACGTCCAAAGGAATGGTCGAAATAGTCTGAGAGCATGATGGCATTTTCAATTCCCTCAGCACCACACCAACGTTTTTGGGCAAAGGGGAGGTCCATTGAAACAGTCAAGACAACCGTATTATCCAGTCCAGCCAGTTCTTCATTAAAACGACGCGTTTGAGTTGAGCAGATGCCTGTATCGATAGAAGGTACGACACTCAAGACTTTTTTCTTTCCATCAAAATCAGCCAGAGATTTTTTAGAAAGGTCTGTTGTAGTGAGTGAAAAATCAAGCGCCTTGTCGCCGACTTGTAGTTGTTTACCTGTAAAGCTCACAGGATTTCCGAGAAAAGTTACCATAGGATACTCCAATCTTTTTTCTTCCATTGTAGCTGAAACGGTCAGAATTTTCCAATGATTTGACCGGAAATGTGTGCATAGAAAAAACGCCAGCTCATATGAGAATGACGTTTTTCAGAGGCTTATTTTGCCAATCCTTCAGCAATCTTGTCAAGGTTGTATTTCATCATGCTGTAGTAGCTGTCGCCTTCTTTACCTTGTTCTGCGATAGAGTCAGTAAAGATTTGTGCATAGATTGGGATGTTTGTGTCTTGTGAAACAGTCTTCATTGGACGGTCATCCACACTTGATTCTACAAAGAGTGATGGAACTTTTGTTTGGCGAAGTTTTTCAACCAAGGTCTTGATTTGTTCAGGTGTTCCTTCTTCTTCAGTATTGATTTCCCAGATGTAGGCACTTGGGACACCATAGGCTTTAGAGAAGTATTTGAATGCTCCTTCGCTGGTTACAATGAGTTTCTTTTCAGCAGGGATGTTATTAAATTTATCCTTACTTTCTTTATCAAGTTTGTCTAACTTATCAGTATATTCTTTGAGATTTTTTTCGTAGAATTCCTTGTTGTTAGGATCTTTGGCGCTCAATTGTTTAGCGATATTTTTAGCAAAGATAATCCCATTTTCAAGGTTGAGCCAAGCGTGTGGGTCTTCTTTACCTTTTTCATTTTTTCCTTCAAGGTAGATAACTTCAACCCCTTCGCTGACTGCAAAGTAGTCTTTGTTTTCAGTTTTCTTGGCATTTTCTACCAATTTGGTAAACCAAGCATTGCCACCTGTTTCAAGGTTGATACCGTTATAGAAAATGAGGTCTGCCTCAGAAGTTTTCTTAACATCTTCAGGAAGTGGTTCGTATTCGTGTGGGTCTTGCCCAATCGGAACGATACTATGAAGATCAATTTTGTCACCAGCAATATTTTTAGTAATATCAGCGATGATTGAGTTTGTAGCAACAACTTTTAGTTTTTGACCAGAAGCTGCATCTTTTTTTCCGCTAGCACATGCTACAAGAGCAATAACGGAAAGAAAGAGAACGAGTAATGTACCTAATTTTTTCATTAGATCCTCCAATTTATTGGGGCTTTGCCCCTTATTTTAACAAATGTTTATTTTTTAGTTTCAAATATCGTTGTTTTGGAGCGATAAAGAAGCTAATGAGAAAGAAACTAGCAGCTGTGAGCACGATACTAGAACCTGCCGCAACATTAAAACTATAGCCAATAAAGAGTCCCAAAACTGAAGCAGTAGCTCCAAAGGTTGAGGAAAGGAAAATCATGCTTTTCAGGCTATTAGCATACAGATAAGCAGTCGCGGCTGGGGTAATCAGCATGGCTACAATCAGGATAGTTCCGACACTTTGCATGGCTGTCACAGACACGAGAGTCAAGAGTACCATGAGAAGGTAGTGATAGAAATTGACAGGCATTCCCATGGCTTTAGCCAAGAGTTCATCAAAGGATGTTATCAAGAGTTGCTTGAAGAAAATCCAGATTAACAAGAGAATGACTGCTCCCACACCCATAGTAATAAACATATCCGTATCTTGGACGGCTAGGATATTACCAAAAAGGATATGGAAAAGGTCAGTTGAACTTTTAGCGACACTAATCAAGATGATACCGAGGGCTAAGAAAGAAGAAAAGGTAATGCCGATGGCGGTATCGCTTTTGATAATCGAGTTTCCCTTGATGTAGGTAATGATGATGGCAGCTAGCAGTCCAAAGACAATGGCTCCGATAAAGAAGTCAAGGCCCAAGATGAAGGAGAGGGCTACACCTGGTAAGACAGCATGTGAAATGGCATCTCCCATGAGTGACATCCCGCGTAGAATGATGAAACATCCTACAGCTCCAGCTACGACCCCTACGACAATGGCTGTTATCAAGGCATTTTGTAAGAAATGGAATTTTTGCAATCCATCGATAAATTCTGCAATCATAGGTCACCTCCATTGAAAAAGAGTCGATTACCGTAAGCTTCTTTGAGATTGGCTTCGGTAAAGGTTTCTTTGGTTGGACCAAAGGCAATCACTTCTCGATTGACAAGCAAGACTTGATCGAAGTAGTGGGGAACCTTGCTGAGGTCGTGGTGGACGATGAGAACCGTCTTCCCAGCTTTTTTCAGATCTCTCAGCGTATTCATGATGATTTCCTCACTGACAGAGTCAATCCCAACAAAGGGTTCATCCAAGAGGATATAGTCGGCTTCCTGTACCAAACATCTGGCAATCAAGACCCGCTGGAATTGACCTCCAGACAGTTGACTGATTTGCCGTTCAGCGTAGTCAGCTAGACCGACGATTTCAAGGGCTTCTTTCACTTTCTTCCAATGTTTAGCCTTTAAACTTCGAAAGAGAGGGATAGAGGGAAAGAGTCCTAACGAGACGCATTCCTTGACCTTGATGGGAAAGTTGTAGTCGATATTGATTTTTTGTTCGACATAGGCAATTCGGTGTAAGGATTTTTTAACTTCCTTGTTATCGAGAAATGCCTGACCTTGATGTGGGATAATTCCCAGCATCCCTTTTAATAATGTTGATTTTCCAGCACCGTTTGGGCCAATGATACCTGTAATTGTCGGTCCATGGAGCACTAGTGAAATATCCTTAAGTGCCAACGTTTCTTTGTAGGAGACACTGAGGTTTTCGATACGTATCATAAACTTATATTCCTCCTGTCTCTTAATATACATTAAAAAAAAAATTAAGTCAAGTTAATTTTTGAAAAAATTAAAATAATAACTGAAAAACAATGGGAAACATCCGTTCATTTTTAATTGCATTCCCAAGCAATTTTTGTTAAGCTAAAAACAAGTACAAATGAAAGCGAGAACAAGATGACACGTTATCAAGATGATTTTTATGATGCTATCAATGGGGAATGGCAACAGACAGCTGAAATTCCAGCAGATAAGTCTCAAACAGGTGGTTTTGTTGATTTAGACCAGGAAATTGAAGACCTGATGCTGGCGACAACAGACAAGTGGTTGGCAGATGAAGAGGTGCCTGAGGATGCTATTTTAGCAAACTTTGTCAAATACCACCGCCTAGTTCGTGATTTTGACAAGAGAGAAGCTGACGGTATCAAACCTGTCTTACCACTCCTTAAAGAATTCCAAGAATTGGAGACTTTTGCAGATTTTACAGCTAAACTAGCAGAGTTTGAGCTTGCAGGAAAACCAAACTTCCTTCCTTTTGGTGTATCGCCAGACTTTATGGATGCCAGAATCAACGTTTTATGGGCTAGCGCTCCAAGCACGATCCTGCCAGATACGACCTACTATGCAGAAGACCATCCTCAGCGCGAAGAACTCTTGACTCTTTGGAAAGAAACCAGTGCAAATCTCCTCAAGGCTTATGATTTCTCTGATGAAGAAATTGAAGACTTGCTAGAGAAAAGACTAGAATTGGACCGCCGAGTTGCAGCAGTGGTGCTCTCTAATGAAGAAAGTTCAGAATATGCCAAACTCTACCATCCATATGCTTATGAAGATTTCAAGAAATTCGCGCCTGCCTTACCTCTGGATGACTTCTTCCAAGCCGTTCTTGGACAAGTACCAGACAAGGTTATTGTAGACGAGGAACGTTTCTGGCAAGCAGCAGACCAATTCTACAGTGAAGAGGCCTGGCCTCTCCTTAAAGCAACCTTGATTTTGAGTGTTGTTAATCTTTCAACCAGCTATTTAACAGAAGAAATCCGTGTCTTGTCAGGTGCCTATAGCCGTGCGCTTTCAGGAGTTCCAGAAGCTAAAGACAAGGTCAAGGCAGCTTATCAACTAGCACAAGGTCCTTTCAAACAAGCCTTGGGTCTTTGGTATGCCCATGAAAAATTCTCTCCAGAAGCTAAGGCAGACGTAGAGAAAAAAGTAGCAACTATGATTGATGTCTATAAGGAACGCTTGGCTAAAAATGACTGGCTGACTCCTGAAACTCGTGACAAGGCCATCGTCAAACTCAATGTCATCAAGCCTTATATCGGTTACCCAGAAGAATTGCCAGCACGCTACAAAGACAAGGTAGTGGATGAGACTGCTAGTCTTTTTGACAATGCTCTAGCCTTTGCGCGTGTGGAAATTAAGCACAGTTGGAGCAAATGGAATCAGCCTGTAGACTATAAGGAGTGGGGCATGCCTGCTCATATGGTCAATGCCTACTACAATCCACAGAAGAATCTGATTGTCTTTCCAGCAGCTATTTTACAGGCACCTTTCTATGATTTGCATCAGTCATCTTCTGCTAACTACGGGGGTATCGGGGCGGTTATTGCCCATGAAATTTCTCACGCCTTTGATACCAACGGAGCTTCCTTTGATGAAAATGGTAGTCTCAAAGATTGGTGGACTGAGAGTGACTATGCTGCCTTCAAGGAGAAAACACAAAAAGTCATTGACCAATTTGATGGACAGAATTCTTATGGTGCAACTATCAACGGTAAATTGACTGTGTCAGAAAACGTGGCTGACTTGGGAGGAATCGCTGCAGCGCTTGAAGCAGCTAAAAGAGAACCAGACTTCTCAGCAGAAGAATTCTTCTACAACTTCGGTCGCATCTGGCGCATGAAAGGTCGTCCAGAATTTATGAAACTTTTGGCCAGCGTTGATGTACACGCACCAGCCAAACTCCGTGTCAATGTGCAAGTACCAAACTTCGATGATTTCTTTACAACCTATGATGTCAAAGAAGGCGACGGTATGTGGCGTTCACCAGAAGAGCGCGTGATTATTTGGTAATGTAAAAAATCTAGTCATCAGAAAAAAAGGCATCCAATCAGGTGTGAAAACCTTGATAGGATGCCTTTTATAATGGAAAGATTTGCTGGATAGTTTACTTAAATTGCGATATACATTATCATCATCTTGCTAGAAAAAAGGATTGAAGGTCTTTTCATGGGCGATGGTCGTAGCTGGACCGTGTCCTGGATAGACGTCGTAGTTTGGTAGGGTGAAAAGTTGGGTCTGGATACTATGAAGGAGTTGCTCCATGCTACCAGTCGGAAGATCCGTCCGTCCGATTGTTTCACGGAACAGGGCATCACCTGTCAAGACTAGGTGAGCATCAGGAAAGACTAGGGAAACACCACCGATAGAGTGACCTGGTGTTGGCAAGACAGTGAAACGAAATTCCTCTAGTTGGTATTCTTCGTGAAAGATAAAAGTGTGTTCTGCAGGTTTTGTGACCACATCTGCCATATCATCGTGGCGGGGAAGTCCAGAGAGATTGTCGACAGGAGTGTAGAGCCAGCTGGCTTCGCTCTCTGCGATATAGACAGGAGGATTGCCAAAAGTCTCGCGAACCAAGTCCAGACTCATGATATGGTCATAATGGGCATGGGTCAGGAGAATAGCGCATATAGGTTTATTGATGTTCTTTATTGTCTGACGAATAGCTTCCCAATGGCTGCCAGGATCGACGACGATGAGGTGTTTTTCACCCTCCAGGTAATAGGTGTTTTCATAGGCAACAGGATTCACGGTTTTATGGATTTTCATATTGGCTCCAATCTCAAAGAATGTACTAAATTAAGTATAGCACAGTTAGGGAGAATAGGTAAGGATTTAGAATGAACTTAAAAACCAGCATGACTAGAGGAAGACAGGCTGGTTATCAATTTATCACTATTGGAGAGGTGTCAATTGCCCTTCATAGGTTGCATAAACTCCGTCATTAGCTTGTTTGATAGATGTGATATTTAGAGTGCCACCGTAGTTGGCTTCTCGTTTATCGCTATATTCACTATAAGTTATCCTATTGGGTAGGTTCTGGTCGTTAGCATAGTATTGAACGACTGTTTTTTTATAGCTTTGCTGGCTGAATAGAAACAGGCAGCTAACTCCTAACACTAGGAGAGCAAAGATAGAAATAGCAGTTTTTTTCATAGGTGTTCTCCTTATAAACTAAAGGATAAAAGAAAGCATCTTGAGGATTTTAATTCCAAAATCCAGTCAAGGTACCAGTGTATGTGACACGAGTCCCACCGTTTGATCTTCGTACACTGTCTATTTCAAGTGTTCCTTTGAAGGTTGAATGGAAACTATCATTATATTCTGAATAGTAGATAGTTGGTGGGATGTAACCATCATCGTTATAGTATTTTGTTACTGTTTTACTATAACGATGAGAATATATACGCTCATAACGAGGACCTTCAAAGTTATTTGTTGTACTAGTTTCAGCAGCAGTGATTGGAACGGTAATAGATAGAGCAGTAGCTCCTAATAGTGTTAGTACAGTTTTTTTCATAGAATACTCCTTTGTAAAACGACGTCATTCAACTATATTGACTTGAATGAAAAGGTGATAAGGATAGGGAGTTAAATTATATTTAGGTTACAATATGGTTTCCGTTCTTCTATCTCTCCTTCTATCACCTAAATAGAAAATCTAACTGTACAATGTATTATAAAAAAATATTTCAGAATTGTCAAGCAATTCTGAAATATTTTTTTCCTATTCTGTTCCAATCTAGTTTTCATATTCTTAAAAAAGTGATAAAATGGTAGGAAGAATTGGAGAGTAGAGATGCCAAAAGAAGTGAATTTAACAGGCGAAGAAGTTGTCGCCTTAACCAAAGAATATTTAACAGAAGAGGATGTCCATTTTGTCCATAAGGCCTTGGTCTATGCGGTGGAATGCCATAGTGGTCAATATCGCAAATCAGGTGAGCCTTATATCATTCATCCTATCCAAGTGGCAGGTATTTTAGCCAAACTCAAACTAGATGCTGTAACAGTAGCTTGTGGTTTCTTGCATGATGTGGTAGAAGATACTGATGCGACCTTGGACGATTTGGAAAGAGAGTTTGGTCCTGATGTGCGGGTAATCGTCGATGGGGTTACCAAGCTTGGTAAGGTCGAGTACAAATCTATCGAGGAGCAATTAGCGGAAAATCATCGTAAGATGCTCATGGCCATGTCTGAGGACATCCGTGTTATCTTGGTCAAACTGTCTGACCGCTTGCACAATATGCGGACCCTGAAACATCTTCGAAAAGACAAGCAGGAGCGCATTTCCAAAGAAACCATGGAAATCTATGCTCCACTTGCCCATCGTTTGGGAATTTCCAGTGTCAAATGGGAGTTGGAAGACCTATCTTTCCGTTATCTCAATCCAACGGAGTTTTACAAGATTACCCATATGATGAAGGAAAAGCGCAGGGAGCGTGAAGCCTTGGTGGATGAGGTGGTCACAAAATTAGAGGAATATACGACAGATCGTCACCTAAAAGGGAAAATCTATGGTCGTCCCAAGCATATTTACTCGATTTTCCGCAAAATGCAGGATAAGAGAAAACGGTTTGAGGAAATCTATGACCTGATTGCCATTCGTTGTATTTTGGATACCCAAAGTGATGTTTATGCCATGCTTGGTTATGTGCATGAGCTTTGGAAACCCATGCCTGGTCGTTTCAAAGACTATATTGCTAACCGCAAGGCCAATGGTTACCAGTCTATCCATACGACAGTTTATGGGCCAAAAGGGCCCATTGAGTTCCAGATTCGAACTAAAGCCATGCACGAGGTTGCTGAGTACGGGGTTGCGGCTCACTGGGCTTATAAGAAAGGCGTTAAGGGGCAGGTTAACAGCAAGGAATCGGCTATTGGGATGAACTGGATCAAGGAGATGATGGAGCTTCAAGATCAAGCTGATGATGCCAAGGAATTTGTGGACTCTGTTAAGGAAAACTATCTGGCTGAGGAGATTTACGTCTTTACACCAGATGGAGCTGTCCGTTCTCTTCCCAAAGATTCAGGACCGATTGACTTTGCCTACGAAATTCATACCAAAGTCGGTGAAAAAGCGACGGGTGCCAAGGTCAATGGCCGTATGGTTCCACTGACAACCAAGCTCAAGACAGGGGATCAGGTTGAAATTGTCACCAACCCTAACTCCTTTGGACCGAGCCGTGATTGGCTCAATATGGTCAAGACCAGCAAGGCTCGTAACAAGATTCGTCAGTTCTTTAAAAATCAAGATAAGGAATTGTCTGTCAACAAGGGTCGTGAAATGCTGATGGCTCAGTTCCAAGAAAATGGCTATGTGGCCAATAAATTCATGGACAAGCGCCACATGGACCAAGTTCTACAAAAGACTAGCTACAAGACAGAAGAATCCCTCTTTGCGGCCATCGGTTTTGGAGAAATCGGTGCTATTACCGTCTTTAACCGTCTGACTGAAAAGGAACGCCGTGAAGAAGAGCGTGCCAAGGCTAAGGCGGAAGCAGAAGAACTTGTCAAAGGTGGCGAGATCAAGGTTGAAAACAAAGAAACCCTCAAGGTCAAGCATGAGGGTGGTGTGGTCATTGAAGGAGCCTCTGGTCTCCTAGTGCGGATTGCCAAGTGTTGTAATCCTGTTCCGGGTGACGATATTGTTGGCTACATTACCAAGGGGCGTGGTGTGGCTATTCACCGTGTGGACTGTATGAACCTGCGTGCCCAAGAAAACTATGAGCAACGTCTCCTTGATGTGGAATGGGAAGACCAGTACTCTAGCTCAAATAAGGAGTATATGGCCCATATCGATATTTACGGCCTCAACCGTACAGGATTATTGAACGATGTACTGCAAGTTCTTTCAAACACAACCAAGAATATTTCAACGGTCAACGCCCAACCAACCAAGGATATGAAATTTGCTAATATCCATGTGTCCTTCGGCATTGCCAACCTCTCTACACTGACTACTGTCGTAGATAAGATTAAGAGTGTGCCAGAAGTCTATTCTGTCAAACGGACTAACGGTTAATTGCCCTAGCTCTTACTAGAAAGGCTATTATGAAAATCATTATCCAACGGGTTACAAAAGCCCAAGTAAGTATCGAAGGTCAGGTGCAGGGGAAAATCAACCAAGGCCTCTTATTGCTGGTTGGTGTTGGACCAGAGGACCAAGAGGAAGATTTGGACTATGCTGTGAGAAAGCTTGTCAATATGCGGATTTTTTCAGACGCAGAAGGCAAGATGAACCTGTCTGTCAAAGATATTGAAGGAGAACTCCTTTCTATTTCTCAGTTTACCCTCTTTGCGGATACTAAGAAAGGCAATCGTCCAGCCTTTACAGGTGCAGCCAAGCCTGATATGGCATCAGACTTCTATGACGCTTTCAATCAAAAATTAGCGCAAGAAGTACCCGTTCAGACAGGTATCTTTGGAGCGGATATGCAAGTTGAGCTGGTCAATGACGGACCAGTTACCATTATCCTAGATACTAAAAATAGATAAGAAAGACCAAGCCCAGTCGGCTTGGTTTTTCTCATCTATCATAAAATACTCCAAAATGAAATCGTTTCTTGATAGGCTTTTGGGAAGTCTCTTTTCAGTCTTTGGCTTATGCGATAGGAAGAGATGAGATGTCCTAGGATTAGGAGAGTTCCCTGAAGGAGAAGTGGCACACCACTCAAACATATCAAGGAGAGAATCATCAGGCTATCCCATAGAAGGATTTGTAAGGCAAAATGCCAGAATTTTGGTCTAATCTGGGAATAGAGGTGACTAAAGTGGTCACAAAGCTGGTTTGAAAGATAGGCCAATAGCACAGGGTGAAAGAAAATGAGCCAACCACTATAAATTAAAATCCAATCCCAAGTGAGCCCCTCTTTAAATGTCAAAAATGCCAGCATAATTCCATCGATGGCAAGGAGCTCAATGGTTTTGATGAAGATGATTTTTTTCATGCTAAAACCTCCTTTTTTCATCTGTTAGTGACGTAATATTGAATATAATTATTATACAATATTTAGTTGGAGTGTGAAAGCGTTTACTATCTTTTTTCTTTGAAACAAAGTATAAATTTCTAATTATCTTTTTATATTTTCTTAAATGCTCGTAAAGCCTTATTCTATGTGCTTTCGAGTATTTTTACTGTAGGAAGATACTTCACGTTTCTTTGCATATTTCCTCATGTCTTAGCTGTCAGAAGTGGTAAATAAGTAGTAAATTCATTTGTACTACTAAGCAACAAGACGCTCCTGTTGCTTCTCTTTATTCAAGCGTTTCATTTCTGCCATTGCAGAATCGAATGTTGCATGTGCGTAATAGTTCAGCGTCATGGCTATATTAGCATGTCCCATAATGTACTGTAATGCCTTTGGATTCATTCCTGCATTTGCATAGTTGGTACAGAATGTATGTCGCAAACTATGTGGAGTGATGTGTGGCAATTTATCCTCGTTATACTTATTGTATTTCTTAACAAGACCTTTCATCATGCCGTTGTAATCACTTGCCACTTTTGGATAGTTCTTTCTATTAAGAAAGAGGAAATCACTATATCCATCAATCTCAACACGCTTATCATTCTTTCGATTCGCTAACACTCGCTTAAATGCTTGATAGGCTTCTTCAACCATAGGAACTTGACGTTCGCCACTTTTGGTCTTTGGTGTTTCAATGTAGTACCCAATTTCAGTATCTCTCAATAGCTGATGGTCTATATTGACAAGACGATTCTCAAAATCTAAATCTGGAAGTGTCAAACCACCAAACTCTGAAATACGAAGACCTGTTTTTAAGAGTATCAGAATTTCATCATAATTTTTGCTGTAGGTTTTATCAGCTTTTGCAAAGGCTAACAGTTTTTCTTCCTGTTCTTCTGTTAGTACGGTCTTAGGGACAGTATCATCATCAAGAACTGCTTTCAGTTGAAAGTCAAATGGATTCTTCCGAACACAATCATCTTGTATAGCAATATAGAATGAAGCCTTTAAAGAACGTTTGTAGTTATTGATGGTTTGATAAGCATAACCATTTTCACTCATTCTAATAGCCCATTCTTTAGCGTCTGATGGCTTAATACTGTCAATACTTCTTACACCTAACTTGTCTTTCTTCAAAATATCCATAAGATATTTGCGTCCAGTTTCAGTGTTTTTTCTAACCTTTGGTCTTTGAGCGTTCTGTTTTGCGTAAAGCTGGCAGAGTGTCATTTTCTTTCCTACAACATCAATACCATCATGAATGTCTTTCTGTAACTCTGCGATTTTCTCTCTAAGTGAGATACAATCACGCTTTCCTGCTGGTACTAGGTCTGTAGCCACAAGTTTCCACGAGTAAACAAATTGCGGTTCTCCAAATGAATCTATATATTTGTATAAGTATCTTCCGTCTTTTCGTTGGCTCTCTCCAGTCTTTAAGATTCGACCTTTATTGTCACGTCTTTTTTCTGACATGGCATTTGCTCCTTTCCTTTATGGAAAGAGCCTTGATACGACTTAATACTATTTTATCATATACAAGACCCTTTGGCGACGCTAGATTGCGTCCAATGTATCTATAATTTTTTCAAATTGTTTTCGTTTAATCTGAATACGATTGCCATTCATAATCAGCCAATTTGCATTTTTATTTTCCTCTGCCAAGCGTCGTAGCTTGTTTTCGCCAATACGAAAATATTTTGACGCTTCTTCAATGGTTAGGGTATAACGTTCCCAAATAGGAATGTCAGTCTGCTTCATAAAATCCTCCTTTCCAAATCACTTATTTGGATTTCATAAAAGTTGTTTTACCAGCAATCGAACAGCTTTAGCAAAGCTCACGGGAGTTCCACCCCTGCATGGTTCTCATGTAGCCATACTCATTGCCTGCGACGGTTTTATCACGCTCGGACTATTGACTGTATGGGAGTATCATTATCACGATAAGAATGTCGTTGCAGGCAATCCTGCTAAAGATTGCTTCTCGGATCACTAACATGAATCGCTCGCTATCTTTATAAGATAGGTCATGGCGGTTAGTTCCGTTGGCTCTTTTCTTATCGAAACGTATTCGATTACTTTTATTCAGTTTTCAAAGAACAATGGCTCGTTAGCCTATCAAAACACATTGAAAGCTCAATATGCTTTGGTGGAATAACAAACCTCCCTGTTCGGGAAGCGTGGAATGGTTTAGCACGCTTCCACGAAAGGAGAGAGGATATTACTTAATTTCAAATGACAAAATCTTTGTAATCAGTCTGGTTTCCATTCTTCCACGTAAGACTTCATCAACGACCATACTTTGATTGCCATATTCATCTTTCATAAGTCGTAGGGAACGCTTCGTTATGTACCCTCTGTAATGATGTAGAATCTGGTTAATCGCTTCGGTATCGCCATCTGTTGCCTTTACAATGAGAGGAAAGGGAATCATAGGATATTGTGTTTTCATTCTTCAAATTCCTCCATAAACTTTTTAATTAAGGCTAGTCCACTGGTTCTATGCCGATAGACAGTAGAACGGTTCAATTTCAACAGGTCTGCAATTTCTGAATCGCTCATGTCCATAAAGTAAAACAGCAGTAGAATTTCACGTTTCTTGTCTGGCAACTCACGTAATGCTTCACTCAACAAATCATTTTCAACGCCTACTGATAACCCATTGAGTGTAAAAATCTGAAAGTCAGTTGAATAGTTATCTGTTGTCGCAAACTGGCTAACAAGATAATCGCCAACATCCGAAAAGGACACCTCACGCTTTGCAATCCTTGAAAGATAAAGCATATAATTCTTTCGCTCGTCTTCCATAGCACGTTTACAGATATAGTCAAACTGATTTTCTATTGTGGTCTGAAAAGAAGATGGTTTCATGTTTCTCACCCCCTTTCTGTCTAGGAAAGGAAGTGAGCCTTGCTCGTTTATCTCCTTTCACTCTTAGTCCCAATGTGAAAGGGGGATTTGTTGCATTACTGATAAATAAACTTTGTAAAAAAGTTCTGAATAGCCAAAAAAGCATATAAACAGATTTATTTCTCTGTTTACATGCTTCTGATATTCTATCTATATGATTTATAAAACCACATTGGTGGACGTACTTATCTATTGCAGATAGACGACTTTTTTTGACAAGAACCCAATGTAAGGAAATTTATTGTATATGATGTACTTCATGGCGACGTTGACCTCCAACAAACCGCCATTTGGAAGTAATATACAATATTTTAACAGCGTAAATAGCACTACCATATAACGGTTTTTTTTTATTGGCGTTTAGTAGTGCTTTTTATTAAATATAAACCTATAAACCATATAACACGTTTTTCTATACCTGTTTTTAATTCAGTAGGAACAATAAAATGTATAGAGGTGGTCTACTATGCGTAAAAAAGAAGATAAATATGATTTTAGAGCCTTTGGTTTAGCCATTAAAGAAGCTCGATTGAAACGAGGTTTAACTCGTGAACAAGTGGGAGCATTGATTGAAATTGACCCACGGTACTTAACTAATATTGAAAATAAAGGGCAACACCCCAGCATACAAGTTCTTTATGACCTTGTATCGTTACTTCATGTTTCCGTTGATGAATTTTTCTTACCTGGGGTCCCGAGCGCTTAGTGGGAATTTGTATCGATAAGGGGTACAAATTCCCACTAAACCAATGTTTCAAGGCCTATTTATTTTTTATATTCAATTCTCTTAAGTGTTTAGGAATAGATAACAAGTCAAATTTATACTCTCCAAGAAAAGTGATATGCTCCCAATTAATAGGAGATACATGCTTCATATACTTAGTTACTTCGGGATCTATTTTGACGAGATAATTATAAGCTGCTTGTAAGTAGACGGCGTTCCATATACTTATTGCATTTATTAACACATTAAGCGCACTAGCACTTTGAAGTTGTCGGCGAATATCGCGCTCCATAAATTTTCCGCGTCGCCCAAAAAATAGTTCTCTAGCTAAAGCATTAATCGCTTCTGTCTTATTTAGTCCATGAGTGATCCTTCACCGTAGCTCACTATCTGTAATATAATCTATCATAAAAATGCTCTTTTCAATGCGACCTAGTTCTCTCAGTGCAAGAGCTACTCTATTCTTACGTGCGTATGAGCCTAGCTTTCCTAATAGTAAAGAACTAGATACTTTTCCTGTTTGAATCGAATAGGCGATTCGTTTAATTTCATCATAGTTTTCTTCAATAATTTTTACATTGATTTTTCCGCTTATATCTTCTGATAAGTTAGGGTAGTAGGAAGGTGATTTGATAGAAAATAATTGTGATTTTTTTATATTTCTGATGCGAGGTTCAAAATCAAAGCCTAGTAATGCGGTCATTCCAAACACCTGATCAGAATACCCATTTGTATCAGTAAAATGTTCCTCAATATCTAGATCTGTTTCATGATAAAGTAGGCCATCAAGGGTATGAGTAGCTTCCCTTGTATTAGTTGAAGCAACCTCGATATGATGAGTCGTATGCCTATCATTTATTGATCGAATCATTGTAGCTCCTTTTTCCATACTTTTGTAATGTGGATTAACATCGGATTTTAGAGCTGAGACGCCCACTGGGACGCGCATTCCGTCTGAAGCAGTGGTTTTTCCTTCACCCCAAAAGTCTGCAACAGGAAGCTTTAACTGATAATTAACCAAAACAGATTGAGCACGAGTCAGAGCTTCTTTATAAAAGCGCCATTGTTTGGCATTGGCTAACTGAGAATAAGAAATTCCAGGAGTTGATTGGGCCATTTTTTCAAGACCAATATTCATCCCTAAACCCAGCAAAGCAGCAAAAATAATTTTTCTTTCTTGTTCACTCGGCGGTTTCCCTGTAGAATCATGACTAAATTCTTGTGAAAAGTTGGTCCAACTGTCCACCTCAATTAAAAGATCACTAAGCCTTATCTTAGGAATTATTGAATAAAGTTTTTTTCTATATATTTCTGCTTCGCTAGGTGTAACTTTTTCCAACTTTTTAAGGTTTGCTCTTGAAATTCTCTTATCAACTGTCGAATAAAATTGAAGCTGTAAATCTAAAATTATTTCCCGATCCTTTAAATAGTCCTCAAACGTGTCTGGAATAGTTTCTGAATCAATACAAGCAGATAAATCAACTAAGTAATCATCAATATTTCGATGGATCATACTTCCTTCAACTGAAATATCTCCTGATCGAATATTGTTCTTTAGCTCGGTGAAAGCTACTAACTCATAGTAAGACCGATCTATTTTCCCCTCTTCTGGCCGAACAAGGCTTTTCCATTTTTTACTCACAAAATCAGTAGAAGTATCTGCCGGTATTTTTCTTTTACCACTATTGTGTAAATCAGTTAGTTGAGTTAGGGCCATGAGGACTGGATTTGCTGCCGGAGTTGCTTTGAACGAAAGGGTCCTCAATAACATTGGCGTGTATCTTCGGAGGTAATTAGCTTTATTTCGAACCATTTCTAAATAGCCATGATTTTTATTACCTGTAATTTTTTTAGCTTCTTCTCCATCTTGTACTAAATCTTCCCAAGGCATGATTCGTTCAATTTCGTCAAAAGGATTACTATCATTATCTTTTGCAAAGTGAAGAGCATCAATTAAAGAAGCATAATGTTCCAATTTTTTAGTAGCCAATTTTCCTTTTTCTTTTAACTGTTCTTGTGAATCACGTGTCCCTTTGCGTTTAATACTTGCTAAAATGCGGTCATTAATCTCAATCAGTTGATCGATCAGATATTGATGATGATTGACTAAAAAAGCAATAAGTAAAGAGTATCTTTTTTCAAGCTCAAAACGGGAGAAGTCATATGCATCATAATTTTCCCCTAGTCTAGCTAGCTGAAGAAACCTGTTCCGATTAATATGGGAGACATTAATTGTCCCGAGTCCCATGGAAGCAATCACTTCCACTTTTTTACAAATACTCATAAAGCTTTCTGGATTTGCCTTACCTGGAATGTCTTTTAGCCAAGCGAGTTTAGTTATTTTCGTCTCTTCATAAATTTGAAACAAACTCTCTAGTTTTTCAATTTGTATATCTGTTAATGAACAGAGTAATATTGAAAATAAGTTGTTTTCTGCTTTATCTCGACAGCGGCTTATAATGTCTTCAAGTGTAGCTATAGATGGAAAAATAATTCTTTTTCGAGTTAAGAAATCAATTGTTTTTTTCATTAGATAGATAGAGTCATCATTTTCTAAAGCTAGTTCAATTAAATATTCTATTAACTGTTTTTGTGTATTAGCACTACCGAATCGATGATAGTTGAATACTTCTAAGATCTCGTTGAAGTGATTTGCACGTGTATTTCTATGATCATATGAATTTAAATCAATTGCATCAAGATGGAGCTGTCGACTCACATAAGAAGTTAGTCTGGTTGATTTAATCGGCCAATTACTTAAAGAACACCCAGGATACCGGGCCAAACAAAGTTGTATCGCAAATCCTAGTTTATTGACCTTTCCACGGTGTTGATTAATAACCTCCAGATCATAATCAGAAAAACTAAAATACGCTTTAAAATCCTCTTCTGATAAGTGGTCTACAGAAAGAAGTTGTTCACGCTGTGAAGTAGTTAAAATTCTTTTCATAGCCATATCTTAAGCATTCCTTTTATTGAGGTAACGGTAAAAGGTTGTTTTGCTTAATTTAGAGGCATCAAGAATTTGACGAATAGAATACTCTTTGCTGTCATACATTTTTAAAGCTAAATCAATTGATAGCTTACCTTTACTTGGACGGCCCCCTTTTTTTCCTCGGACTCTGGCTGCCTTAAGACCAGAGTTAGTTCGTTCAATAATAATATCCCGTTCCAGTTCTGCTAAACTAGCCATAACTCGGAAAAAGAATCTTCCCATAGACGTTGAAGTATCTACGTTATCTTGAATAGATATAAAATTGACACTAAGTTCTTCAAATAATTCAGAAAGTTCAATCAAATGTTTAGTTGATCGTGAAATTCGATCTAACTTGTAAATGACAACAGAATCTCCTTCACGTAGTAGGTTGATCATTTCTTCTAATTGCGGTCGGTCTTTTTTCGCACCAGTTACTTTTTCTTGAAATAATTTATCAATTCCATAATGAGTAAGTGCATCAATTTGTAAACTAAGATTTTGATCATCCGTACTCACTCGAGCATAGCCAAAAATCATAAAAAAACCTCCTTAATTTTATAATTTAAATGTACCATAACTCATTAAGTATAACTATATAGGAACTATGAAAAAGGAACGGATTTTGGTACTTGATTTACTTAAAAAACATTTAGAAAAAGCAGGAAAATGAAAAGGTACCATAAACGGTCGTTTATGGTACCATTCAAATTTATCCTTATTGTACAAAATAACAGCGAAATTTTTAAATCTATTCCTTATCGATACAAATTCTCCGTAGGCGCTAGGGACCTCTTTAGCTCCTTGGAAGCTGTCAGTAGTATACCTAATAATTTATCTACATTCCCTTTAGTAACGTGTAACTTTCCAAATTTACAAAAGCGACTCATAGAATTATTTCCTCCCGTTAAATAATAGATAACTATTAAAAATAGACAATACTTGCTCATAAGTAACGGTACTTAAATTGTTTACTTTGGCGTGTTTCATTGCTTGATGAAACTGATTTTTAGTAAACAGTTGACGATATTCTCGATTGACCCATTTTGAAACAAAGTACGTATATAGCTTCCAATATTTATCTGGAACATCTGTGGTATGGCGGGTAAGTTTTATTAAGACACTGTTTACTTTTGGTTTAGGATGAAAGCATTCCGCTGGCAGCTTAAGCAATTGCTGAATCGAGACTTGAGTGTGCAAGAGCAACCCTAGTGTTCGGTGAATATCCAAGGTACGCTTGTAGAATCCTTCTTCAACAATCAGATAGATGTCAGACGCATGGCTTTCAAAAACCACTTTTTTAATAATTTGTGTGCTTAAATGGTAAGGAATATTCCCAACAATTTTATACCTCTGTTTGTTAGGGAATTGAAACTGTAGAATATCTTGGTGAATTAAAGTGACACGAATGTTCAGTTTTAATTTTTCTGACGATAAGTTGAATAGATGACTGTCTAATTCAATAGACGTTACCTGTTTACTTATTTTAGCCAGTTTCGTCGTTAAATGCCCTTTACCTGTTCCAATTTCGTAAACGGTATCGGTTTCTTTTAAATTCAATTGTTTTATTATTTGGTTGAGTACTTTTTCACTCGTTAAAAAGTTTTGAGAATATTTTATATTTTTGTTCATGTAATCACTCCTGAAGTGATTACATCTATAAATAAATACAGAAGTTAAACGATTTGTTTGTAATTTTAGTTATCTGTTTAAAAAGTCATAAGATTAGTCACTGGTAGGAATTAATCTAACGTATTTATTTATCTGTGTAATCACTGTTTTTAGTCTGTTTCAAAACAGTAGATGTTTTATCTACATTACGCATTTGGAATACCAACATGACGAATCCCTCCTTCTTAATTACAAATTTTTAGCATCTAATTTAACTTCAATTCCTATTATACAAAATTTTAAGATAATGCACAATCAACACACTCTTAAGTTTGCTTCTAAGTCTTATTTCCATAACTTTAGGGTTAACCATACGCAAGACCAATCACTCTCGGACAATACTCATGATTTTAATGATAAAATCCATGTTAAACCCATAGATAAGAAATACACCTGCAATAACCGTTACCTGTTTGTGCCAATTTAAAAATGCACCACTTTTTTATAATTAAAACGGTTGAAAACTGTACCACTAATAACTCACAATAGAGAGATGTCACCGTCAAGTTAAATGTACAAAATAACAGCGAAATTTTTAAATCTATTTCTTATCGATACAAATTCCTCGTAGGCGCTCGGGACCCCTACCTGCTAATAACTTGGTAAAAAGCACCCGACGATTACAGATAGAGAAATACATGGATAGCTTTACAGACAAAGAACTATCCTTAATGGAATCTTTAGCCAGCGGTATCAACGAAGCAAGAAACATCGAAGACTAATTAAAAGAATCCATACATAACAGAAAGAGTCGATAAGATGAGATTTTGATTTCTCAAATTATCGGCTCTGCGTCTTTGCGTCTGGCTCTGTAATCACAGTTACTTTGAACTGCTTTATTTCAATTAAATTTTCCTGTCTACATTTAGGACAATAGAGAGGAAAGTTCTTCAATTCAGTATCTTCCCTTATTTTCAAACGTGTTTTATTTCCACAGATGGGACACAGTACCCACTCACAGTTTATAATAATTATCTCCTCCTTTACATTTAATTTAAATCTGTATTAAAGAATATTTCATCTCGTTTAACAAGAAGCCACATTTATATAACAATATAAAATGTGTTAAGTTATTTTATTGAACATATATCGTACTTTATCTATCCGACTATTTGGACGACGGGGCTGGCAAACAGGTTCACCGGTAGTAACATGGTACCCTTTTAACTCTGTTAAACAAACACTACGTCCATTTGTAAAGAAAGTTAAATCACTACGATATTCTTGAATACACCGAGCAGGGATTTCTCCACTAAGAATGACCTCATTATTTTTCAATTGAGTGTCTACGATGTTCGCACAATATTTAGGAGCATCGTTGTATGCTCGTGAAAGATATTCCTGTGGCGCATAAATTTTAAAACTAAGATATGGCGCTAACAATTCTGTTCCAGCTTTTTTTAAGACTTGTTCCAATACAATAGGAGCAAGCATCCGAAAATCTGCTGGGGTACTAACAGGGCTATAGTATAAGCCATACTTAAAACAGATTTTACAGTCCGTCACATTCCAACCATACAATCCTTGTTCACAGCCATAGCGTATCCCCTCCATAACTGCATTTTGAAACGATTGATTTAAGTATCCAAGAGAAACCGAGCTCTCATACTGTACTCCGCTCCCTAATGGAAGCTGTGCTACAGATAGACCAATGGAAGCCCAGAAAGGATTCGGTGGAACTTCGATGTGAATGGTATACTCTGCTTTTTTTAACGGTCTTTCCATATAAATGACTGTAGGCTCTTTTATTTCTATCTCCACATGATACTTTTCTTGCAGCAGAGCACAAGTCACTTCCATTTGTACTTTCCCTAAGAAAGAAAGTATGATTTCATGTGTCGCAGAATCCACATAATATCGCAGAAGCGGGTCACTGTCGGAGATTTCTAAAAGTGCATCAAGTAACATTTCCCTTTGTTGAGGTTTGCTCGGTTCAACAGTCGTTTGCAGCAGAGGGAGGGGATTTTCAATTCTCTCTCTCTGTGGCAATAGCTTTGTATCTCCAAGAACACTATTTAACTTCAAAAACTCATTCTGCAAAATAACAATTTCCCCGGAATAAGCCTTATCAATTTTACATAATTCACCATTTATTGAAGTATACATTTCTGTAATTTTTATTTTTTCCTTTTCCGATATTCTAACCGAATCTCGCAAATGCAGTACGCCACTATAAAGACGTATATATGCAAGACGCTGTCTTTTTTCCGAATACTCAATTTTGAAAACTTTTCCGCAAAGTTCAGACTGACCTCGATGTGTTGATGAATAAAATTTATTCGTAATCACTTCTATAAGGTTATCAATCCCTATATTGTTTTTTGCACTTCCGTGATAAACAGGGAACAGAGAACAATTCTGAAATCTTATGCTTTCCTCTTGTTCGAGTTCCAATGCTTCTAATGATTTACCGGACATATATTTCTCTAAAAGGTCATCGTTTCCCTCTATTACCGTATCCCATTGTTCAGATTCGGTAAAGTTCGTCACACACATATTAGGATACAGTTCTACCTTCTGTTTGATTACAATTTCGGCAGAAAGTTTCTCTTTAATATCCTGATAAACCGTTGATAAATCAATTCCATTTTGGTCAATCTTATTGATAAAAAAGATTGTGGGAATCCCCATTTTCCTAAGTGCATGAAATAATATACGAGTTTGTGCTTGTACGCCATCTTTTGCAGAAATCAGTAGAATTGCCCCATCTAAAACTGATAATGAACGATATACTTCTGCTAAGAAATCCATATGTCCTGGCGTGTCTATGATGTTCACCTTCGTATTTTCCCACTGAAAAGAGGTTATTCCTGTCTGAATTGTAATTCCTCTCTGACGTTCTAAAAGCGTATTATCCGTCCTCGTTGTACCTTTGTCCACGCTTCCTAATTCTGTAATCGCTCCACTGTTATATAATAAGCTTTCTGTTAAGGTAGTTTTTCCTGCATCAACATGAGCTAAAACTCCAATATTAATAATTTTCATGTGATTTTCCTCCATTCAAAAACCCAAAAGGGCATAAAAATCCCAGTGATAAATCACTGGGATTTTTATGCATAACCATAGGCATACAAAGCATACAGATATTCTCCGGATACTTTAGAATCACATGATAAAGGTATTCTTAAACTGGGTACAAAAAACTAAGCCCTCCTAAAAAAGGACATCCAATTATTTGTTCCCACTATCAAATTGACAGTTTATTTAAGAATACCTTGCCGCATATTTATTAACTCCTTTTAAATAGATACTTAAATAATAGCACGTAAGAGCATATTTGTCAAGGAATCTCCAATTTTTTATCAAAGAGAGTACGTGATTACAAAATAGCTGTAATAATGTACCAATATTTGTTATTCTATAATCTTCCAATTACTCCCGTTCTTTTCAAGTACCAAATCAAATTGAGATACCTGCGTTGCTTTGGTCTGCTGGTCGATATACTCCACTGTCAGCGATACCGTGACTTGATTATCCTTACGATTGTGAATAGGATTTACCAGTTCTTGAAAGATGTACTCTTTTCCGATTGGTTTTAATATCCCGTCATTCACATAGTAGGAAAGTTCACTGGCTGTCGCTGTAGGATAGAGCTTGAAGAACGTCGTTAAAAACTCATTGATTTCATTGGTTGTAATGGAATCAACCGTCCCCTCACTTTCAATGGCTTTTGGTTTATAACTTGATTTCTTAGGTATGTTGGTAATGGTCGGATTCTTAACCAGTACCATATTTCCAGAACCATCTACATAGACACTCACTATATAAGCAGAGTGGACGGTCTTTGTATTTTCTCCCTCTGTAATGAGCTGGTCTACACTGTAGGTTACATTAAATTGATTGTCGCCATCTGCTTCTACCGTCCATATCTGAAATCCTTTTACAGAAGACGATACAGGAATATCTTTACGAACTGTATCGACATTCAGAGCTTGAAGTTCCTCTGTCAGATATGCTTTCAGGTTTTCTATGCGATTATCAATGGACTTGTCGTTTAGTTCCCATGAATAGTAGACTTTCGCAAAGTTCTCTACAAAATTTTCCACATGATGAGTATCGACATATTCCTTTTCTATGATGGTGGTTTCATGAATGGTATGGGTATCAATGGCTGTAAAGTGCTTGAATATCGCAAAGCTGAAACTAAGTCCTAAAAGTACCCATAGGACAATCACAACCTTTTTACGAGGATTGACCTTATAGACACGAGGTTTCTTTTCCTTTGGTGTCTGTTTTTCTGTATTCTGATTTTTTCCGAATTTCATCATTGAATCGTCCTTTCTTATTGTTTGATTCGTCCTGCTCCCACTAAATGCTGTTGCCAGTAAGAGCTTGTTAAGTCGGCATAACCGATAGGGTCGCCTGCATGAAACATACGGTTATCGCCTAAATAAATCCCGATATGAGTAATATAAGAGCCAGCGTTATAGGTAGAATGAAAGAAAACCAAATCGCCGGCTTTTGCTTCCAATAATGGGATATGCCGGGTTACATCATATTGCTGTTGTGCTGTTCGTGGTAAGTTGATTCCAGCTTTTCCATACGTCCATTGTGTCAGTCCGCTACAATCAAAAGAAGTAGTCGGGGAAGCTCCGCCATAGACATACTTCCAGCCTTCAAATTTCAGAGCTTCGTCCATGATGGCTTGTACTGTATCATCATTAAACTCTGTTGTGACAAGATACTGCGTTACCAGTTGCACATAAAACATATTCCCGTAATTGTATCGCCAGCCCCCATTGATAGGTATGGCTATGGGATTGGGGTAAGACACTTTTTCGTCACCCGAATACTCTTTTGAGAAACTTTGAGCCAGTTCAAAGGTATATTTATTCCCACGATTAGCCACATATCCTAAGAAACCACCACCATAATTGTAGGACTGGATAACCGATTCTAAATCTACACCAAGCCTTTCGCTACTGGCTAATAACTCACTGAAATACTTCACACCTTGCTTAATGGATTCTTCTGTACTCAATGAATTAGGTGGAAGACCGAGGGATTCCGAGGACTGCATAACATCTTCTGCTGTACCACCCGATTCCACCTGTATAATCGCAAGAAGTATATTGACGTATTCTTCAATTCCATATTCTTTGGCAACTTTTTCTACCATAGGCTTATGAGCCAGCACTTCTGCGGAAACATCCACACCGCCATAGTGAATGTTGGAAAAACCGCCATCTTGTTCATCTGAAAATAAAATGGCGACAAACAGAAGCAGTGAGAAGACCATCAAGAATAATCCAGAACCACCAATCACTAAAGTTTTCAGCTTCATGGTTTCTTACTGCCTTTCTTAATGGTGGCGGTTTTGATTGGTGGTCTACTTTTTGTATTTTGTAGTGGTACTCTTTGAACAGTAGACTGACGTTCTTTTGTGATTGAACGTTGTGAAGCTCTATCTGTTGGTGCAGTTGAAGTTACTGGCTTTTGAACCGTTCTTTCTTGAACTGTATTACTTTGACGTTCCGTTTTTAAACTTGAAGAATCGGACTTAACTGCTGGACGCTCTTGTTTGGCTTGTTGAGATTCCTTATATGAAGTCTGAATATTAGACTGTTTTGAGGTCTGTTCATCATGATATTGTTCTTGTCTTGTAGTCGGTCTTTCATGAACAGAAGAAGCAGGCTGTTTTTTCTGTTTGACCTGTTCCATTTCAGAGCGACGCTTCGCAATGGTTTTTCGCCTTTGTTCCTGCTGTTCCTTGCGTCCACTGGCTCTGTCCGCTTTGGTTTGAGAAATACTACTGGTTAAATCACGGACATTCTCTTTTACTTTGGATTTTCCTTGATATACTGCATATCTTGCATTGGTCGGCAAATCTTTAACCTGTTCTTTCAAACCACTAGCAGTGTCTACCATTCTGTCTTTGGTATCAGCTACTGTACCGATGGTTTGACCGATACGTTTTCCAAGTGTTGATTTTTCCTTTCCGTCTGGTCGGGAGTGATCTGCTTGTGTCCTTGCAGAACTCCCCGAACCCGACTGTCCTTTTTTACCTGTAACAATGGCAGACCCAGCCCCTAGAGTAGTCATGGAACGTCCAAGTTTCCGCTGTAGACGGTGCATGTGAGCGTGCATAAGCATACGAGGTTTTCTCATCACACGACTTCCCACACTTTGAGAATCGTTACTCTGTAGAGAAAACATACTCATTAAATCGCCCAGCTTGAAGTAGATTCCTGCAAAGGTCACAATCTGTAGAAAAGCAATCAAAAAGAACGGATAACCAGCCGATAAGGTATAGAGCATGGTTGAAATACTAAATGCTGTCGTAATAATCAATGTGATTCCAGCTCGTGTCAAAATGGTATTAAAGAGCTTTGTTATGGCTCGTTTTGACATACCATCAAATGATGGAATCATGCTTAAAATAAAGCTCACAGGCAGAAACATAGCATAGATGATAAAAAGTACCTGCGAGAAAATCATGATTCCTGTTAATAGGAATACAAATATGGAAATCCCAATATTGAAGACAAATAGGAAGAAGACTGTACCTAAACGGTTAATGGTCTTTGTAATGGTTAGATTGGTATTGCTTCTGTCTTCAATTTCTTCCGCAACAATTTTTTCTCTGTCTTCGCCATTGTTGGAATCTGGGCTGGTGGAGAGCAGGCTTTCCACACGGTCAATACCGATACTTTCAATGTCTGAACTGTTGTATTGAAGCAGTAGCCACGGTTGCTGAACCTGTATGGAAAACAGGCTATCTCTGATTAAGTCCACGCTGTCCTTGCCTTGACTATCGGAATGGGGCATGACAATCTTCGTGCCAAGTGATAAACTGGCATTACTGATGTCTGATGAAAAGTCATTGATTTTTTTAATGTAGTCGGGAGCGTAGGCAATAAAGGAAGCCGATAGGATAAACACCAGCACAAAATTCATAATGGCATGAATTGCCTTTGTGGTTTCTCTCTTTATCAGTCCCGTATAGGCAACATAAACCCCAAGAACCAAAATCAAGAGTAAGAGGAATCCAACATAGAAACCCTCTGTTGAAAATCCGTTTGCACTCACACCAGCTAAGGTCTGCATATTCTTACCAATGGAATCTGCTGTAGCGGAAATGAAGTCTAAGGAATAGGCTTCCTGTACTAAGTAACCTGTCGCATTGGAAACATACAAACTGATTGTCCAAATAAAATTGGTAATGGCATATAGTCCATACATGACCTGTTTTCCAATCCCGTCCGACCAGTTCCACGGAAGCCAGCCCCAGCTATTATCCACATAAAAATCCAGTTGATAGTTTTCAAGTGGGTATCGGCTGTATTCATTTGCCACATTGACCGTATCATCTACCAAGCCCGCAGCTTGAACCACCGTTCCCAGCATGGCTAAAAGAAAAATGGCAATCACAAGTGTGAAAGCCACTGTCATTGCCACTTTACCTAGACGTTTCAGCGTCCAGTTTGATTTTATTCTGTTTACTATTGATGGTTTCACATTTACACCTCTTTTCGCACAGGTGGTCTGGTATCAAAGGCATGGAGCAGTTCTTCAAATACAGGGTGGAACTGTATCACACCGACACGACCATATAAATCACTGATAAGGCATTGCCCGTTTTCCAAATCACGCAATCGCTTCTGATTGTTTTCGTCCTCTGGGTCTACACCAAAAAAGGCTAAGGTCTTTTTAATCTCGTTAAGGTCAGTGGAACGAAATGCAAATTTTAAGCCGAGGTTATTTTTCAGTTTTTCATCTAAGAGGTCGTCTGTATTTTGGGTCACGAAATATACCCCAGCGTTCATAGCACGACCAGCCCGAACCAGCTTCATAGATAGTGTTTTTCCTTGTGCTACCTGTAAAAAGCTCCATGCTTCGTCTAAATCTACAATCTTGAAAATGCTTCGGTCTGTATGGATAAAGTCTAAAGCAAAGGTACTAATGACAATCAGCATAGCAACGGATAAAAGCTCCATAGTGGTATATTCCTCAAAGGAAGTTTCCTTGTCGGGAAGTACCAAGTCCGCAACCTGTATAATGTTCAGTTGTTTTTCTAAGCTGATAGACTGCTCCACATAACCATTACTGAATAATAAATGTGCAAAGTCATAGTCTGTAAAACTTTCGATATGGTCGGCTATACTGGTACTTAGTGGCGTATTCTCAACCCGTAATTCCTCAATCACTTTCATCAACCCTCGTACTTCACTATTGGTTACTGCACGAATGGCTTTTCTAAGGATTGGGAAGCGTTCCCCATCACGAGAGGAAATCCCCGTAAGGAATGTCAGAATATCAATAGCCAGTGATTCAGAATCTTTGGGATTTTTCATAATCACATAAGGGTCAAGTAAGCCTTTGTTTTTCTCATCAGAAGTCAGAGTGACGATATTGATTTCATGGGAAATCTCTGGCAAGGTTTCTTTCCATCTGCCACGTTCTGCTTTTGGGTCTACAATCACTGCTTGTGCCCCATAAAGCACCGCATAATAGACGATAAGGTTATTCGCAAAGGATTTACCACCACCCAGCGAACCAACAAAAGCCGACGCTAACGCATTGGTTACTGAACCCTTAACCCCTTGACTGGCAAGAGCAGGTTTCAGATAGACATTGCGTCCAGTATCTAAGCTGTAGCCAACATAAATCCCCTCATTTTCCCCCAGCATTTGAGTAGCACCAAAACCTAAACCAGCGAGGAAATCAGAGGTCACGTATTGAATATAATCATTCATATAACGCTTGCTGGCAGGTAAAAATTCTTCATGTAAGCCGAGCATATCCCCAAATGGTCGTACCAGTTTTACGCTTAAATCGTCATAAAAATCTTTCACTTCATTACAACGACGTTTGAGTTCGTCAAGATCATTTGCTGATACCCTTACCACATAAGACAGCTTGTACATAGATTCCTTGCTTTGGTCTAAATTGGTTTCCAGCTCATTCACACTTTCCAGAGCTTCCGCCACATTGGAGCTGGTTTCATTATCACTTTGCCAAGCGTGGTTATCCAAGTCTTTCAGTTCTTTCTTTTTATTGCGGACAGTAGATAGGGCTTTACGATTCGCTACAATTTCCACATTCATTGACGTATCAATCGGGAATGTAAATTGCTGTTGCTGGTAGTAGAAGATTTCAGAGGACGGGAAGTCCAGTTCTCCGACAATGCTGTTAATGGTAAAGTAAGCTACATAGACGGTTTCATCTTCCTGCTGGATTTTCAAATATCGCTGTTTTTCTTCCACCAAACAGCGAGTAGGCTTAATCAAGTCATAGTATTTAATCAGCGTTTCATTATCCAGCTTTTTCTTTGATAGATGGTACTCATACTCTTCATAGGCAGTGCCTGTCTGTCCGTAAAGGTGTTCAATCAGATAGCCGAAGTCGTCCTTATCTAACCTGCGGATTTTGAAACGACGAGAGATTTTATTTTCTAAGAGCTTTTCCATCTTCTGAAAACGCAGGATTTCATCATTACTCATACTAACAAAATCGCCCATCAGCTTATGGTTCACATCATAGACAAAATCAGACAAAGCATTTTTTGCTTCAACGGTAAGACTTTTCATAGAAAACTCCTGATCGTTGAGAAGCAACTTAAAGCCGATAAAGAAACGGTAGTTCACTTGATTTTCGCCAATCATGGATATTAAAGCGTCTGTCTGTTGGTCGATTTTGTCATAGGCAACCGCTTTGAGCTTGCCAGTGACTTCATTTTTGGAACGCTCTTGTGCAGAACGTATGCTGGATTCTGTACTGATTTGTAAAGCATGAATTTTGCCATCACGATTTTGTGCGATAAGCTGTCTGAAAGAATCATGCACTTGTATTTTCTGTTCTGGACTTAGAAATGAGTAATTGTAAGGAACAAGCTCATAGTAAGCATAACATTCCCCGTCTTTATTCCAGACGAGATTGTTTTCAATGTATTTAATTGGATATGCCATAAAATTCACTCCTAACTGCTGTAATGGCTTCTTGTGGCTGGTTTCTGCCAAGCGTTACTTTTTTTCCTGCATAGGTCAGCTTTGGTCGCAGTGCATAAGCAATGACAGACTTCAAAAATCCATAAGGCTTTTTACCATCAAAAGTTTTTGTAGACATAAACCATGTGAAAGCCACAGGAATCCCAAAGTATTTGAGAAATGCTCCCTCTATCATGGAAAGAGGGGGCAAGTTGCCAAGTATCATCACTGCAAAGAGTGACACGACAAACCATGTCATTTGCGTAAAGGTTATGGGAAACGGAAGTCTAAAATCATTGATAGAATACAGTACCTTTTCCACAGACCAGATACTGGTATAGCTTCGTATTTTCTTCATGTAATCAATCCTTTCATAAAAAATAGGGGTAGCTGATTGAGCCACCCCGTAAAATAGAAAATCTGCCAGTAGTAATGTACCGACAGATTTAATAGACGATTTCAAAAATCCCATGATTGGTTGAGATAAACGTTCCTGAAAGGTCTAAATCCCGACCATAGGCTTGATAATCAATATAGTTTTGAAGACTAGCTGGTACTTCGCCTAAAGCACCCGTTTCTTCAATGTAGTAGCGTGCCACGTCATACATATCATCACAATCGGAATGAATGATAATATCCTCTTGATGTTCGCTTAGTTCTTCAATGCTTGAAAAATGAGTGAGCAGAGCAGATAGCTCCGATTGTAATTCTTCGGGTAATTCCGATACCATTTCCCATAGTCGATTGAGTTCGCCAATGGAAGTGTATTCGTCAACCGTAAAGGGTAACTCGTAGTCATGAATGGCGTATTCCTCATATTCATCATTCAAGCCGATTTTCTCTTTGACTTCCTCAAAGTCAATGGGAAAGGTAAACCACGCACCGACCAATTCGCCCTCATTGTATTTGCCTAAATTCGCAATATAGACTTGCATATCGTCCATATATTCACGTCCTTTCTTTGTAGAGATTCAAAAATCCCTACCGCACTTCGTTTGGTGTACCATTCCTTTGCGGAACATAAGAAAACCACTTATATTCCACAAAAGAACGGTTTTATTTAAGCACCAATAATGCGATTGAATAGCTCTAGTAAAATGTCTTTTACTCCAGCAGCGTTGAAGACTAAGCCAACCGCAATAATCGCAATAATTAAAAAGCCAATCAGTTTGCTAAACTCACGCTTGAAGCCAAGATACAAGCCAATCACAACGATTGCTAAAAGCACCAGTGATTGAGCGTTTGATAGAAACCAGTTATAAAGGTTTTGTCCAAAATTCATAAAAATGTTCTCCTCTCTATATTCAATGAATTTGTATTTGAGTTATTTTTTTGTTGTTATCACGTCCTGTTCTTTTACTGACTGTTGCTTCAAAATCTGCTTGTGTCGGTCTGTCAGTTTCGCATGGTCGAGAATGTCTTTTACAACCTGCGTCTGGTTGATTTCATCAAGTTTAATCGCAACCTTTAAGGTCGGGGCAACTTGATGAGATAGCCAGTTCAGCGTCCTTTGGAAGGAGTAAGGCTCTGGTTTTGTGGTTAGTTTTAATCGTTCACGATTGTTCCCAATAAACCAAGCCCATTCTTCATTCAGTTTCCAATCAGAACGAGGTTTGGAATCGTCTTTATCTACAAAACGGATATACCGATTGATAATTTTAAAGGCGGTATGCTCTGGATTGTCATAGACGAGTAAATCACGGACTGCATAATAGGCACGCTCATTTTTCAATCGAATCTCAAAACGGTTTTTTACTTCTGCGTCTTCAATGGGAATATCATTTTTCTTGTACTGCTCGTAGTCCTTTTCATAGATACAGAAATAAACTTCACTTTGTAATGAACCGATATAGAGGGTGTTTCCCATACATTCCTTTTCCTCTTTGCGTACCAGTTCGCCACTGCGATAGCTTTTAAAACTGCGGAAGACGGAGATACATTCTTCCTGTTGGCACTTTTCAGTGAGTACAGGGATATTCAAAATCCCTGTCTTATCGTTAATGGCAAGGTCAAGGCGTTTCATCACACCGCCAGCCACCAAAACGTCCATAAAGAACTCATACCAGCTTCTTTGTTGTGCCAGAAGATAGCTTTCAAATTGTCTGCACCCACGACCTTTCAATTCCACCAGAACTCCTTTGTCCAGTTCATGGGAGCAAAGGACGAATATGTCGCCTAAAGCATAATGCTCTGAATAAGAATAGAAACCATAGTCCTCATGAAGAAAATAGGACAGTTTCAGTTGTAAGATGTTTTCGACCACCTGCTGTACGTCTGTTGTCGGAAAGCGAATCCTTACATAATCAAACAGCATTTCAAGGGGAGCGTCGGGATTGAAGCGTTCCAGAGCTTCCCAAAGGGACTGCTGTAAATCCTCTGATGGCTTGACTTTTCCTGTTTCAATATCGCTTAGATACTGCCTTGTAATACCAGTCGCAACAGCTAAACGGTTTTGAGATAGTCCATAAGCCAAGCGTTTTTCTTTTAAATGCTGTAACCAAGTTTGTTCATTCAGTAAAAATCCCTCCAATCAAAAAGGCGTATGTCAACTTTTAAAGCCCATTTGACATACGCTGAAATTTTGTAAATCCCTTGTAACCAAAGGATTTTCTAATGTTTTTTTGACTGTTTCCTGTCGATTTGTACCCCCCTGTTAGATACGGGGGGTTAAGTGCTGGCGTGGCTATTGCCACACCAGCCAGCAAGATCAGTCCACACCTGCGACTTCCGCTTCGCACGTCGCCTGCGTGGACTGTCTGCTGTTGGATAACTTTTTAATTTCCTCCAAGAAATCATATCCTTTTGGTACAAGGGGAGTATAAAACTCTGATATGACACTTGTTCCTACATCAACATAGCCACGACCTTTGATTCGCTTTAAGAAGAAATCCTTTTGTACGTCACTGCCAAACATCATGCCATAGCCCATTTCAGACATACGACCTAAAGCCACTCTGAAATTAAACTGATCACGGATTCCGTCGCCTAAATATTTTGCGTCTGGACGTTGACAAGCCAGTATTAGAAAGAAGCCAGCTTGACGACCTAACATGACAATCTGTTTCAGCTTATTCATAACTGCGGTGTTTTCTTTTGTTCCCAGCATTTCCATGAAAGCGACGTATTCATCAAAGATTAAGAAGTGTGCCGGGAGACCTAAGTAAGCATAATTTTTGCCAGTCTTATAGTTCTTCATCTGCTTCATTTCCTCACTACGTTTCATCATTTCTTCATAGAATGTTTCAATGCAAGAAAGCAAGTCTTCTTTTCTATAGTAGACATTTGCCATCACAGAACCTAAGTCCGCAAGGTCAGCATTTTTCGGGTCAAGAATATACAGTTTTGAATCTGTATGAAGCAAGGCTTCAATCAGTGTCAGTATAAAGTAAGTTTTACCGCCACCTGTACCACCAGCAATCAACATATGAGGGAGCTTATCATATTCCCACCATACGTTTTTCATTAAGCGAAGTTTACCATCTTTAGCTTCTACTTCATCAATAGAAATACGACTGGCTATGGTGTCATAGAGCAAAGTATATTCCACATAGGAATCCTTTAACTCTTTATCCGTCAGCTCACAGTACAAGCCACTCTCTAATTTCTTTTCCAAGTGTAAGAGTTGGTCTTGATATTTTCCCAGCGTGATTTCCACCCGTATCTGTATCAAGCCATTTTTAAGTCGATAATACATTTTAGGGAAGTAGGTTATCTTTTCCTTTGTACGACCAGCACTATCTTTAAAGAAACCCTCTGTTTTGACCTGTTCAGATTCATACCACTTGTTTTCAAGTATCATCTTTGCCAGTTTTTGACGGTGGTAAAGTTGTTTAACCGTATCATAGCGAACCCGTTTGAATACAAACGCTACCAGCAAGCAGATAAGAATTGCGACACTGAAACTGATAATTAAATAGGGAATGTCAATCTTATCTGCTTGTGATAGGTTAAAATCCTGCCAGTTGATCTGCTGGATTGTCTTCACATGAAACAGTCCGACAACCAGCAGGAAAACAGGCAGGAGTGACGCTATCGTAAAATGAAAGACTAAATCTTTACCAGATGGGCGAATCCTTTTACCACGCTGTTTCATGCGAAAAAGTCTCCTTTCTACCTAGCGACTATTTGTCTTGTGTCGGTTCTTTCTTTGCTTGTGGTTGAGCTTTGAATGAACTAGAATCCTTTGTCAGCACAATATCGTCTGCCTTGATATACCAGTCAACATCTGCTCCTTGATAGGTGGCAGTAGCAACGGTGTCCGCAATGGGATTGATAAGTTCCACCCGTGCGTTATAATCAAACTCTTTCAAAGGCACGCTGGCAGGAATACTTACTTGAATCATGCGTCCTTGTCCTTTGGATTTTAAGTCATAGGTACGTTCCTTGATTTCATCTGAAACCGACCCGTCTTCATTTTGGATTCTCACTTCACGACGTAGAGCAGAGAATTTCAATTCTCCAAAAGTCGTGTCTTTATCTAATACAATGCCATTTGCTAATCTCATCATTTTTCCTCTCTTTCTTTATTCTTTTATCATGTCGTCAGCATGTAAAAGGTAATTTGTAAAACCACGAGTGCCGATTTTGTAGCCCTCTGCGGTAATACGTGGATTGACTAACTTCACACGTTCCTCAAAGCCGAAATGTTTTTCGCCAGCTTCAGCAGGAAGCACCACCACAATATCATCTGCTCTTTGAACATCAGAATAGAGATTATAGCTTCTTGATAAGACAGTTAGCCGTCCGTTGATTCTTCGCTGAACGACTTTATCCTCGCCAGCAAATTCTAAATTGCCGAATGTTTTTTCCATGTTGGGAATCACAAATTTAAGTTCCATATTTTTACCTATCCTTTCTTTTTTATTGGCTGAATGAATGTTTGATGGTCTTAAAGAGTGGGGAACGACCTTTTGATTCTTGATTTTTTGTTTTCATAAGTTCACTTCCTTTCAAAATCGGGTAAAAAAATAGACACCTCATTTTTTGAAGTGTCTACCTATTAAATATTCAAATTTTATTGGAAGTATCTTTATATCTTCACTTTTCAAGGATAAATCGTCGTATCAAAGCTCATTCATAAGTAGTAAATTAGTAGTAAATTGAGTGGTTTTGACCTTGATAAAGTGTGATAAGTCCAGTTTTTATGCGGATAACTAGATTTTTATGCTATTTTTGATATAAAAAATAGATAAGAAAACCCTGAAAATCAAACTTTCAGGGTTGGTAGGGGATTGGAGAAATTAGTTGATTTTCTCGACATAGAGTTGTTTTGCAATGTCCATACTTACTTGTAAGTCCTCGTCTTTACTAAGGATAGTGAAGGTGTTGCTGAAGCCATCAAACTGCTTGACTTGGAGCTGATCACCGATGTGAAGTGAGTGCTTGTCCAGATAATGGAGAATGTCAAAACTATCATGCACCCGAGTCAGGCGGTAGGAGCCAGCTTCCTTGATGTCAGCTAGTGGGAGGTTATTGATTTCAACTAGGAGTTCTCCCTTGGCAGGAATGGTTCCTCCGTGAGGGCAGGTCTTGGGAAATCCAAGCAATTTATCCAGTCTTTCCACGAAGAGGTCAGAGACAGTATGTTCCAATACCTCAGCTTCCTCGTGAATCTGGTCACTCGTATAGTCTAAATGATGAACTAGAAAAACTTCAATCAAGCGATGTTTACGGTAGAGCTCAGAGACCAGTTTGAGGCCGAGGTCAGTCAGTAGATAGCCACATTCCTTGTCCTTGAGGATGAGATTTTCACTCTTCATCCGTTTAATCATTTCAGTTACGGCAGGGGGAGAGACTTGCATGCGGGCAGCAATTTCCTTGTTGGTAATTTTATGCAGGTCTATGCCGATTTCATAAATACATTTTAGATAGTCTTCTTTATTCGGGGTCATTCGCTTCCTCTTGTCTAATATCTTTATCTAGTATATCAAAAAAAGCTAGATTTCTCTAGCTGTGACTTTTTATGTTATACTTATTGCAAGAGAAAAAACGAGGAGATGGATATGACGAAAATAGCTCTTCTTTCAGATATTCATGGAAATACCACCGCCTTGGAGGCTGTTTTGGCAGATGCTCGGCAGCTAGGAGTGGATGAATACTGGCTTTTGGGAGACATTCTCATGCCAGGGACAGGGCGTAGAAGGATTTTGGACTTGTTGGCTCAACTACCGATTACAGCTAGAGTTTTGGGAAACTGGGAAGATAGTTTGTGGCATGGTGTCCGTAAGGAATTGGATAGTACTCGTCCCAGTCAACGCTATCTCTTGCGCCAGTGCCAGTATGTTTTAGAGGAAATTTCCCTAGAAGAAATTGAACTGCTCCACAATCAACCTCTCCAGCTTCATCGTCAGTTTGGGGATTTGACGGTGGGAATTAGCCACCATCTTCCTGATAAGAACTGGGGGCGAGAGTTGATTCATACTGGAGCGCAAGAGGATTTTGACCGCTTGGTGACCAATCCCCCTTGTGATATTGCTGTTTATGGCCATATTCACCAGCAGTTGCTTCGTTACGGGACTGGTGGACAATTGATTGTCAATCCAGGTTCGATTGGGCAGCCTTTCTTTCTAGATGCTCAGTTGCGGAAGGACTTGCGGGCCCAGTATATGATTTTGGAGTTTGATGACAAGGGCTTGGTAGATATGGACTTCCGACGGGTAGATTACGATGTGGCAACTGAATTGCAGCTAGCTAAAGACCTGAAACTTCCCTATTTTGAGGTTTATTATGAAAGTCTGGTCAATGGTATTCACCATACTCATCATCAGGAATTTTTGAGAGAATTGGCCCAGAAAGAGGGCTATGATAGGGAATTAGATGCTTGGTTGAAAAGTGGTAACGATTGACATTACAACTAAAAAGGGTATAATAAAAGAAAAAGAAGAGTAGAGGTAGGGATGCCTCGTAAAAAGGAGAAGAGTATGCAAATTCCAAGTAGATTTACCATTGCGACTCATATGCTGATTATTATCGCTCTCAAGGGGAAGGAAAGCAAGGTGACCAGTGATTTTCTGGCTGCTAGTGTCGGGGTCAATCCTGTCATTATCAGAAAGACCTTGTCCCAGTTGAAGAAGGCAGAGCTGATTTCAGTAGCGCGTGGAACAGGGGGAACAGAGATTGTCAAGGATCTCAAGGAGATTAGTCTTTTAGATGTTTATCAAGCGGTCGAGTGTCTTGGTAAGACAGGTCAACTCTTTAGTTTCCATGACAATCCAAATCCAAATTGCCCAGTCGGAGCTCATATTCATGAGGTTTTGGATCAAAAATTGGAGAGAATCCAGCTAGCTATGGAGGCGGAGCTTGGTCAGACTAGTTTAGAACAAGTCGTGGCCGATGCAGAGAGTCAGATGAAGGATTGAATTTTCTTTAAAACAAGAAAGCTTATGAAAAGGCAAAAACCTTATCATAAGCTTTTTATCTATTCTTCCATGCTTGGTAACGGGTATCAATCAATAACTGGGTAAGGCGTCCCATGGTTTCTCTTTCTTCTGGAGTGAGGGATTGAGCTTGGACAAAGAGATGATGAATGTGTTCGATAGCCTTGAAGGAAGATAAGTCATTGATGGAGCTAATTCCAGCATCAAGAATAGTGCCAAAGAAGAGGTCGAAGTAGAGCTGGAGTTCTTCATCAGGGACTGTCGCTACCCATTCTTTAAAGGTTGTGTCTACTTGTTGGCTATCACTGTTGGTCTTATTCAGTTGGACGAAGTGCTTGTCCTCAATCTGCCAACTAAAGGTATCGTGCTGGGCGATGCCACCCAAGGCAGTACTCTGAACGATGATTTGGTGGGCAGGAATTTCTAGCATCCTACCGATAATGGAACCTTGTGGAATGAAGACCTTGGTTCTATCCATTATCCTTTGATAACCCTCGGTCTGTGTCAATTCTGTGTGAAGACCAGGCGCATCAAATGTATAAACTGCTGTGATCTGATCTTGCAAGCTTTGCTCAATTTGGCTAGTAGCATAGATAGCTAGATTTCCTCCCTTGGAATGCCCAGCCAGAATGACCTTTTTCTTTGGATGGTGGGCAAAAAAGTTCTTTAAATAGCGGAGGGCGTGCTTTTGAGCAGGAATTTCCTTCATATAGGTCAGGTGGAAATCTTCCTTCCAGCCAATGATACTATCATCAGTCCCACGAAAGACAATCAGATAGGTATCGAGAGTGAGGCGGTAGGTCATAGCAGCAAATTGCTTTTGCAGCTCAGGGTCGATGTCGTTGATAAAATGGGAGAGTTTGCAATTTTTGAAGCGTTTGTGTTGAGCTAGTTCATCTAATAGCTGGAGGCGATTTTTGCTGGTCAACATGTTAGGTTCTCTTGGAACCTGAGGTGCCAGTTCTAAAAGTCGCTGAGGAGCTGTGGAGACCAGATTATCAAAGGAGAGATAGGCGGTTTCTGTTAAGGCTAGAATGTCTAATTCATTTAAAGGAAGGTCGTAATAAGAATCGTATGCGACATCTTTCAGATAGTCAAAAATATTGGCCATAAGAGCTCCTTTCTTTTTATTTATCTTATCAAATTTCCCTCAAATTAGCTACTAGGGTTACCTCACTTTGTTAGCTGAAAACAAGCTATTTCAAATTCAGTTTCAGACCTGCTAGCATGGAAAAATCTGTTATAATAATAGAAAAGGAGAAGCGCATGCACAAGATTTTATTAGTAGAAGATGATCAGGTCATTCGTCAACAAGTCGGGAAAATGCTCTCTGAATGGGGATTTGAAGTGGTCTTGGTAGAAGACTTTATGGAAGTTTTGAGTCTATTTGTTCAGTCGGAACCTCATCTGGTCCTCATGGATATTGGTTTGCCCTTGTTTAATGGTTATCACTGGTGTCAGGAAATTCGCAAGATTTCCAAGGTACCCATCATGTTTCTGTCTTCCAGAGACCAGGCTATGGATATCGTCATGGCGATCAATATGGGGGCGGATGACTTTGTGACCAAGCCTTTTGACCAGCAGGTTCTTTTAGCCAAGGTTCAGGGCTTGTTGCGTCGTTCCTATGAGTTTGGGCGTGACGAGAGTTTACTGGAATATGCTGGTGTTATCCTCAATACCAAATCCATGGATTTACATTATCAAGGCCAAGTCTTAAATTTGACCAAGAACGAATTCCAGATTTTACGAGTTTTGTTTGAGCATGCGGGCAACATCGTAGCGCGTGATGACCTGATGCGGGAACTTTGGAACAGTGACTTTTTTATTGATGATAATACGCTCTCTGTTAATGTGGCTCGATTGCGTAAAAAGTTGGAAGAGCAGGGCTTGGTAGGTTTTATCGAGACCAAGAAAGGAATAGGGTACGGATTAAAGCATGCTTGATTGGAAACAATTTTTTCTAGCCTATCTGCGCTCCCGTAGTCGTCTTTTGGTTTATCTGCTTGCTTTGGCATTTCTGGTTTTGCTCTTTCAGTTTTTATTTGCAAGTTTAGGAACTTACTTTCTCTATTTTTTCCTCTTGTGTTGCTTTGTAACCATCTTATTTTTCACTTGGGACATATTGGTAGAAATGCAGGTCTATCGTAAGGAACTTCTCTATGGGGAGAGGGAGGCCAAATCTCCTTTGGAAATAGCTTTAGCAGAAAAATTAGAAGCGCGTGAGATGGAACTTTATCAGCAGAGGTCAGATTCAGAAAGAAAACTGACGGATTTGCTGGATTACTATACCTTGTGGGTCCATCAGATAAAGACCCCCATTGCAGCCAGTCAACTCTTAGTTGCAGAAGTAGATGACCGCCAACTGAAGCAGCAATTAGAACAGGAAATTTTCAAGATTGACTCCTATACCAATCTAGTTTTACAGTACCTGCGTTTAGAAAGTTTTCATGATGATTTGGTCTTAAAGCAGGTTCAAATTGAGGACTTGGTCAAGGAAATAATTCGTAAATACGCTCTTTTCTTTATTCAAAAAGGCCTAAATGTCAATCTACATGACCTTGATAAAGAAATCGTGACGGATAAAAAGTGGCTGCTAGTGGTCATTGAGCAAATCATCTCAAATAGTCTCAAGTACACTAAGGAAGGTGGTCTGGAGATTTATATGGACGGTCAAGAGCTCTGTATCAAGGATACAGGAATCGGAATAAAAAACAGTGATGTTCTCCGAGTCTTTGAACGTGGATTTTCAGGATACAATGGGCGCCTAACCCAGCAGTCATCTGGACTTGGTCTTTACCTATCCAAGAAAATTTCTGAAGAACTGGGGCACCAGATTCGTATCGAGTCTGAGGTTGGTACAGGAACGATAGTGCGGATTCAGTTTGCTCAAGTGAACTTAGTCCTTGAGTGAGAATAGACGAAAAAGCCTCCGGATTGGAGGCTTTTATGCTAGATTCTTAGACTCAACTCGTGATTTGTTGGCGATATCAGCTAGGATAGCTTGAACAAAATCATCTACTGAGACAGTTTGTGTTTCTTTTTGGCCGTAGCGACGAACGTTGACTGTTCCGTCTTCCATTTCCTTGTCCCCAACGATCAATTGGTAAGGAATCTTGCTGGTTTGTGACGCACGGATTTTAAACTGCATTTTTTCATTGCGTTCATCTACGTCTGCACGGACACCACGGTCACGGAGTTTTTTAGCTACTTCCCAAGCGTAGTCCACGTGTTTTTCGTTAGATACTGGGATGAGGGTTACTTGGTGTGGTGCAAGCCATGTTGGGAAGGCACCCTTGTAGTTCTCAATCAAGATAGCTGTGAAGCGTTCCATAGTTGAGATAACTCCACGGTGGATCATAACTGGACGGTGCTCTTCGCCATCAGCTCCGATGTATTTAAGGTCGAAACGTTCTGGAAGCAAGAAGTCAAGCTGGATAGTAGAAAGAGTTTCTTCTTTTCCAAGAGCGGTCTTAACTTGGATATCCAATTTTGGTCCGTAGAAGGCTGCTTCACCTTCGGCTTCAAAGTAGTCCACACCCATTTCATCAAGGGCTGCGCGAAGCATGGTTTGAGCATTTTCCCACATTTCATCGTTATCAAAGTACTTGTGAGTATCTTGAGGGTCACGAAGAGAGAGGCGGAAGCGGTATTCATTCAAGTTGAAGTCTTCATAAACATCGATAATCAACTGAAGAGCACGTTGGAATTCTTCTTGGATTTGTTCTGGAGTAACGAAGAGGTGACCGTCGTTGAGTGACATTTCACGTACACGTTGAAGACCAGTGAGGGCACCAGATTTTTCATAACGGTGCATCATACCGATTTCAGCGATACGGATTGGCAACTCACGGTAAGAGTGAACATGATGTTTGAAGACTTGGATGTGGTGTGGGCAGTTCATTGGACGAAGGACAAATTCTTCCCCGTCACCCATGTCCATAGTTGGGAACATGTCTTCTTGGTAATGATCCCAGTGACCAGAAGTCTTGTAAAGTTCAACAGAAGCAAGTGGTGGAGTGTAAACATGTTGGTAGCCAGAAGCCAACTCTTTGTCTACGATGTAGCGTTCCAACTCACGACGAATAGTCGCACCATTTGGCAACCAGAATGGCAAACCTTGTCCCACTTCTTGTGAAATCATGAAGAGGTCAAGCTCTTTACCAAGTTTACGGTGATCACGTTCCTTAGCTTCTTCACGCATTTGAAGGTAGTTCTTCAAGTCTTTCTTGTCAAACCAAGCTGTACCGTAGATACGTTGCATCATAGCGTTGTCGCTATTTCCACGCCAGTAAGCACCTGCTACATGGAGAAGGTGGAAGATTTGGATACGGCCTGTTGAAGGGACGTGTGGGCCACGGCAAAGGTCTACATATTCCCCCTGACGGTAGATGGTCAAACCACCTTCGTCTTCTGAGTGTTCTTCAATCAATTCTAATTTGTAAGGGTCATTTTTGAAGATTTCACGTGCCTCGTCTTTAGTAACTTCTTCACGGATTGATGGGAAGTTTTCTTTGACAATTTTTTGCATTTCTTCTTCGATACGAGGAAGGTCTTCGTTAGAGATTTGACCAGCTGTGTTGTCAGTATCGTAGTAGAAACCATCTTCGATGGCCGGACCAACTCCCAAGTGAATGTCTGGGAAAAGACGACGAGCTGCTTGGGCGAACAAGTGAGCAGCTGAGTGACGCAAGATTGGAAGGGCATCTTCGTGATCAGGTGTCACGATTTCGATGCTTCCATCTTCAGTGATAGCACGAGTAGTGTCGATGAGCTTGCCGTTGAATTTACCAGCCAAGGCCTTTTTAGCTAGAGAATTGCTGATAGATTGGGCAATTTCAAAAGTTGTAACGCCAGATTCGAATTCACGAACAGCGCCATCTGGGAAAGTAATGTTAATCATGATGTTCTCCTTACTTATATTATTGACGAATGTGTTAACCCTATTCTGAAAACAGGGACAGAGGATTGTGAAAGATAGAAAAACAAAAAGCGACATCCTCGAAAGGACGTCGCAACGTGGTTCCACCTTCATTTATGTTCCTCAAAAGAGAGGGACACCTCTGATTGGCTCTAACGTGGCCACCGTTTTATGTTTTCATAAAAACTCAAGAGTAGTATCAGTTTAGGCTTTCTATGCGTTTCCAGCAACCACGCACTCTCTAGTAGAAAGGGACTAAGTGACTTGTCTCTATGGATTATTATAGCATGATTGTGAGATTTTTCAAGGATTTTGTGAAAGTTTTTTGTTTTTCAGTTTTTGCACTAGATTCTTAATAGCGGCACCGACAGCCATACCAACTATGGCAAAGATTTCATAGGCTAGGAAGTAGAGAAGGATAAATTCTCTGAAAGTAATGATGGTAAAACAAAAGAGCAGTCCGTTACCAATTAACCACCAAAGTGAGAAACGGAAACGGTAGCTATAGAGTAGCGATATAATCAAGATTACCAGAGGTGTAAAGAAGAGAATATTATTTACGTAGAGACTCTTGAGCAAAAGGGGGTCAGAAATGATTAGTGATAACAACTCATAAAATGGCCAATAAAAGAAAAATACGACCAAATAGTAGGGGACATGGGAATAGAATCTAGGCATGATAATCACCTCGTTTAAAAACAGATAACTTGGATTTCTTGCTATGATTATTATAGCATGTTTAAAACAAGAAAGTAAATCTGTTGACAAAGAAGTTAGTTATTGGTAGAATAGGGATTGTCGTAAAGACAAATAACTTCTTCTTGGTTACAGGCATGCCAACCTGTCACTCGGATGAAGCCAAATAAAAAGGAGAAACATCATGGCAATCTCAAAAGAGAAAAAAAATGAAATCATCGCACAATATGCACGTCACGAAGGTGATACAGGTTCAGTAGAGGTTCAAGTTGCTGTCCTTACTTGGGAAATCAACCACCTTAACGAACACATCAAACAACACAAAAAAGACCACGCTACTTACCGTGGATTGATGAAAAAAATCGGTCGCCGTCGTAACTTGCTTGCATACTTGCGTAAAAACGACGTTAACCGTTACCGTGAGTTAATCAACTCTCTAGGACTTCGTCGTTAATTCAAGATACAAAGGCCGTCAAAAGCACAAAGCAAAAATAGGAAAATTGACGAAGAAACTTCAGTTTCTAGGAGATTTTATCTTTTTTGCCAAGTGCTTAGGCCGTGTTCAATTGAGCATATCTTGATAATGAAGCTACTCTAAATTGGGTAGCTTTTTTACTTTTGTTACCTTACTTCGATATACTCAAGTATAATCTTCGGTTACAGTTCCTAGCACTGTAAGGTAAAATAAACCAGAATGATCTCCCTTCGGGGAGATTTTTTTGTTTCACTAAAAATTTTGTACAATCTTCGGCTTACCGCCTAGTCTATAAACGGTTTATCCAGCAAGAATTATGATGCTAAGGGCGTAAGAAATCCGTATGAAAATAGGGAAATGACACAGTGTTCGATGAACACAAGGAGTTTCATCTTTTTCACTAGGATTTTAGCCCGGGCTCAAATCAGCTCTCGGACTTCAGAGGGCTTTTTTATTGAGATTTTATCGGTCACAATTTTGGAGACTACAAAAACTATCGGTCAACTCGACTTCTGGCAAGATGTGTTTTATCGGTCACAATTTTGGAGACTACAAAAACCTCAAATGGTATCAGCTAATTACACCATAAGGGTGCGTAGCTACTCGGCTTGAAAAGCCGAGTAGCTGTCTGCAAGCCCCTTCGGAGAGCCCACACTTTACGAAGTAAAGTATAGTATGTTATACTTTACATGGAAGTAGTCACCGAATTCCAGTTAGAAATTACTTTGTAACTACGTTTTGAGGAGGAGTAAAATGCTTTCCTATGTTCGAAATTACCCACTAGCGATAGCTAAATTAATGTGTCTGTGCTCTCCTAAAATCTGCTGATTTATTACTGACTAATACAGGAGGGTTTTTTATGGGACAGACAATCATATCTGCTATTGGTGTTTATATTTCCACCAGTATCGATTATTTAATTATTTTATTTATTTTATTTGCACAGCTATCACAGAATAAACAAAAATGGCATATTTATGCGGGGCAATATCTAGGCACGGGCTTACTTGTAGGGGCGAGTTTAGTTGCTGCTTATGTCGTTAATTTCGTGCCTGAAGAATGGATGGTTGGATTGCTTGGTTTAATCCCTATCTATTTAGGGATTCGCTTTGCAATTGTTGGAGAAGGTGAGGAAGAAGAGGAAGAAGAGGAAGAAATTATTGAAAGATTAGAACAAAGCAAGGCAAATCAACTGTTTTGGACAGTTACATTGCTAACAATTGCGTCTGGCGGAGATAATTTAGGTATCTATATACCTTATTTTGCTTCATTAGATTGGTCACAGACCCTCGTGGCCTTGCTTGTGTTTGTAATCGGCATAATTATCTTATGCGAGATTAGTCGGGTGTTATCCTCTATTCCCTTAATATTCGAGACAATTGAAAAATACGAGCGAATCATTGTGCCCTTAGTATTCATTCTACTTGGACTATACATCATGTATGAAAATGGCACGATAGAGACTTTTCTGACCGTGTAGATTTTTTTGTTTCACTAGGATTTTAGCCCGAGCTCAAATCAGCTCTCTGACTTCAGAGAGCTTTTTATGTTGTCACCTTACCTCGATATACTCAAGTATAATCTTCGGTTATGATTATTAGCACTGTAAGACCAACTATATTTATTTTTCTCATCTTGTTCCATTGTTGAAAATATGGTATACTTTTCATGAGAATTTTCTAAATTTTTAATATTCTGTCAAAGGAGGTTTGCATGCTTTCCAAATTTTCTGGAAGCCGACAAGACCAGCAATTTGTGTTACTTTTAGTTATTTTGCTAGGTGTTTTAGGGATTTCTCTCTTTCTAGCAGTTTCAATGGGAGCTGTTGCGATTGATCTAGGAGATACCTATCGGATTATTTTGAGCAGGTTGGGATTTCCTCTTGAGGTAGGAGAGGTTTCCAAGTCCACTCTTGCCATTGTATGGAACATGAGATTCCCTCGAGTATTGTTAGGTCTGATAGTAGGGGCAGGTCTTTCTATGTGTGGTAGCGTGATGCAGTCCACAGTGAACAACCCCATTGCAGAGCCCTATGTCTTAGGTATCTCTGCGGGTGCAACTCTAGGGGCAACTTTGAGCATCATTCTCGGTTTAAAAGTGATGATTAGCCTTGGCGCTTTTCTTGGAGCTATTTTGGCAACCATTGCTGTCCTCATCATTGCCTCTATGCAGGGCAGGATGACGACTTCTAGTCTCATTTTATCAGGAACTGTGGTCAATGCTCTCTTTCTGGCATTTTCCAATTTTATTATCTCAGTCGGCGCTAATGCGGACAGTGTGATGACCATTAAGTTTTGGACCATGGGTTCGCTTGCCGGAACTAACTGGTCTGACTTAGTCTTGCCAACTATAGTAGTAGGATTGGCCTTTCTATTTTTCTCTACTCAGTATCGTGTTTTTAATGCGATGATGATGGGAGATGAGGCTGCTTTAACGTTGGGGATTCCCTTACGCTTTTATTGGTATCTTTATGTGACCATGGTGGCTGTGCTGACAGCAGTCTTAGTGGCAACTTGTGGGATTATTGGATTTGTTGGTCTGATTACTCCCCACTTAGCTCGAGGGTTAGTAGGAACGAATTACAGGAGACTTTTTCCCGTTGCGACCTTACTGGGTGCCCTCTTTGTTATTTGGGCAGATGTACTCTCTCGTGTCATCATTCCAAACGCTGAGCTGCCGATTGGTATTTTCACAGCCTTAGTAGGTGCTCCCTTCTTTATCTACATTGTTGGAGGTAGGCGAAGGGAGGTGAGGGCCTGATATGGACTTGATTTGTCAGGATGTCCACTTTGGACTAGGAGAGAAAAAAATCCTCAAAGGAGTTTCTCTTAAGGTTGAGGGGCATCAATTTCATACGATATTAGGGCCAAATGGAAGTGGAAAAACCAGCCTGCTTAAACTCCTCTATCGTCAGGAAAAGGCGGACAAAGGCTTGATAAGCTTAGATGGAAAGCCTTTGGAACATTGGTCACTCAAAGAAACAGCTAAGCAGATGGCGGTCGTCACCCAGTTTAATCAATTGCAGTTTGATTGTACAGTTGAGGAAATCGTCTTGCTGGGAAGGACTCCACACCTCTCTTTTTTACAGAAGGAAAAGGAAAGGGATTATGCCCTCGTTCAAGATGCTCTCGTCAAGGTGGATATGCTTGAGAAGAAAACTCGTCTCTATTCGTCTCTTTCAGGTGGGGAGAAACAGCGAGTCTTATTAGCACGCGCCTTGGCGCAAGAACCGACTCTCTTGCTCCTGGACGAGCCAACCAATCACCTGGATATCAAGTACCAGTTAGACTTGCTGGCCATTGTGAAGAATCTCAAGGTCAATGTTCTAGCTGTCCTACATGATATTCAACTTGCTTGTCGCTATTCGGATTATCTCTATCTGATGAAAGAGGGGGAAATCCTTTACCAAGGGACTCCAAAGGAGACCATCACCCCTGAGTCATTGCAAACTGTATATGGAGTTCAAAGTCAGGTGACTTGGACTGAGGATCAGCAAGCTATGATTCACTATTTATAAGAAAGAAAAGGAAAACAAAATGAAAAAAACACTCAGTATTTTACTCGTAACAGTAGCTACCTTAACGATGGCAGCATGTGGCAATACTACTACAGAAAAAGCTACCACACAATCTAGCACAGAAACAAGTCAAAAGGCCAGCACAGAGACGACTTATCCGTTAACGGTCAAGACCTATGATGCTAAGGGAAATGAAGTCGAACAAGTCTTTGAGAAGGCACCTGAAAAAGTTATCACCAACAATCTTTCAACTACTGAAATTTTGTTGGAGTTAGGCTTGAAGGATAAAATTGCTGGCATGCTCAACCCTGACAATGCTGTAACGGACAAATACAAGGATGCTATTGCGACGATTCCTCAAATTGGCGATAAAAAAACAGTCTCACAAGAGACAGTCCTTTCTTATGAGCCAGACGCTGTGATGGGTCGAAACATGATGTTTTCTGAAAAATCCTTGGGGACAGTTAGCACTTGGAATGAAAACAAAATCCCAGTCTATACGCAAAAAGCTTCTCTCTCAACGATTCAGCAAGATTTGGGGAATATCGTAGAAGATGTCAAAAATCTTGGAATGATTTTTAATGTGCAGGACAAGGCCAATGAATACGCAGCCCAATTACAAACTAAAATTGACGCTGTTAAGAAAGCAAATCCAGCAAGTCAAGGTGAAAAGAAAAAGGCTTTGATTATGGTTGCTTATAATGATGAAACCTTCGGTGCCTACAAGTCTGCTTTGCAAGAAAGTTTGCTCAACCAACTTGGTTATACAAACGTTGCTACGGGGACATCAGGCTTGACCTTGGAAAATCTCGTGTCAATGGATCCTGAATTGATTATCTATGTAACCAGCGATCGCAATAAAAAATTGGATGAAAAAGCAGTAGAGTTGATGAAGGCAAATGCTGTTTTGGAAAGCGTTCCTGCTATTAAGAATCAAAAAATCATGACCATCTCTTACGATGAATTGATGGACTATGGTCCAGCAGTGATTGATTCCCTTGAGAAAATCAATGACTTTATCAATAAATAATGAGTTTGATTGGGAAGGAATTCAAGTTAAAATTAGCCTTCCTTCTAACTACGACCCCAATCAAACCTATCCGGCTATTTTATTGAATGATGGAAACTTGGATTTCCTATCGTCCCTTTCCGAATCTGTGATTTTAGTGGGCTTGACCTCTAAAAATCGCTTAGACGACTACACTCCCTGGGCGACATCGGCTCTGAGAGATGGAGCTCCAGATTTTGGCGGTCAGGCCAACGTCTATCATGATCATTTATTTGGAGGTCTTTTAGATAAGTTGCAGTCGCTTTATCGACTGGATGAAGCACGCCTTGCCTACGGAGGTTATTCACTAGGTGGCTTGGTGGCAGTTTACAGTCTTTTCAGCTTTGATAAGGTTTCCTGTGTTTTTTCTATCTGCGGTTCCTTTTGGTATCCTGATTTTGTGGCTTACTGCAAGGCAGAGACAGTGAAAAATCTAGACTGTTTGCTGTATTTACAGAATGGTCAAACAGAAGGAGTCAATCATAGCAATCGCTTGGCTCAAGCACCAGTCTATGCTGAGAAAATCCATACCAGTCTTCAGAAACGCTATCCGAACAGCCAGTTTGTCTTTGACCCTTATGGACACCACGAACAAGTAGCTGAGCGATTCCTAGCTTTTTCTAGCTGGTTGGCCCAAAAATGGAAAATCGAATAAAAGATTTATCCCTTGGCTTTTGCCAAGGGATTGTTGTATTTATTTAACCAAGGTTTTCTCTCTTTTTATCTGGATTCCATACAAAGCTTGCGATAAAGCTAAAGATGATGGTTAGGATAGCGAGGATAATGGCAAGGATGAGGGCAGGGATGCGGATAAACCACCAGAGTGGATTTGGTTTTTTATTATTGTGCCATTGTTTCGTTTCTTCATCCAGACGTTGGAATTCTGCTTGGATACGATTGGCGACTGTTTCAATGCCTTCATCATTCATTTTCTTGATATCTGAGATATCGATTGGATTTCCAAAGTTCATATCAACACGCTCACGGCTAACCAAGCCCTTCAAGGTCATAGGACCTGTATAGGTAACCGGCATGATACGGACCTTGGCCATTTTGGCAATCAGGGCTACGCCACCCTTGACATCGTTTGAGTGACGGCTCCCACTTGGAAACATGATGAGAGAGCGGTCACTTTTTTTAAGAACATTGATAGGGTATTTGATGGCTGAGGCGCTAGGATTTTCACGGTCGATAGGAAAGGCGCCACACATACGGATCCACCAACCAAAGATACGGTTGGTAAAGAGCTCTTTTTTGGCCATAAAGATGAACTGTTTTGGCTTGGTCGCAAAGGCCATGTAAACAGGATCCCACCAGGTACGGTGAGGCGCAACCAAAATATAATTTTCATCTTGATTAGGAATTTTATCAGTATTATGATAGTGGGCATTGCCATTGATGGACCATAGGAGCAAGACAACTAATCCACGTAAATAAGTATAAAACATGCGATCTCCTTCGATTCTTTTCTTGTTATTATTATACCTTATCAAAGAAGGGCTGGCAAACTTTTCCCTTGACCAGGTCCATATTTGGGATGAGATTAGAATTCTTTTAGAAAAAATGATATGATATAATTTATGGATAAAAATAAGATTATGGGATTAACCCAAAGAGAAGTCGAGGAAAGACAGGCTAAGGGCTTGGTCAATGATTTTACTGCTTCGGCCAGTACCAGCACTTGGCAAATCATCAAACGAAATGTCTTTACCCTTTTTAACGCTTTGAACTTTGCCATTGCTTTGGCCCTTGCCTTTGTGCAGGCTTGGAGCAATCTGGTCTTCTTTGTCGTTATCTGCTTTAACGCTTTTTCAGGGATTGTGACGGAGCTCCGTGCCAAGCATATGGTGGACAAGCTCAATCTCATGACCAAGGAAAAGGTCAAGACTATTCGTGATGGCCAGGAAGTGGCTCTTAATCCTGAAGAATTGGTGTTAGGAGATGTCATTCGTTTGTCTGCTGGAGAGCAAATTCCTAGTGATGCCTTGGTTTTGGAAGGCTTTGCGGAAGTCAATGAAGCCATGTTGACGGGGGAAAGTGATTTGGTGCAAAAGGAAGTTGACGCCTTGCTTTTGTCAGGAAGTTTCCTAGCCAGTGGGGCAGTTTTAGCTCAAGTTCACCATGTCGGTGCAGACAACTATGCTGCTAAACTTATGCTTGAGGCTAAGACTGTGAAACCTATCAACTCTCGTATCATGGAATCGCTGGACAGGTTAGCAGGTTTTACTGGGAAAATTATCATTCCTTTTGGTCTAGCTCTCTTGCTAGAAGCCTTGATTTTAAAAGGCTTGCCTCTTAAGTCGTCCGTTGTAAACTCGTCGACAGCTCTTTTGGGGATGTTACCTAAGGGAATTGCCCTTTTGACCATCACTTCGCTCTTGACAGCGGTGATTAAGTTAGGCTTGAAAAAGGTCTTGGTGCAGGAGATGTACTCCGTTGAGACCTTGGCGCGCGTGGATATGCTCTGTTTGGATAAGACGGGCACCATCACCCAAGGAAAGATGCAGGTAGAGGCTGTTCTTCCTCTGACGGAAACTTATGGTGAAGAGACTATTGCCAACATTTTGACTAGCTATATAGCTCATAGTGAGGATAAAAATCCAACTGCCCAAGCTATTCGCCAGCGATTCCAAGGCCAAGTAGCCTATTCTATGATTTCCAATCTCCCCTTCTCAAGCGACCGCAAGTGGGGTGCTATGGAGTTAGAAGGTTTGGGAACAGTTTTCTTAGGGGCGCCTGAGATGTTGCTGGATTCTGAGGTCCCAGAAGCCAGAGAGGCCTTGGAGAGAGGTTCACGTGTCTTGGTCTTGGCTCTCAGTCAGGAAAAACTAGACCATCACAAACCACAGAAACCATCTGATATTCAGGCTCTAGCCTTGCTGGAAATATTGGATCCCATTCGAGAGGGAGCAGCAGAGACGCTGGACTATCTCCGTTCTCAGGAAGTGGGCCTCAAGATTATCTCTGGTGACAATCCAGTTACGGTATCCAGCATTGCCCAGAAGGCTGGTTTTGCGGACTATGATAGTTATGTAGATTGCTCGAAAATTACGGATGAGGAATTGGTTGCTATGGCGGAGGAGACTGCTATTTTCGGACGGGTTTCCCCTCATCAAAAGAAACTCATCATCCAAACTCTGAAAAAAGCGGGTCATACAACGGCTATGACGGGAGACGGAGTCAATGATATTCTGGCTCTTCGTGAGGCGGATTGTTCTATCGTAATGGCGGAGGGAGATCCTGCGACTCGTCAGATTGCAAATCTGGTTCTCTTGAACTCTGACTTTAATGATGTTCCTGAGATTCTCTTTGAAGGTCGTCGCGTAGTCAATAACATTGCCCATATCGCCCCGATTTTCTTGATTAAGACCATCTATTCTTTCCTATTAGCGGTCATCTGTATTGCCAGTGCTCTTCTGGGACGGTCTGAATGGATCTTGATTTTCCCCTTTATTCCAATCCAGATTACCATGATTGACCAGTTTGTGGAAGGTTTCCCACCATTCGTTCTGACTTTTGAGCGAAATATCAAACCTGTCGAGCCAAACTTCCTCAGAAGATCCATGCTTCGTGCTCTACCAAGTGCTCTCATGGTTGTGTTCAGCGTTCTTTTTGTGAAAATATTTGGAAGTAGCCAAGGTTGGTCTGAGTTAGAAATTTCAACTCTACTCTATTATCTCTTGGGGTCAATTGGTTTCTTATCTGTATTTAGAGCCTGCATGCCATTTACCCTATGGCGTGTCCTCTTGATTGTTTGGTCAATAGGAGGCTTCCTAGCCACAGCTCTCTTCCCAAGAATTCAAAAATTGCTTGAAATCTCCACCTTAACAGGACAAACATTACCTGTTTATGGTGTCATGATGTTGGTCTTTACCGTGATTTTCATCCTGACTAGTCGCTATCAAGCCAGAAAATAAAGAAAGGCTGTAATCTGTGGATTGCGGTCTTTTTAGGTACAAGATTGCCAGCTGAAATGTGGTATAATAAGAGGTAATAGAGTTTTGGAAAGAGAGAGAAAATGATTTCAAAGAGATTAGAATTAGTGGCTTCCTTTGTGCCACAGGGAGCCATTTTACTCGATGTGGGGAGTGACCATGCTTATCTGCCTATCGACTTGGTCGAAAGAGGACAAATCAAAAGTGCCATTGCAGGTGAGGTTGTGGAAGGTCCCTATCAGTCTGCGGTCAAAAATGTTGAAAGTCACGGCCTAAAGGAGAAAATCCAGGTTCGTTTAGCCAATGGCTTGGCAGCTTTTGAAGAGGCAGACCAAGTGTCTGTCATTACCATTGCTGGTATGGGCGGACGCTTGATTGCTAGGATATTAGAAGAAGGCTTGGACAAGCTAGCTAATGTAGAACGATTGATCCTCCAGCCCAATAATCGTGAAGACGATTTGCGTATTTGGTTGCAAGACAATGGCTTTCAGATTGTGGCAGAAAGCATTCTAGAAGAAGCTGGTAAGTTTTATGAGATTTTGGTGGTGGAAGCAGGACAAATGAAGTTATCAGCCAGCGATGTTCGCTTTGGTCCTTTTTTGTCCAAAGAAGTCAGTCCAGTATTTGTCCAAAAATGGCAAAAAGAATCTGTTAAGCTAGAGTTTGCCCTCGGACAAATCCCTGAAAAAAATTTGGAAGAACGTCAAGTTCTAGTAGATAAAATTCAAGCCATCAAGGAGGTTCTCCATGCTAGCAAGTGAAGTCATTAACCGATATGAAGCTTATTGTCCTCAGGAATTTTCCATGGAGGGAGACAGTCGTGGTCTGCAAATTGGAACTTTGGACAAGGCTATCCAAAGTGTCATGGTGGCTCTGGATATTCGTGAAGAAACGGTGGCTGAAGCCATTGAAAAGGGTGTGGACTTGATTATTGCCAAGCACGCGCCGATTTTCCGTCCCATCAAGGATTTGGTAGCTAGCCGTCCGCAAAATCAGATTTACATTGATCTTATCAAGCATGACATTGCAGTTTATGTCAGCCATACCAATATTGATATTGTTGAAAATGGTCTCAATGATTGGTTCTGTCAGATGCTAGGTATCGAGGAAACGACCTATCTGCAGGAGACAGGTCCTGAACGTGGAATTGGTCGTATTGGGAATATTCAGCCTCAGACCTTTGGAGAATTAGCCCAACATGTCAAGCAAGTCTTTGGCCTAGATAGCCTTCGAATGGTGCATTATCAAGAGAATGACTTGCAGAAGTCTATTTCAAGAGTGGCTATCTGTGGTGGAAGCGGGCAGTCTTTCTATAAGGATGCTTTAGCTAAAGGAGCGGAAGTCTATATCACTGGTGACATCTACTACCACACTGCCCAGGATATGCTGTCTGATGGCTTGCTAGCATTGGATCCAGGACACTATATCGAAGTGCTGTTTGTGGAAAAAATCGCAGAGCTTCTTAATCAATGGAAAGAGGAAAAAGGTTGGGAACTAGAGATTTTACCTAGTCAAGCATCAACCAATCCTTTCCACCATATCTAGTTAGAAAGTGAAAACAATGAAAAAAGTTGCCATTATCGGAGCAGGAATTGTGGGTGCAACAGCTGCCTACTACCTCTCGAAAGAAAGTGACCTAGAAGTAACCGTCTTTGACCATGGACAAGGTCAGGCTACCAAGGCTGCAGCAGGAATTATCAGCCCCTGGTTTTCCAAACGACGCAATAAGGTCTGGTACAAAATGGCGCGCTTGGGGGCTGATTTTTATGTGGATTTATTAGCTGATTTAGAGAAATCAGGGCAGGAAATTGACTTTTACCAGCGTTCGGGAGTCTTTCTCTTGAAAAAGGATGAATCCAAGTTGGAAGAACTCTATCAACTAGCCCTCCAGCGTAGAGAAGAATCTCCCTTGATAGGCCAGTTAGCCATTCTGAACCAAGCATCAGCCAATGAATTATTCCCTGACTTGCAGGGATTTGACCACCTGCTCTATGCTTCTGGTGGAGCGAGAGTAGATGGTCAACTCTTAGTGACTCGTTTGCTGGAAGCCGGTCAGGTCAAGCTGGTCAAAGAAAAAGTGACTCTGACACCTTTAGCATCAGGTTACCAGATTGGCGAAGAGGTGTTTGATCAGGTTATTTTGGCGACGGGAGCTTGGTTGGGACACCTGTTAGAGCCTTTAGGTTATGAAGTAGATGTTCGTCCCCAAAAGGGGCAACTCCGAGATTATCAACTTGCCCAAGATATGGAAGCTTACCCTGTTGTTATGCCAGAAGGGGAGTGGGATTTGATTCCTTTTGCAGGTGGGAAATTATCTCTAGGCGCTACTCATGAAAATGATATGGGATTTGATTTGACGGTAGATGAAACCTTGCTCCAACAAATGAAGGAGGCAGCCTTACCTCACTATCCAGTTTTAGCTAGAGCGACTTCAAGAGCTGAGCGTGTGGGAATCCGTGCCTATACCAGTGATTTCTCACCTTTCTTTGGGCAAGTACCTGGCTTAGCAGGTGTCTATGCTGCTAGTGGACTAGGTTCATCAGGCCTCACAACGGGGCCTATTATCGGTTACCATCTAGCTCAACTGATCCAAGACAAGGAGTTGACCTTAGACCCAGCAAACTACCCAATTGAAAACTATGTCAAGCGACTAAAAAACGAATAAAATTTTACTGAAATTTTATCCTACCCTCTAGGATGGCAAATGACATTCCCTATCAAAAATGGTAAAATAAGAAAAAATAATCCGAGAATCGAGGAAAGAAGATGCAAGAAAAGATTTTGGTAACGGGTGGAGCAGGTTTTATCGGAACCCACACTGTTATTGAGTTAATCCAAGCAGGTCATCAGGTTGTTGTGGTGGATAACCTTGTGAATAGTAACAGAAAAAGTTTAGAAGTTGTTGAGAGAATTACAGGAGTTGAAGTGCCTTTCTATGAGGCAGATATCCGTGACACAGATACCCTCAGAGATATTTTCATGCAAGAAGAACCAACAGGGGTCATTCACTTTGCTGGCTTGAAGGCTGTCGGTGAATCTACCCGTATCCCTCTTGCCTACTATGACAATAATATCGCTGGAACTGTTAGCCTTTTGAAAGCTATGGAAGAAAACAACTGTAAAAACATCATTTTCAGTTCTTCTGCGACAGTGTACGGAGATCCGCATACAGTGCCCATCTTGGAAGATTTCCCACTTTCAGTGACCAATCCATACGGTCGTACCAAGCTCATGCTAGAGGAAATTTTGACAGATATCTACAAGGCAGATTCAGAATGGAATGTGGTCTTGCTTCGTTACTTTAACCCAATCGGAGCCCATGAGAGTGGTGATTTGGGAGAAAATCCAAACGGTATTCCAAACAACCTCTTGCCATATGTGACTCAGGTAGCCGTTGGAAAATTAGAGCAAGTGCAAGTATTTGGAGACGATTACGATACGGAAGACGGAACTGGTGTTCGTGACTATATCCACGTTGTTGACTTGGCTAAAGGTCACGTTGCAGCTCTGAAAAAAATCCAAAAAGGCTCAGGTCTAAACGTTTATAACCTTGGAACAGGTAAAGGCTACTCAGTTCTTGAAATTATCCAAAATATGGAAAAAGCAGTGGGACGTCCAATTCCTTACCGCATCGTAGACCGTCGCCCAGGGGATATCGCAGCCTGCTATTCAGATCCTGCAAAAGCCAAAGCAGAACTGGGCTGGGAAGCAGAATTAGGCATCACCCAAATGTGTGAAGACGCATGGCGTTGGCAAAGTAAGCATCCAAATGGATTTGAAGACTAAGATGGTGATGTCAATCATAGTCCCCTGTTTAAACGAAGAGGAAGTACTTCCTCTTTTTTATCAGGCTTTGGAAGATTTGATTCCTGATTTGGAAACAGAAATCGAGTATGTCTTTGTCGATGATGGCTCAAGCGATGGAACCTTGGAACTCTTAAAGGCCTATCGGGAACAAAATCCGGCAGTGCATTATCTTTCTTTCTCGCGAAATTTTGGCAAAGAAGCAGCTCTCTATGCAGGCTTGCAATATGCGACAGGAGATTTGGTGGTGGTGATGGATGCAGACCTCCAAGATCCTCCTAGTATGTTGCTTGAGATGAAAGCTCTACTAGACAAAAATGCAGACTTGGACTGTGTTGGAACACGCAGAACCAGTCGAGGGGGAGAACCCTTCTTTCGCAGTTTCTGTGCTAATCTCTTTTATCGTCTTATGCAAAAAATTAGTCCAGTAGCCTTGCCGTCAGGTGTCCGTGATTTTCGCATGATGAGAAGATCTGTAGTCGATGCTATTTTAGCTTTGACCGAGTCCAATCGTTTTTCAAAGGGGCTCTTTGCCTGGGTGGGTTTTAAAACCCACTATCTGGACTATCCAAATGTCGAAAGGCAGGCTGGCAAGACCAGTTGGAGTTTTAGGCAACTCTTTTTCTACTCCATTGAAGGGATTGTTAATTTTTCAGATTTTCCCTTGATTATCGCCTTCGTGGCAGGTCTCCTATCTTGTTTTATTTCTCTACTTATGACCTTTTTTGTTGTGGTTCGGACCCTCATTTTGGGCAATCCGACATCAGGTTGGACCTCTCTGATGGCTGTTATTCTCTTTCTCGGAGGGATTCAACTCTTGACCATTGGGATTCTCGGCAAGTATATCAGTAAGATTTATCTAGAGACTAAAAAAAGACCACTTTATCTCGTCAAAGAAAAAAGTGACCTTCCTGATCTTACAGAAAAAAATAAAGAGAAAAGACTATAATTTTGCATGGAAATATGCTAAACTAGAAGGAGTGGAACGTTCTTATCGATGTTAGAGTTAATCTTTAATCAAGGCACGTGTCGGACAGTTTCTAACAGCTTCTACGACGTCCTGACTAGGAGAGATTTCTTTTTCTAGTTGGTCAGGGTCATCGTAAAAACGCACGATTCCATTATCGTGGTAATCAAATAATTCAGAATAAGTTTGGCAAAGCCCACAGGCAATGCAACGTTCAGGTATAAGTGTGATTTTCATATTTATATTGTAATAAGAAAAGTAAAAAAAAACAAGGAGTAAGGTATGGCAAAAGAACCGTGGCAAGAAGATATTTATGAGAATCAAGAAGAAACAAGATCAGAACGTCGTAAGAGAGAACAAGGTGGAGGAGTGCTGGCTAATCGTATCTTGACTATTTTAGCAAGTATTTTCTTTGTGATTGTAGTTGTGATGATTATTGTTCTTATCTATCTTTCATCGGGTGGGAGTAATCGCACAGCAGCCTTGAAAGATTTTCACGATTCAGATACAAAAGTAGAGCAAGTTTCTTCTACTTCTAGTAGTAGTTCAGAGCAGGCATCTTCTAGTTCAGAGGAGAAGGTAGAAGAGTCATCTAGTAGCTCAGAACATCCAAATGATCCAGAAGGAACTACAAAAGTTATGGCTGGAGAAGGAGAAGCCGCCATTGCCGCTCGTGCAGGAATCTCGATTGCTCAGTTAGAGGCTTTGAATCCTGGCCATATGGCTACAGGATCTTGGTTTGCTAATCCTGGAGATGTGATTAAGACTAGATAGGAGTCATAAATGAAGACGATTCAAATTGCTATCGATGGTCCAGCTTCAAGTGGCAAGAGTACGGTCGCAAAGATTATTGCCAAGGATTTTGGATTCACCTACCTAGATACAGGTGCTATGTATCGTGCAGCGACCTACATGGCTCTCAAGAACCAATTAGAAGTTGAACAAGTTGAAGAACTCTTAGACTTATTGGACCAGCATCCAATCAGTTTCGGGCGCTCAGAAACTGGAGAACAGCTTGTCTTTGTAGGAGATGTGGATATTACCCATCCTATCCGTGAAAATGAAGTGACCAATCATGTTTCTGCCATCGCAGCAATTCCTGAAGTGCGTGAGAAACTAGTTTCTCTCCAACAAGAGATTGCCCAGCAAGGTGGGATTGTCATGGACGGTCGCGATATTGGAACGGTTGTATTGCCACAAGCAGAATTGAAAATTTTCCTAGTAGCTTCGGTAGATGAAAGAGCAGAGCGCCGTTACAAGGAAAATATTGCCAAGGGAATTGAAACAGACCTTGAAACCCTAAAAGAGGAAATTGCTGCGCGTGACTACAAGGATAGCCATCGTGAGACTTCGCCTCTCAAACAAGCAGAGGACGCTGTCTACCTTGATACAACTGGCTTGAACATTCAAGAAGTAGTTGAAAAAATCAAAGCAGAAGCTGAAAAAAGAATGTAAATGTAGAGAAGCCGATAGATTGATATCGGTTTTTTCTAAATTTGTCAAAATGCTGATTTTAGGGTATAATAGTTGCTGTTCGAGAAATTTTGATTTTCAAAGAATAGTGAATGATGATAAGGAGAAACCATGAACAACTTACCAAATTGCCCAAAATGTAACTCAGAGTATGTCTACGAAGACGGTGCCCTACTGGTTTGCCCAGAGTGTGCTCATGAGTGGAATCCTGCTGAAGTTGCAGATGTAGAAGAGGGCCTTGTTGCTATCGATGCCAACGGGAATAAATTGTCTGACGGTGATACTGTAACCCTCATCAAGGATTTGAAAGTAAAAGGTGCGCCAAAAGATTTGAAACAAGGGACGCGCGTGAAGAATATCCGCATCGTAGAAGGCGACCATAATATTGACTGTAAGATCGATGGCTTTGGTGCCATGAAACTCAAATCAGAGTATGTGAAGAAAATTTAAGCATGTCAAAGAACTACAAACTTACATTTTATAGCCGTATCTTCTTGTTTCTAGCGGCTTTTACGGGAGTTTATCTTGAAATCGCCAAGCATGGTGGATTTGGGATGTTACTCTATTATACGGTTCTGTCCAACCTTTTAGTCGCGATTTTTACGCTCTATCTCCTAAAGGTTATGAGCCGTTTAGGTGAAAACTGGCAAAGACCAAGTCTCTTGCGCTTAAAAGGTGGGGTCACCATGAGTATCATGATTACCTGTGTGATTTACCATTTCCTTTTAGCGCCTATTGCGACTAATTTCTATACTCTAGAAAATTTCCTTTGCCACTATATCGTTCCCCTCTGGTTTTTAGCAGATACCCTCTTTTTTGACAAACAGGGTCAATACAAGATTTGGGACCCAATTGTGTGGACGATTTTACCCTTGCTGTATATGATTTTTGCTCTTTTTAATGGCTTGGTATTGAAACTTGATGTTCCTAATTCTAAGGTCAGTCCCTTCCCGTACTTCTTTTTGAATGTGAACAAGGGTTGGGATGTCGTGTTCAAGTGGTGTCTGATTATCTTTGTTGCCTATATGGTGGCAGGATTTATCTTCTACTTTATTAAGCAAATCAAGAGAAAATCATCCTAAGACACAAGGGATTCATTTTCGAGTTTAAGAAGGAGTCTGTACACTAAAGAGGCTTCTTCTTTTCTTGCTTGTTTGATGACTATCAAAAAAGTAGAAGATTAAGAGAAATATAGAAAGAGATTTCATGAAACAATTTTTAGAACGGGCCAGTATTTTGGCTCTCTCCCTCGTTTTGATTACGTCCTTTTCCATCTCGAGTGCCCTGCCAGCCATGTTTGACTATTATCAAGGTTATCCTAAGGAACAAATTGAGCTCTTGGCGAGCTTGCCTTCCTTTGGAATCATGATTATGTTATTACTAAATGGTTTCTTAGAAAAAATATTTCCTGAGCGCTTACAGATCAGTTTGGGATTGCTGATTTTATCACTAAGTGGAACTGCTCCCTTTTGGTACCAAGCTTATCCTTTTGTCTTTGGAACACGGATTCTTTTTGGTTTAGGTGTTGGGATGATCAATGCCAAGGCCATTTCTATTATCAGTGAACGCTATCAAGGAAAAACGAGAATTCAGATGTTAGGGCTACGCGGTTCTGCAGAGGTCGTTGGGGCTTCTCTCATTACCTTGGCAGTCGGCCAATTGTTGGCCTTTGGTTGGACAGCTACTTTCTTAGCTTATAGTGCTGGATTTTTAGTTCTGATCCTTTATCTGCTCTTTGTACCTTATGGAAAAGAAAAGAAAGAAGTCAAGAAAAAAACGAAGGAAGCAAGTCGCTTAACTCGGGAAATGAAGGGCTTGATTTTTATCTTAGCTATTGAAGCGGCGGTTGTAGTTTGTACCAATACAGCTATTACCATCCGTATTCCAAGTCTGATGGTGGAAAGAGGACTGGGAGATGCCCAGTTATCTAGTTTTGTTCTTAGTGTCATGCAGTTAATCGGGATTGTGGCTGGTGTGAGTTTTTCTTTCCTGATTTCAATATTTAAAGAGAAACTGCTCCTATGGTCTGGAATTACTTTTGGCTTAGGGCAAATTGTGATTGCCTTGTCTCCATCCTTGTGGGTGGTAGTGGCAGGGAGTATTCTAGCTGGTTTTGCCTACAGTGTAGCCTTGACGACGGTCTTTCAACTTGTCTCTGAACGAATTCCAGCTAAACTCCTCAATCAAGCGACTTCATTTGCTGTATTAGGCTGTAGTTTCGGAGCCTTTACGACCCCATTTGTTCTAGGTGCAATTGGGTTACTAACTCACAATGGCATGTTGGTCTTTGCCATTTTAGGCTCATGGTTGATTGTAACCTCTATCTTTGTCATGTACCTACTTCAAAAGAGAGCTTAGGATTGGTTTCCTAAGTTTTTCTTTTTGTGAATTTTGTACCCAGACAATATTTGATTTAGACCCTTGTTTACAGACTAATTTCTTGATAAAATAGGAGTTATGACAAGATATAAAGCAACTATTTCCTATGATGGTTACGCTTTTGCTGGTTTTCAGCGCCAGCCTCATGCGCGTAGCGTTCAGGAAGAAATTGAAAAAACCTTGACCAGGTTAAATAAAGGGCAAGCCATTACTGTTCACGGTGCTGGTAGGACAGATAGTGGAGTTCATGCCCTAGGCCAGGTTATTCATTTTGACCTACCTTATCAGATGGATGAGGAGAAGCTCCGTTTTGCTTTGGACACCCAGTCTCCTGAAGATATTGATGTGATTGCGATTGAGCTTGTGGCGGATGATTTTCATTGCCGTTATGCCAAGCACAGTAAGACCTATGAGTTTATCGTGGATAGAGGCCGTCCCAAGAATCCTATGCGCCGTCACTATGCCACTCACTTTCCCTATCCACTCTATGTGGAACGGATGCAGGAGGCTGTCAAAAAGTTAGAGGGAACCCATGATTTTACCGGTTTTACAGCCTCTGGGACTAGTGTAGAGGATAAGGTTCGCACCATCACAGAAGCTAGTTTAACAGTTGATGAGACAGGTCAGTTTTTGACCTTTACCTTTTCAGGAAATGGTTTCTTGTATAAGCAGATTCGCAATATGGTGGGGACACTGCTTAAAATCGGCAATAATCGCATGCCAGTAGAGCAGATTGACCTCATCTTGGAGAAAAAGGACAGGCAGCTTGCAGGTCCCACTGCAGCACCAAATGGTTTGTATTTAAAGGAGATTCGTTATGAAGAATAATCGTATTTTAGCACTTTCAGGAAATGATATTTTTAGTGGTGGTGGATTGTCCGCTGATTTGGCTACCTATACCTTGAACGGCTTGCATGGTTTTGTAGCAGTGACTTGTTTGACAGCCTTGACGGAAAAGGGCTTTGAAGTCTTTCCAACTGACGATACCATTTTTCAACATGAATTAGATAGCTTACGTGATGTGGAGTTTGGGGGAATTAAGATTGGTCTCCTACCAACTGTCAGTGTGGCTGAGAAGGCATTGGACTTTATCAAGCAACGCCCAGGAGTGCCTGTGGTTCTGGATCCTGTCTTGGTCTGCAAGGAAACGCACGACGTAGCAGTTAGTGAACTCTGCCAAGAGTTGGTTCGCTTTTTCCCTCATGTCAGTGTGATTACGCCTAATCTTCCTGAAGCAGAATTACTAGCAGATCAAGAGATTAAAACCCTTGAAGATATGAAAACTGCAGCACAGAAATTGCATGAATTAGGAGCGCCAGCAGTTATTATCAAGGGAGGCAATCGCCTTAGTCAGGACAAGGCTGTAGATGTCTTTTATGATGGACAAACCTTTACAGTGTTGGAAAATCCTGTCATCCAAGGGCAAAATGCTGGCGCAGGTTGTACCTTTGCCTCTAGCATTGCCAGTTACTTGGTTAAAGGTGATGAACTTTTATCAGCAGTAGAAAGCTCTAAGGCTTTCGTTTACCGTGCCATTGTACAAGCAGATCAGTATGGAGTAAGACAATATGAAGCAAACCAAAACAACTAAAATCGCCCTTGTATCCCTATTAACCGCCCTTTCTGTGGTTCTAGGTTATTTCTTAAAAATTCCAACACCGACAGGCATTCTAACTCTTTTAGATGCGGGTGTCTTCTTTACGGCCTTTTACTTTGGTAGTCGTGAAGGGGCTGTAGTCGGAGGACTAGCAGGCTTCTTGATTGACCTCTTATCAGGCTATCCTCAGTGGATGTTCTTTAGCTTGGTCAACCATGGCTTGCAGGGATTTTTCGCAGGATTTAAAGGAAAAACTCAGTGGTTAGGCCTTATCTTAGCAACGATTGCCATGGTAGGGGGTTACGCCTTGGGTTCTACATTGATGAATGGCTGGGCAGCAGCCCTACCAGAAATTTTACCAAATTTCATGCAAAATATAGTAGGGATGATTGTAGGATTTATTCTTAGTCAAAGTATCAAGAAGATTAAGTAAAGAGACTGAGTCAAAAGTCTTTCAAATAAGAAAAACGCATAGTATCAGGTGTTCAAAACTTGATACTATGCGTTTTATTGTGGGAAGATTTTATACTCTTCAAAAATCTCTTCAAACCGCGTCAACGTCGCCTTGTCGTAGATATGGTTACTGACTTCGTCAGTTCTATCCACAACCTCAAAACAGTGTTTTGAGCTGACTTCATCAGTCTTATCTACAACCTTGATTTTCATTGAGTATTAGATGAATATTAATCAAAATAAAGCAAGTCTTTGCTGGTGCTTGTAAAGAGGTCAAAGCCATCCTTGGTAACAACACCGCAGTCTTCGATACGGACACCGACTTTACCAGGGATATAGATACCTGGTTCAACAGAGAAGCACATGCCTTCTTCGATAACCAAGTCATTTCCTTCCATGATAGAAGGGAATTCGTGGACATCCATACCGATACCGTGACCGAGACGGTGGTTGAAGTACTCGCCGTAACCAGCTTTTTCGATGACCTCACGGGCAGCGCGATCCACTTCATGGGCAGTCACCCCTGGCTTGATAAAGTCAAGAGCAGCTTGTTGGGCTTCAAGAGTCAAGTTATAAATGTCTTTCTTGAATTGGTCTGGTTTGCCGACAGCGACCGTACGAGTCATATCTGACGCATAGCCGTTGACTAGAACACCAAGGTCAAAGAGGAGAAGGGCGTTATTTTCAACTTTGTTTGCTGCTGGAATACCGTGTGGATTTGCAGCATTATCACCAGTCAAGACCATGGTATCAAAACTCATTTCATAACCTTCACGCTTCATAGCAAAGTCAATTTGGGCGATGATATCTGTCTCAGTCTTATCAAGAGAAATATTGTCAAAACCAACATTAACAGCCTTGTCCGCATAGAGACCTGCAACCATCATTTTTTGCACTTCATCAGCTGATTTGATGAGGCGCATGCGTTGGATACGAGGAGTGAGGTTTTCAAACTCAGCAGTTTCAAAAACGGTTTTTAAACCATGATATTTGGTTAAGATGAGATTGTCAAACTCAACAGCGACACGTTTGAAATCAAGCTGTGGTAGAGCATGTTTCATTTTTTGCCATGGATTTTCAGAATCCACATAGCCCACAACTGGGAAGGAAACAGTGCTAGTAGCACGCTCAACCTCAAGGGCTGGGACAAAGAGGAGGGGTTCTTGATCCGCTAGGATAAAAAGGAACATTTGGCGTTCATGGGGATCACTGTAAAAGCCAGTGAGGTAATTGATTGTGACGGGGTCAGATACGACAGCGACGTCTAGTTTTTCTGATTCAAGATATGTTACGATTTGTTGTAATTTAGACATATGCTACCTTCTTTCTACTCCTCTATTTTGGCAAAAAATGAGAGAAAATGCAAGGGAGAAGGGTAAAAGAACAGACAAAAAGAACTCCGACAAGATAACAGAGTTCTTTGATATAATTTCCTTTTGTTTAAGAAAAGTCAGCCTTGCTTTTGACATCACTGTATTCTTCAGCGATTTCTTGGCTGAGAATATCTTCATAGGCAGGGAGTTGGATGTCCTGACCATATTTCTTCTTGAGGGCTGTAGTGACTAGGCGATAAGCCAGATTGGCATTACGAGAGAGGATAGGCCCGTGGAAGTAGGAACCAAAGACATTCTTATAATGAACCCCTTCGCCGACTTTTTCTTCGTTATTTCCATTTCCATAGACAACCTGTCCCAGTGGTTTTTGATCATCTGAGAGGAAGGTACGGCCCTGATGATTTTCAAAGCCATAGTAGGTTTCATTGAAATCTTCATTGTGAATCTTGATGTCACCGATAAAACGGTTATTGGTCTGGTTGAGCGTGTAGTGGCCCATGACACCTAGCCCTTCGATACGTCTCCCTGAAGCTTCAATATAATATTGACCCAATAGTTGGAAACCACCGCAGATAGCCAGAACCACACCGTCATTTTGGATGTAGTTGTCAATGCTCTCTTTTTTAGCAGGTAGGTCGTCTGCAATGATACTCTGTTCAAAGTCTTGACCACCACCGAAAAAGGCGATGTCGTAGTGATTTTCATCAAAGTCATCATGGAGAGAAACGATGTCAACCGTCACATGGGCTCCCAGCTTTTCAGCCACATACTTGAGCATGAGGATGTTTCCATTGTCCCCGTAGGTATTCATGAGATTTCCGTAGAGGTGGGCAATGTTGAGCTGATAAGGGTAATTGCCATCTTTTGAGGAAAGTGAAGTATAAACCATTAGTTCATCTCCTTTCTAACAATCTGACGACTAGCCAGCAGTTCGCGGAATTCCAGCATAGCAGTATAGGTAGCCAGGATATAGGCATGCTTGCAGTCTTGGTTTTCAATGGTCTTAAGAACTTGTTCCAGATTACTTGTCTCAGTAATTTTCTCAGCTGGGTAACCAGTCACACGAAGACGGCGTGCGATTTCAGAATGGCGAACACCGCCAGCGTTGATTTCAGGGATGTCCATGTCAGTGATTTGTTCAAAATCAGCATCCCAGATCCAGCTTGTGTCAATCCCATCAGCATAGTTGGCATTAAGGAGGACGGATAGGCTAAATGGATAAGGTGCTAGTTTAATCATCTCGATAGCTTGGGTTGCACCGACTGGATTTTTAATCAAAACAAGGGTGCATTCCTTGTCACCGATATGGAAGGTTTCCTGGCGTCCAAAGACAGCACGGCTCTTGTCAAATCCCTGCTTGATGAGTTGGGAATCGGCGCCGAGAAAGCGGGCGATGGCAACTGCAGCTAGGGCGTTGTAGATATTATAGAGACCACCGATTTGGATACCATATTCTTGTCCGTCTATGACAAAGCGAGAGCTATTGTTGGTCAACTCAACTAGTTCTGTCAAGCGATAGTCGAGATCAGGACGTTTACATCCGCAGCCTTCACAGATATAGGCACCCAAGTTTGCATAGGTATTCTGCTCATATTTGAGGATTCCTTGGCAGTCAGGACAGAGAATCCCTTCTGTATTATAGTGAGCCAGCTGGGCTGGTCTTTTCTCCAAGTCAAAACCAAAATACTCTACAGGATTTGGAATAGCTGGCTTGTAGAAAAGTGGACTGTCTCCATTAAGGAGAACAGTAGCCGTAGGCACCTTACGAATGGCATCCAAAATCATCTTGTAAGTTGTGTAAATCTCACCATAGCGGTCCATCTGGTCACGGAAGATATTGGTGATAACAAAAAGGCTTGGCTGGATATAGTCACAGATACGAGATAGACTGGCTTCATCAATTTCTAAGACGGCAATATTTTTTCCAGTTTTAGAAGATTTGGCTGTTAAGAAGGTTGTCGCAATTCCTGTAATCATGTTGGCACCGCTTGGGTTGGTCAGAACTTGACCATAAACCTCTTTTAAAATACCGACAGTGAGGGCAGTTGTCAAGGTTTTTCCGTTGGTTCCAGTGACCACGACAATCTCGTAGTTCTTAGCTAGGTTTTGTAAAATATCTTTATCAAATTGAAGGGCAAGTTTTCCTGGGAGCGTACTTCCACGGCCAAGACGGCTTAAAACGAAGTGGGAAGAGCGCCCAGCAATAAGGCCCAAAGTAGTTTTTAAGTTCATGTTTCTATTATATCACAAAAGAGTGAAAAGACAGATTTGGTGTTTCGCAGAAGCAAAAACAGCCCAAAGAGGGCTGTTCGATACGATCAAATCTCAACTTAAATCGCAAACAAGTCATTCAAGTTCTCAGCCAAGGTTGGGTGAGTGAAGATTTGTTTTGTGAAGTAAGTATAAGGAATCTTGTTGTCCATAGCAACAGTAATGATGTTGATGATTTCTTGAGAACCTTCTGAGAAGATGCTTGCTCCAAGAATTTCTTTTGTTTCAGTATTCACAACAGCTTTGAAAGCTCCGCGAAGGTCTCCATTTACGTGACCACGAGGCATGGCTGCAACAGGGATTTCTTTCACTGCGTATGGAAGTTTCAAATCAGCTGCTTGGCTTTCAGTTAAACCAACTTGTGAAAGGGCAGGTGTGATAAACATGGTGTTTGGTACATTGAGACGGTCTTCAAGAGTGTAGCTGCCATCTCCAGCAAGGTAGCTGTAGACAACACGGAAGTCATCAAGTGAAATGTAAGTAAATTGAAGGCCACCGTTGACATCTCCAACTGCAAAGACACCAGGAACGTTTGTTTGACAGTGTTTGTCTACTTTAATAGCGCCACGTTCAGTTAGTTCAATATCTGTATTTTCAAGTTGAAGTGGTTCTACATTTGGTTTGCGTCCAGTTGCGTAGAGAAGGGCATCGAAACGGTAAGTTTCGTTTTCAGTCACGACAAGGACTTGGTCACCGTCGTTTTTGATTTCAGTAGTATGGATATTTTGAAGCAATTCAATACCGTCTTCTTCCATATATTGTTTAGCAAGAGCTGCGATGGAAGGTTCTGCACGAGGTAGGAAAGTATCCAAGGCATCTAGGACTGTGACCTTGCTTCCAAGTTTGTTGTAAAGGCCAGCAAATTCAAGACCGATATTTCCGCCACCAAGGACTCCAAGTTTTTCAGGCAACTTGTCCAAGTTTTGGATCCCTGTTGAGTCAAAGACGTTTTTGCTTGTAGCAAGTCCAGGGATTGGCAAGACGTTTGAAACAGCACCAGTGTTGATGACGATTGTTTCAGCAGTCAGTTCTTTCTTTTCATCACCAGCTTGGATTTCGATGACTTTATTTGAAAGGAAGTGAGCTTCCGCATCAAAGATATCCACGCCTGTACCAGCAACAGTCGCATAGTTTTTACCGTTGAGGCGACCAGTGATAGTATTTTTGGTAGCAATGACTTCTTCAAAAGACAAGCCCTTCTCAGCAGCAACTAGCAAAGTCTTAGTTGGGATACAACCGATGTTGATACAAGTTCCACCGTACATAGCTTTGCTACGTTCAACGAGGGCAACTTTTTTGCCAGCTGAAGCCAATTTACCAGCTAGTGTTTTACCAGCCTTACCAAATCCGATAACGATTAAATCATAAGTTAACATTTAGAGTTCCTCCTATTCGAATTACATTCTAGCACAAGAAAAAAACTTTTGCACAATTCTGCTACGAAAAAGACAGAAAAAAATAAAAACGCTTTCCAGACAAAAAGCTAGTAATTTTTTGACAAGCTTGATAAACTAAAATCCTATCTATTTTTATATAAGATAGAATAAATGTTCGAAAATAGGAGGTTTTATGAAATCGAATCGTTATATTATTGCCTTTGCTGGGGTCATTTTACACTTAATGCTGGGTTCGACTTATGCTTGGAGTGTTTATCGTAACCCTATTATTGAAAAAACGGGATGGGATCAGGCTTCTGTTGCCTTTGCCTTTAGTCTAGCAATCTTTTGTTTAGGCTTATCGGCTGCATTTATGGGGCGTTTGGTAGAAAAATTTGGTCCGAGAGTCATGGGGAGTCTATCTGCTTTTCTATACGCAGGTGGAAATATCTTAACAGGATTTGCAATAGACCGTCAGGAACTGTGGTTGTTGTATCTGGCTTACGGCATTTTAGGTGGGCTTGGTTTGGGAGCAGGCTATATTACCCCTGTGTCAACGATTATAAAATGGTTTCCTGATAAACGTGGTCTCGCAACAGGTTTAGCGATTATGGGGTTTGGTTTTGCTTCTTTATTGACTAGTCCCATAGCGCAACATCTCATCGCAGGGATAGGGCTTGTAGAAACTTTTTATATTTTAGGTGCAAGTTACTTTATTATCATGCTCCTAGCTTCACAATTCATTAAGCGTCCAAATGAGCAAGAGCTTGCAATTTTATCTGCTTCAGGGAAAGAAAAAACAGCCTCTTTGACGCAAGGAATGGCTGCAAATCAGGCTCTGAAAAGCAATCGGTTTTATATACTTTGGATTATTTTCTTTATCAACATAGCTTGTGGTTTAGGCTTAATTTCAGCGGCATCGCCAATGGCACAGGAGATGGCTGGCTTGTCTACAAGTCATGCAGCAGTAATGGTGGGCGTTTTAGGGATTTTCAATGGATTTGGTCGCTTGCTCTGGGCGAGCTTATCTGACTATATCGGTCGCCCCCTAACCTTTAGTATATTACTGCTTGTCAATCTTTTCTTTTCTCTCTCACTTTGGCTCTTTACAGATTCCGTTTTATTTGTAGTCGCTATGTCTATTTTGATGACTTGCTATGGAGCTGGTTTTTCATTGATTCCAGCTTATCTCAGTGATATTTTTGGAACCAAGGAATTGGCCGCTCTGCATGGTTATATTTTAACAGCTTGGGCAATGGCTGGTTTAGCAGGACCTATTTTATTAGCAGAGACTTATAAAATGGCTCATTCTTACACACAAACCTTGTTCGTTTTTATCATTTTATATAGTATCGCCTTGGCTTTGTCTTATTATCTAGGTCGTTCCATCAAAAAGGAAAGCCAAAAACCGCTTACATGATTTTCTAGAGAAATTAGGCTATCTTTTGCTCTGGTCTTGTGTTATACTAGATGGGTTGCAAAGAAAACAGTACTTTTCTTTTGTGGAAAAGAAGCAACACGATTTTGTATCCAGTATATGAAAATACGTCATAAAAAGAAAAGTATACACTAAGCCCTATAGGGTGGCTTCGCACCACCTTTAGAAAGAAGAATAACGTGAAATTTAATGAATTAAACTTGTCTGCTGATTTGCTAGCAGAGATTGAAAAAGCTGGTTTTGTAGAAGCCAGTCCGATCCAAGAACAAACCATTCCTTTGGCCCTTGAAGGCAAGGACGTTATCGGTCAAGCTCAGACTGGTACAGGAAAAACTGCAGCTTTTGGCTTGCCTACTCTTGAAAAAATCCGTACAGAAGAAGCGACCATCCAAGCCTTGGTCATCGCTCCAACTCGTGAACTCGCTGTCCAAAGTCAAGAAGAACTATTCCGCTTTGGTCGTAGTAAGGGAGTCAAAGTTCGCTCAGTATATGGCGGATCAAGCATTGAAAAACAAATTAAGGCTCTTAAATCTGGTGCCCATATCGTGGTGGGAACACCTGGTCGTCTCTTGGACTTGATTAAACGCAAGGCCTTGAAATTACAAGATATTGAAACTCTCATCCTTGACGAAGCAGATGAAATGCTCAACATGGGCTTCCTTGAAGATATCGAAGCCATCATTTCTCGTGTTCCTGAAAACCGTCAAACCTTACTTTTCTCAGCAACTATGCCAGATGCTATCAAACGTATCGGTGTTCAGTTTATGAAAGAACCTGAGCATGTGAAGATTGCGGCTAAGGAATTGACAACAGAATTGGTTGACCAGTACTATATCCGAGTTAAGGAACAAGAAAAATTTGATACCATGACTCGTCTTATGGATGTGGAACAACCAGAACTTGCTATCGTATTTGGTCGTACTAAACGCCGTGTAGATGAATTGACTCGTGGTCTTAAAATCCGTGGTTTCCGTGCCGAAGGAATTCATGGTGACCTGGACCAAAACAAACGTCTGCGTGTCCTTCGTGACTTTAAAAATGGCAATCTTGATGTTTTGGTTGCGACAGACGTTGCTGCGCGTGGTTTGGATATTTCAGGTGTGACTCATGTCTATAACTACGATATTCCACAAGATCCTGAAAGTTATGTTCACCGTATTGGTCGTACAGGTCGTGCTGGTAAGTCAGGTCAGTCTATTACTTTCGTATCACCAAATGAAATGGGTTACCTCCAAATCATTGAAAACTTGACTAAGAAACGCATGAAAGGTCTCAAACCTGCAAGTGCAGAAGAAGCCTTCCAAGCTAAAAAGCAAGTAGCTCTTAAGAAAATCGAACGTGATTTTGCAGATGAAACCATTCGTGCCAACTTTGAGAAATTTGGCAAGGATGCTCGTAAACTAGCTGCCGAATTTACTCCAGAAGAATTGGCAATGTATATTTTGAGTCTGACTGTTCAAGACCCAGATAGCCTTCCAGAAGTGGAGATTGCGCGTGAAAAACCACTGCCATTTAAACCATCCGGTAATGGCTTCGGTGGTAAAGCTAAGGGAGGTCGTCGTGGAGATGACCGTCGTGATAATCGCCGTGGAGACAACCGTCGTGGTGGCCGCCGTGATGATTTCAAAAAAGGAAGTCGTGGCAACGATCGTTTTGATAAGGAAAAACGTTACCGTAAGGATAATAAAAAACCACGCACTACTTCAAGCGAAAAGCAAACAGGCTTTGTTATTCGTAACAAGGGCGATAAATAGGAAAAAGCGGTTCAAAATGAATCGCTTTTTTATATAAGGAGACCGAATGTGAAAAAAGATAAATAAAATTGTTGTATTATCTTTTTATAATGTTATGATACACAAAAACAGGCAACTTGTCAATAGAAAAGGAACAATTTAATTAAAAATATTCTGGTTTTTAAAAATGGTAAATTCCCAAACTA
>NZ_VMMD01000017.1:0-96848 GCF_013277015.1 Streptococcus sp. 1032 | reverse complement strand
GTTACTTTGAGAAGTTACAGGTTTTTAAAAATTGCAAGTCAATAAGGAATTTTCAGATAATTATTGAAAAAGAGACGTTTTTATGTTATAATGATAGCGATTAAATTCGAGGTGAAAAATGGCACATTTATTAGAAAAAACAAGAAAGATTACATCAATTTTGAAGCGCTCAGAGGAGCAGTTGCAGGATGAGCTGCCTTACAACGCTATTACGCGTCAGTTAGCGGATATTATTCATTGTAATGCCTGCATTATCAATAGTAAGGGACGTCTGCTTGGCTATTTTATGCGTTATAAAACAAATACAGATCGCGTAGAGCAATTCTTCCAAACTAAGATTTTCCCAGATGACTACGTTCAAGGGGCTAATATGATTTACGAAACAGAAGCAAACTTGCCTGTTGAGCATGATATGAGTATTTTCCCTGTTGAGAGTAGAGATGATTTTCCAGATGGCTTGACGACTATTGCACCGATTCATGTATCGGGGATTCGCCTTGGTTCTTTGATTATTTGGCGCAATGATAAAAAATTCGAAGATGAAGATTTGATTTTGGTTGAGATTGCCAGTACCGTTGTTGGGATTCAGCTTCTTAACTTCCAGCGTGAAGAAGATGAGAAAAATATCCGTCGCCGTACTGCTGTTACCATGGCGGTTAATACCCTTTCTTACTCAGAACTTCGTGCAGTTTCCGCAATTTTAGGGGAATTAAATGGAAATGAAGGGCAGTTAACTGCGTCTGTAATTGCAGACCGTATCGGAATTACCCGCTCTGTGATTGTCAATGCCCTTCGTAAACTTGAGTCCGCTGGGATTATTGAAAGTCGCTCGCTTGGAATGAAGGGAACCTACCTTAAGGTCTTGATTTCAGATATTTTTGAAGAAGTGAAGAAAAGAGATTACTAATGACTAAAGCTTTGATTTCGATTGATTATACAGAAGATTTTGTTGCCGACAGTGGTAAATTGACAGCAGGTGCTCCAGCTCAAGCTATTTCGGAAGCCATTAGCAAGGTGACTCGATTAGCTTTTGAACGCGGAGATTACATCTTCTTTACTATCGATGCTCATGAAGAAAACGATTGTTTCCATCCAGAAAGTAAACTATTCCCGCCTCATAATCTGATTGGGACTAGTGGACGGAATTTATATGGAGATTTGGGGATCTTTTATCAAGAGCATGGTTCAGACAGTCGTGTCTTTTGGATGGATAAACGCCATTACTCAGCTTTTTCAGGGACTGACCTAGATATTCGTTTGAGAGAGCGTAGAGTGTCTACAGTTATTTTAACAGGAGTCTTGACGGATATTTGTGTCCTGCATACAGCTATAGATGCCTATAATCTAGGATATGACATCGAGATTGTTAAACCAGCTGTTGCTTCTATCTGGCCTGAAAATCATCAATTTGCCCTAGGTCATTTCAAAAATACACTTGGAGCTAAGTTGGTAGATGAAAATCTAAATGAACTTTCTGAGTAATTTGGTAGATGAAATGAAAAATTTTGAAAAAAAGTGTTGACAAGTATCCCAAAAGTTGATATACTAGTAAAGTAATCGACGCGGGGATGGCGGAATTGGCAGACGCGCAGGACTAAGGATCCTGTGACCGCTTTAGGTCGTGAGGGTTCAAGTCCCTCTCTCCGCATAGGATAAGAGTTAGCTTAGGCTAGCTCTTTTGTATTTCTCTAAAAAATTAGAATCCAGTCAAATGTAGTGGAGAATCAGCGAAAATATGGGAAAACTAATCCTTGTTTCTGCTTTTGTCTTTTGTATAGAAGAATAATAAAGATTATCTTCTTAAAATTCTCCGATATTCTCTAAAGTTTTGTGCAAGTTGCACAGAACTTTTTTGTTTTTTTGGTCACCTTGCCATAGAAATGTAAAGCGTTTTCATCTATAATATAATTATCAAAAGACAAAAGGAGTTCACCTCATGGTAGAATTAAATCTTAAAAATATTTACAAAAAATATCCAAACAGCGAACACTATTCAGTTGAAGATTTCAACTTGAACATCAAAGATAAAGAATTTATCGTTTTCGTAGGTCCTTCAGGATGTGGTAAATCAACTACACTCCGTATGATTGCTGGTCTTGAAGACATCACAGAAGGTACTGCATCTATCGATGGCGTGGTTGTCAACGACGTAGCTCCAAAAGACCGTGACATCGCCATGGTATTCCAAAACTACGCTCTTTACCCACACATGACTGTTTATGACAACATGGCTTTCGGTTTGAAATTGCGTAAATACAGCAAAGAAGACATCGACAAACGTGTGCAAGAAGCAGCTGAAATTCTTGGATTGAAAGAATTTTTGGAACGTAAACCAGCTGACCTTTCAGGTGGTCAACGTCAACGTGTTGCCATGGGTCGTGCCATCGTCCGTGATGCAAAAGTATTCTTGATGGACGAACCTTTGTCAAACTTGGATGCTAAACTTCGTGTATCAATGCGTGCTGAGATTGCGAAAATCCACCGTCGTATCGGAGCTACTACTATCTACGTAACTCACGACCAAACAGAAGCGATGACACTTGCAGACCGTATCGTTATCATGTCAGCAACTAAGAACCCTGCTGGTACAGGTACTATCGGACGTGTTGAACAAATCGGTACTCCTCAAGAAGTTTACAAAAACCCAGTTAATAAATTCGTAGCAGGATTCATCGGAAGCCCAGCTATGAACTTCATCAATGTGAAATTGGTTGGAAGTGAAATTATTTCTGATGGTTTCCGTTTGAAAGTTCCAGAAGGTGCTTTGAAAGTTCTTCGTGAAAAAGGCTACGAAGGTAAAGAATTGATCTTCGGTATTCGTCCAGAAGACGTGAATGCAGAACCTGCTTTCCTTGAAACATTCCCAGACTGTGTTGTAAAAGCGACTATCTCTGTATCAGAACTGCTTGGTTCAGAATCTCACCTTTACTGCCAAGTTGGTAAAGATGAATTTGTTGCAAAAGTTGATGCTCGTGACTACTTGCAAACAGGTGCAACAGTTGAACTTGGATTTGACTTGAACAAAGCACACTTCTTTGATGTAGAAACTGAAAAAACAGTCTACTAAAATAAATAAAATTCAAAGCACTACAAGAAAAGATATCTCTTTATCAATTGTAGTGGAGAGATATCAGTTAATCTAAGGAGAGAAACAAAATGCTTCTCTCCTTTTTGCTAGGGAAGTCATATTATGCATCTATCTTGTGATACCCTTTGAATAAAAATGGTCATCTTATTTGCCTTATAGGGTGACTAGCAGATGAAATATTGTTTTCTCTTTCTTCTTTACTAGAAAGTATGGTATAATAGAGAGTAAAAAACTTTGAAAGAAAGAAAAAGATGAATTTAAAAGATTACATTGCAACAATTGAAAATTATCCAAAGGAAGGGATTACCTTCCGTGATATCAGTCCTTTGATGGCTGATGGAAATGCATATAGCTACGCTGTTCGTGAAATTGTTCAGTATGCTACTGACAAGAAAATAGACATGATTGTAGGGCCTGAGGCTCGTGGATTTATCGTGGGCTGTCCAGTTGCCTTTGAGTTGGGAATTGGTTTTGCCCCTGTTCGTAAGCCAGGTAAATTACCACGTGAAGTCATTTCTGCTGACTATGAAAAAGAGTACGGTGTTGATACCTTGACTATGCATGCGGATGCCATCAAGCCAGGTCAACGTGTTCTTATTGTAGATGACCTCTTGGCAACAGGTGGAACTGTTAAGGCAACCATCGAGATGATTGAAAAACTTGGTGGTGTTGTAGCAGGTTGTGCCTTCCTTGTTGAATTGGATGAATTGAACGGCCGTGAAAAAATCGGTGACTACGATTACAAAGTTTTGATGCATTATTAATGAAAAACAGTCCCTAGGGCTGTTTTCTCTACATTAGGATATAAAAATAGACTATAGCTAGTTAGAGAAAAACTATAATTGAAAACTATATCTTCTTGCAGTATAATAAAAGGACTAAGTGTTTGAGATTTGGCTTCAAACATATGCAATGATTCCTGAAAGAATACAGTTAGGAGAGGGTTATGCCGATTCGAATTGATAAAAAATTGCCAGCTGTTGAGATTTTACGGACAGAGAACATCTTTGTCATGGATGATCAACGTGCTGCTCACCAAGATATTCGTCCTTTGAAGATTTTAATTTTAAATCTCATGCCACAGAAAATGGTCACAGAAACCCAGTTGTTACGCCACTTGGCTAATACCCCCCTACAACTGGATATTGATTTTCTCTATATGGAGAGCCACCGTTCTAAGACAACTCGTTCAGAGCACATGGAGACCTTTTATAAAACTTTTCCTGAAGTCAAGGATGAGTATTTTGATGGGATGATTATCACGGGTGCTCCAGTTGAACATTTACCATTTGAGGAAGTGGACTATTGGGAGGAATTTAGCCAGGTGCTTGAGTGGTCCAAGACTCATGTCTATTCGACGCTTCATATCTGTTGGGGGGCTCAGGCTGGGCTCTACCTACGCTATGGGGTAGAAAAATACCAGATGGACAGTAAGTTATCAGGTATTTATCCTCAGGATGCTTTAAAAGAAGGGCACCTTCTTTTTAGAGGCTTTGACGATAGCTATGTATCCCCTCATTCACGGCACACGGAGATTTCTAAGGAAGAAGTCTTAAACAAAACCAATCTCGAGATTTTATCAGAAGGGCCACAGGTTGGGGTTTCGATTTTGGCTAGTCGTGATTTACGAGAAATTTATAGTTTTGGGCATTTGGAATATGATCGTGATACCTTGGCAAATGAATATTTCCGAGATCGTGATGCAGGTTTGGATCCTCATATTCCAGAAAATTACTTTAAGGATGATGATGTCAACCAGACACCTTGTCTTTGTTGGTCTTCATCAGCAGCCCTCTTTTTCAGTAACTGGGTGAATTATGCGGTCTATCAGGAGACGCCTTTTGACTGGAGAAAGATAGAAGATGATGCATCCGCATTTGGGTATTTATAAGAGGAATTATGACATATTTAGACGCTTTTAAATCAGGGAACTTGGTTTTACCGAGTGCCCTGCTCTTGCATTTTAAGGAACTCTTTCCTTCTAGCGACGATTTTCTGGTCTGGCAATTTTTCTATTTGCAAAATACGACAGGCTTGGAAGAAATGTCGCCAAGCCAGATTGCTGAAAGGATTGGCAAGGAAATTTCGGATGTCAACCAGTCTATCTCTAATCTGACGGAGAGGGGACTTCTCCAGTATCGTACTATCGAATTAAATGGTGAAATCGAATTGCTTTTTGATGCTAGTTTGGCTTTGGAACGCTTGGACGACTTGCTTGGAGTCGCTGATTCAAGTTCAGACCAGTTGACACCTCAGAATCAGCTCAAGGATTTGGTGGAAACCTTCCAGCAGGAATTGGGACGCTTGTTGACACCTTTTGAGATTGAAGATTTGACCAAGACACTAAAGGAAGATGGAACCAGTGCTGACTTGATTAAGGAGGCTCTTCGTGAAGCTGTTTTAAATGGAAAAGCAAACTGGAAGTACATTCAGGCGATTTTGAGAAACTGGCGCCATGAAGGTATCAAAAGTGTGGCTCAAATTGAGGCTAAGCGGGCAGAAAGAGAAGCCAGCAATCCTCAGTTGACACAGGTATCTGTGGATTTTAGAAATGCCATGGATCTCTGGAAGGATTAATCGTTGGAAGCAGGCTTGAAATCCGAGTAAGATTTGCAAGCTGTGTCTAATTGTGATAAAATAAGTAGAAAATAAATTGAAAAAAGAGGTATGTGAAATGTCACGTAAACCATTTATCGCTGGTAACTGGAAAATGAACAAAAATCCAGAAGAAGCTAAAGCATTCGTTGAAGCTGTTGCATCAAAACTTCCTTCATCAGATCTTGTTGAAGCAGGTATCGCAGCTCCTGCAGTTGATTTGACAACTGTTCTTGCTGCTGCAAAAGGTTCAAACCTTAAAGTTGCTGCTCAAAACTGCTACTTTGAAAATGCAGGTGCTTTCACTGGTGAAACTAGCCCACAAGTTTTGAAAGAAATCGGTACTGACTACGTTGTTATCGGTCACTCAGAACGCCGTGACTACTTCCATGAAACTGACGAAGATATCAACAAAAAAGCAAAAGCAATCTTTGCAAACGGTATGCTTCCAATCATCTGTTGTGGTGAGTCACTTGAAACTTACGAAGCTGGTAAAGCTGCTGAATTCGTAGGTGCTCAAGTATCTGCTGCATTGGCTGGATTGACTGCTGAACAAGTTGCTGCATCAGTTATCGCTTATGAGCCAATCTGGGCTATCGGTACTGGTAAATCAGCTTCACAAGACGATGCACAAAAAATGTGTAAAGTTGTTCGTGACGTTGTAGCTGCTGACTTCGGTCAAGAAGTTGCGGACAAAGTTCGTGTTCAATACGGTGGTTCTGTTAAACCTGAGAACGTTACTTCATACATGGCTTGTCCAGACGTTGACGGTGCCCTTGTAGGTGGTGCGTCACTTGAAGCTGAAAGCTTCTTGGCTTTGCTTGACTTTGTAAAATAATCAGTAGCAAAAGCTAGGTGGAACAGCATTCAGGTGCCTGTTCCATTTTTTATAGGAGAGGAAAGATTGAAAACAAAAATTGTATGTATAGGGCTAGCAAGTCTCTGCTTACTTGGCGCAAGAGTTTCAGGAATTGCGGCAGATGAAACAAGTGGAAGCACAGTTTCAGAAAAATCTAGTCTATCAACAGGGACTTCATCAACTAGTAGCAATGAACAGAGAAACAGTGTCTCTGCCCACTGGGATGGGGATTATTATGTAAAGGCTGATGGTTCTAAAGCTCAAAGTGAATGGATTTTTGACAACTACTACAAGGCTTGGTTTTATATTAATTCAGATGGTCGTTACACGCAGAATGAATGGCATGGAAATTACTACCTGAAATCAGGTGGCTATATGGCCCAAAACGAGTGGATCTATGACAGTAATTACAAGAGTTGGTTTTATCTTAAGTCAGATGGGGCTTATGCTCATCAAGAATGGCAATTGATTGGAAATAAGTGGTATTACTTCAAGAAGTGGGGTTACATGGCTAAAAGCCAATGGCAAGGAAGTTATTTCTTGAATGGTCAAGGTGCCATGATGCAAAATGAATGGCTTTATGATCCGGCTTATTCTGCTTATTTTTATCTAAAATCCGATGGAACTTATGCCAACCAAGAGTGGCAAAAAGTGGGCGGCAAATGGTACTATTTCAAGAAGTGGGGCTATATGGCGCGGAATGAGTGGCAAGGCAACTACTATTTGACTGGAAGTGGTGCCATGGCGACTGATGAAGTGATTATGGATGGTGCTCGCTATATCTTTGCGGCTTCTGGTGAGCTCAAAGAAAAGAAAGATTTGAATGTCGGCTGGGTTCACAGAGATGGTAAACGCTATTTCTTTAATAATAGAGAAGAGCAAGTGGGAACCGAACATGCTAAGAAAGTTATTGATATTAGTGAGCACAATGGTCGTATCAATGATTGGAAAAAGGTTATTGATGAGAACGAGGTGGATGGTGTCATTGTTCGTCTAGGTTATAGCGGTAAAGAAGACAAGGAATTGGCGCATAACATTAAGGAGTTAAACCGTCTGGGAATTCCTTATGGTGTCTATCTCTATACCTATGCTGAAAATGAGACCGATGCTGAGAATGACGCTGAACAGACCATTGAACTTCTGAAGAAATACAATATGAACTTGTCTTACCCTATCTACTATGATGTTGAGAACTGGGAGTATGTGAATAAAAGTAAGCGTGCTCCGAGTGATACAGGTACTTGGGTTAAGATTATCAACAAGTACATGGAGACGATGAAGCAGGCGGGCTATCAAAATGTGTATGTCTATAGCTATCGTAGTTTATTACAGACGCGTTTAAAACACCCAGATATTTTAAAACATGTAAACTGGGTAGCGGCCTATACCAATGCTTTAGAATGGGAAAATCCTCATTATTCAGGAGAAAAAGGTTGGCAGTATACCTCTTCTGAATACATGAAAGGAATTCGTGGTCGTGTGGACGTCAGCGTTTGGTATTAAGATATAAGTTTGAAAAAGGAGTGTGCAAGAAAATTGCATCCTCTTTTTCTTTATTTTGTCGCAGTTAAGAGATGTGTAAGGGGACTGTGTTTTATTCTAAAGAATTCTTAAATTATCAGTCTATTGCAACTTTTCTCATGTGGGTCATTTGGCTTGCTATTGTCTTTCCTTAGTAGTATACTAAGGTAGTAATCATTAAGAAGTGGTTACAAAAAATAATGAACGAGGTAAAATAAAATGGTAGAATTGAAAAAAGAAGCAGCAAAAGATGTCGCAACATTAACAAAAGCAGCGCCAGTAGCATTGGCAAAAACAAAGGAAGTTTTGAATCAAGCTGTTGCAGATTTGTATGTAGCGCATATTGCTCTTCATCAAGTGCACTGGTACATGCGTGGACGCGGTTTTATGGTATGGCATCCAAAAATGGATGAGTACATGGATGCTCTTGATGGTCATTTAGATGAAATCAGCGAACGCTTGATCACACTTGGTGGAAGCCCATTCTCTACTTTGACAGAGTTCCTTCAAAACAGTGAAATCGAAGAAGAAGCTGGTGAATACCGTAATGTTGAAGAAAGCTTGGAACGTGTTCTAGATATTTATCGCTACCTCATCACTCTTTTCCAAAAAGCGTTGGATGTGACTGACGAAGAAGGCGATGATGTTACAAACGATATTTTTGTTGGTGCTAAGGCTGAACTTGAGAAAACAGTTTGGATGCTTGCCGCAGAACTTGGACAAGCACCTGGTTTGTAAGAAACAAGGAAACATAGATAAATCTGTAGGAAATTTCTTACAGATTTTTTCTATTTTGTAAGCTATTCCAAACCAGTCTTTTTTTGAGTTTTTTGATAAAATAGTACTATCAGTGAAAAGGATGGAAGCATGACTAAGAAAATCGTAGCTATTTGGGCCCAGGATGAAGAGGGTGTGATTGGTAAGGACAATCGTCTGCCTTGGCATTTGCCAGCAGAACTGCAACACTTCAAAGAAACAACTCTGAATCATGCTATCTTGATGGGACGGGTGACCTTTGATGGAATGGGGCGTCGCTTGCTTCCACAACGGGAGACCTTGATTTTGACACGTAACCCGGAAGAAAAGATAGATGGTGCGGCTACTTTTTATGATGTCCAGTCTGTCTTGGACTGGTATCAGGCTCAAGAAAAGAATCTCTACATTATCGGTGGGAAGCAGATTTTTCAGGCTTTTGAGTCCTATTTGGATGAAGTGATTGTCACTCAAATTCATGCTCGGGTGGAGGGGGATACCTATTTTCCTGAAGAGTTTGACTTGTCCCTTTTTGAGATAGTATCAAGCAAATCCTATACCAAAGATGAGAAGAATCCTTATGATTTTACCATCCAATACTGTAAGAGAAAGGAAGTCTAATGGAACGGAGTTTATTTGGTTTATTCACGGCTTTTCTGTGTTTCATCTGCCTTCTGGCAGGAGCACAGGCTTTTCGTAAAAAGCGTTACGGGCTTTCTATCCTCCTTTGGTTAAATGCCTTTACCAATCTGGTCAATAGTATTCATGCTTTTTACATGACCTTGTTTTAGATAGAATGACAGTATAGAATGGAAGGAAATCATGTCTACAAATAGAAAAAATGATATGATGGTTTATTGCTCATTTTGTGGCAAAAACCAAGAAGAAGTACAAAAAATAATTGCTGGCAACAATGCTTTTATTTGTAATGAATGCGTGGAGTTAGCTCAAGAAATCATTCGAGAAGAATTGGTTGAGGAAGTCTTGGCAGACTTGTCTGAGGTGCCAAAACCAATCGAACTCCTCCATATCTTGAACCACTATGTAATTGGTCAAGATCGTGCCAAACGTGCTTTAGCAGTAGCAGTATACAACCACTACAAACGCATCAATTTCCACGATACGCGTGAAGAGTCAGAAGATGTGGATTTGCAGAAGTCAAACATCTTGATGATTGGCCCAACTGGTTCAGGGAAAACTTTCCTTGCCCAGACCTTGGCTAAGAGCTTGAACGTGCCTTTTGCGATTGCGGATGCAACAGCTCTTACTGAAGCTGGTTATGTAGGTGAGGATGTGGAAAATATCCTCCTCAAACTCTTGCAGGCTGCTGACTTTAATATTGAACGTGCAGAGCGTGGCATTATCTATGTGGATGAAATTGACAAGATTGCCAAGAAGAGTGAGAACGTGTCTATCACACGTGATGTTTCTGGTGAAGGGGTGCAACAAGCCCTTCTCAAGATTATTGAGGGAACTGTTGCTAGCGTTCCGCCTCAAGGTGGACGCAAACATCCACAACAAGAGATGATTCAAGTGGATACCAAAAATATCCTCTTCATCGTGGGTGGTGCCTTTGATGGCATTGAAGAAATCGTCAAACAACGTCTTGGAGAAAAAGTCATCGGATTTGGTCAAAATAACAAGGCGATTGATGAAAACAGCTCATACATGCAAGAAATCATCGCAGAAGATATTCAAAAATTTGGTATTATCCCTGAGTTGATTGGACGCTTGCCAGTCTTTGCTGCTCTTGAGCAATTGACGGTCGATGACTTGGTTCGCATCTTGAAAGAGCCAAGAAATGCCTTGGTCAAACAGTACCAAACCTTGCTTTCTTATGATGATGTCGAGTTGGAATTTGACGACGAAGCCCTACAAGAGATTGCTAATAAAGCCATCGAACGGAAGACAGGGGCGCGTGGTCTTCGCTCCATCATCGAAGAAACCATGCTAGATGTCATGTTTGAAGTACCGAGTCAGGAAAATGTGAAATTGGTCCGCATCACTAAAGAAGCTGTCGATGGAACGGATAAACCAATCCTAGAAACAGCCTAGAGGTGACTATGGAACTGAATACACACAATGCTGAAATCTTGCTCAGTGCGGCGAATAAGTCCCACTATCCACAGGATGAACTACCAGAGATTGCCCTAGCAGGGCGTTCAAATGTTGGTAAGTCTAGCTTCATCAACACCATGCTGAATCGCAATAATCTGGCTCGAACATCAGGTAAACCTGGTAAAACCCAGCTTCTTAATTTCTTTAACATTGACGACAAGATGCGCTTTGTGGATGTTCCTGGCTATGGCTATGCCCGTGTTTCTAAAAAGGAACGTGAAAAGTGGGGGCGCATGATTGAGGAGTACCTAACGACTCGGGAAAATCTCCGTGCGGTAGTCAGTCTAGTTGACCTTCGTCATGACCCGTCAGCAGATGATGTACAGATGTACGAATTTCTCAAGTATTATGAGATTCCGGTTATCATCGTTGCGACCAAGGCGGACAAGATTCCTCGTGGTAAATGGAACAAACACGAATCAGCAATCAAAAAGAAATTAAACTTTGACCCAAGTGATGACTTCATCCTCTTTTCATCTGTCAGCAAGGCAGGGATGGATGAGGCTTGGGATGCAATCTTAGAAAAATTGTGAGGAAAAGAAAATGGCAAAAACAATTCATACAGATAAGGCCCCAAAGGCTATCGGACCATATGTTCAAGGAAAAATCGTTGGCAACCTTTTGTTTGCTAGTGGTCAAGTTCCTCTCTCTCCTGAAACTGGGGAAATCGTTGGAGAAACGATCCAAGAACAGACAGAACAAGTTTTGAAAAACATCGGTGCTATTTTGGCAGAAGCAGGAACTGACTTTGACCATGTTGTCAAAACAACTTGTTTCTTGAGCGATATGAACGACTTTGTTCCTTTTAACGAGGTTTACCAAACGGCCTTTAAAGAGGAATTTCCAGCTCGTTCAGCAGTAGAGGTAGCTCGTCTTCCTCGTGATGTAAAAGTCGAAATTGAAGTCATCGCAGAGATTGGATAAGCTAGTTGAAGTTTGGTGTTGCCAAACTTCTTTTGATATAAGGAGAAAAAGATGACAAAGAAACAACTTCACTTGGTGATTGTAACAGGGATGAGTGGCGCAGGGAAAACAGTTGCCATTCAGTCCTTCGAAGATTTGGGTTATTTTACTATTGACAATATGCCGCCAGCTCTCTTGCCTAAGTTTTTGCAGTTGGTAGAAACAAAGGAAGATGACCATAAGTTGGCTTTGGTAGTAGATATGCGTAGCCGTTCTTTCTTTTCAGAGATTCAAGCTGTTTTGGATGAGTTGGAAAACAAGGAAGAACTGGACTTTAAAATTCTCTTTTTGGATGCAGCTGATAAGGAATTGGTCGCGCGTTACAAGGAAACCAGACGGAGTCACCCACTAGCAGCAGATGGACGGATTTTGGATGGAATCAAGCTGGAACGTGAGCTCTTGGCGCCTTTGAAAAATATGAGCCAAAATGTGGTGGATACGACTGAACTCACTCCACGTGAGCTGCGCAAAACACTTGCAGAGCAGTTTTCAGACCAAGAACAAGCCCAGTCTTTCCGTATCGAAGTCATGTCTTTCGGCTTTAAATATGGAATCCCAATTGATGCGGATTTGGTCTTTGATGTCCGTTTCTTGCCAAATCCATACTACCTTCCAGAGTTACGAAATCAAACGGGTGTAGATGAACCAGTGTATCACTATGTCATGAACCACCCTGAGTCCGAAGACTTTTATCAACATTTGTTGGCCTTGATTGAACCGATTTTGCCAAGTTACCAAAAGGAAGGTAAGTCCGTTTTGACCATTGCCATGGGATGTACGGGTGGACAACACCGTAGTGTGGCCTTTGCTAAACGCTTGGCGCAGGACTTATCCAAGAATTGGCCTGTTAATGAAGGGCATCGCGACAAAGACCGAAGAAAGGAAACGGTAAACCGTTCATGAGAAAACCAAAGATAACGGTGATTGGTGGAGGGACTGGGATCCCCGTCATTCTTAAAAGTCTGCGGGAAAAAGATGTGGAAATCGCTGCTATCGTAACGGTGGCGGATGATGGTGGTTCATCAGGTGAACTCCGAAAAAATATGCAGCAATTGACACCGCCAGGTGATCTTCGTAATGTCCTTGTGGCCATGTCGGATATGCCTAAGTTCTATGAGAAGGTCTTTCAGTACCGTTTTTCTGAGGATGCGGGAGCCTTTGCGGGCCATCCGCTGGGAAATCTCATTATCGCTGGTCTGTCAGAGATGCAGGGTTCGACCTATAATGCCATGCAGTTGCTGAGCAAATTTTTCCATACTACTGGGAAGATTTATCCTTCCAGTGACCATCCTTTGACCCTGCACGCAGTCTTTCAGGATGGAACAGAGGTGGCTGGAGAGAGCCATATTGCAGACCATCCAGGCATGATTGACCATGTCTATGTAACCAATACCCTCAACGATGATACGCCTCTGGCTAGCCGTCGAGTAGTCCAGACCATTCTTGAAAGTGACATGATTGTCCTCGGACCTGGTTCTCTCTTTACCTCGATTTTGCCCAATATCGTGATTAAGGAAATCGGGCAGGCGCTTTTGGAAACCAAGGCAGAAATCGCCTATGTCTGCAATATTATGACCCAACGTGGGGAGACAGAACACTTTACAGATAGTGACCATGTGGAAGTCTTGCATCGTCACCTTGGCCGACCTTTTATCGACACTGTCTTGGTGAATATCGAAAAAGTGCCTCAGGAATACATGAATTCCAACCGGTTTGATGAATACTTGGTCCAGGTGGAACATGATTTTGCTGGTCTTTGTAAGCAAGTTCCGCGTGTGATTTCATCCAACTTCCTTCGTCTGGAAAATGGGGGTGCCTTCCACGATGGAGATTTGCTCGTGGACGAGTTGATGCGGATTATACAGGTGAGAAAATGAGTTTCACAGTAGCAGTTAAAGAAGAAATCCTAGGTCAGCACCATCTAAGCCGGCATGAATTATCTGCCATTATCAAGATGTCTGGTAGCATCGGTCTCTCGACCTCGGGCTTGACCCTGTCTGTTGTGACAGAAAATGCTAAGCTAGCTCGTCACCTCTATGAGTCTTTTCTCCATTTCTACGAAATCAAATCAGAAATTCGTCACCACCAACGGAGCAATCTTCGCAAGAATCGGGTCTATACCGTTTTTACAGATGAAAAGGTGCAGGACTTGTTAAGTGATTTGCATTTGGCAGACTCTTTCTTTGGCCTAGAAACAGGTATTGATCAGGCGATTTTATCGGATGAGGAAGCAGGTCGTGCCTATCTTTGTGGTGCTTTCTTGGCAAATGGGAGCATTCGTGACCCTGAGTCAGGCAAGTATCAGTTGGAAATCAGTTCTGTTTATCTGGACCACGCGCAAGGGATTGCCTCCCTTCTCCAGCAGTTTTTACTGGATGCCAAGGTGCTTGAACGCAAGAAGGGAGCTGTGACCTATCTCCAGCGTGCCGAAGATATTATGGACTTTCTTATAGTAATCGGAGCCATGAAGGCGCGTGATGATTTTGAGCGGGTTAAGATTTTGCGGGAAACTCGTAACGATCTTAATCGAGCCAATAATGCGGAGACAGCTAATATCGCTCGGACAGTTTCTGCCAGCATGAAGACTATCAACAATATCAGCAAAATCAAAGATATTATAGGCTTAGAAAATCTGCCAGTGGATTTGCAGGAAGTAGCGCAGTTGCGGATTCAGCACCCAGACTACTCTATCCAACAGTTGGCAGATAGCCTCAGCACCCCTCTGACCAAAAGTGGTGTCAACCACAGACTCAGAAAAATAAATAAATTAGCTGATGAACTATAAAACCAGGCTCTTGTTTTGCGAGGTTCTTTTTTGAAATAAAAAGAGGTTGGGCAAAAAGCAATGTCATTAAGTTAAGAAATTTGGCTCTTTAAAATCAAAAACGCATAATATCCGGTGTTGACTTGAACCGTAATACTATGCGTTTTATTGTGAGAAAATTTATTTCATTTTCTCCTGAAATTGAGTTTTTACCCAGTCTCTAATGAGTTATTTCCAAGTGACCAGTTCGCTCCAAACGCTAACATTCGATATAGTAGAGGTTTCACCAGCTGGAACCCATTTGTTGGTGCCTAAGTATCTAACTTCTAGTTTACGAACGTTTACTGTGTAAGATGCTTTTAGTCTAATATAACCATAAGTGTAGGGTGGTACGTTATGGGAGACTGAGTGATTTAAACTAAGTCCAGCTCCAGACTCCGGAGCAGAAAAGCTAACACCTGCACCTACAGTCAGAGTAGCTCCAGCTTTTCCACCATAGGCAGTTGAACTTACAGGACCTGATGTGGTGCTTTTCTTGTAAGAGTGAGAGTATTTAGTTCTATAGTCTGCAACACCAGTTGCATTAGAACGAGTCTGATACGTAGATTTAGACTCTAAATAGGCGTCTCTAAGTTCAGTCGTATAAAATGACAATAACTCTCCTGTGTTGATATCTTTTACAATACGATTAGATACAATTTCATAATTTGTACCAGGATAGACATCAGCAAAAACCGTAGATGTTGTGACTAAGAATAATAGACTTGATAGTAGAGAGAAAAACAATAGTTTCAGTTTAATCATAACAAATTTCCTTTCTTCATGAGTAAAAGATTATTTTTTCAATCCTTTGAAAGTTATAATGCAACCCGAAATAATACTGAGAGTTCCTACAGGTCTCCAATATAGTTGCCAAAAGAATAAATTTATTCTTTCTTTCAGTGTCGCATAGGGTTCGGCATAATAGGGGTTGATGTGAAATAATAAAAAACCAAAACATAAAACTATGATTCCAGTTAAGAATAAAATGTCCTTATTTACTTTCCTCATAAAACCTCCTTTTATTTTATTTAAAGCGCTTTCTATTATTAGTATACGTCAAAAAAAGAAAAAAACAAGTCTATTTATTTATTTTTTTATATGGTATAATAGAATAGTTGGAGAGTTTTTATATAGCTTTAAAAGGCTGATATGAATACTTTGTATAATCTAATGATTCTTCAAAAAATTTCTTATTCAAACAAGAGCAAAGAGAAGGTGGGCTGCATATCAGAAGTTAGATGTATTTCTGTCTAACTTTTGAGGTGTAGTTCATTTTAAAACCACGAATCCTATGTGACTCGTGGTTCTTTTTTATAAACTAGTAGAGTGTTTTGGTTGTACTTTTTGCTCAGGGTCGATGTAGTTGATAGCATTATTGACAGCAGTTGGAGCTTCTCCGAGACCTGTCGCAATCAAGTCAATTTTTCCGTCATAGTAGCAGCAGTCACCGATAGCATAGATACCTGCTTGGCTAGATTCTTGTTTGCTGTTGACGATAATCTTGTGGCGGTTGAGGTCGAGCCCCCAGTTTTTAAGATTACCGACCGAAGATTTGAAACCATAGTTGACAAAGAGGTGGTCTAGGTCAATCGTTTCGGTTTCATCAGATTTGACTTTTGTGATTTCAAGTTTATCGAGTGCTTTTCCATCTCCAAGGAGTTGGCTAGGAACGAATGGTGTCTTGATGGATACAGATGATTCTTGCAGGGCTTGAACACTGTGTTCCAAGGCACGGAAATTATCTCTGCGGTGAACAAGGGTGGTTGGTGCAATTTTTTCAAAAGCCAAAGCCCAATCCACTGCTGAGTCTCCCCCACCAAGAATCGTCACTTTCTTACCAGAGTATTGCTGGATGTTGGAAACGTGGTAATGGATATTTTCATAGCCCTCAACGCCTTCTAGTTCCAAAGGACGTGGTTTGAAGGCACCGCCACCCATAGCGATGATAACTGTTTTAGTCAGGTGACTTCCTTTAGAAGTCGTGATGGTAAATCCTTCTTCTTGTTTTTCAATCTCAAGAACCGTTTCATTGAGATGAATAGGGGTATCAAATCCATTTAGCTGTTCAATCAAGCGATTAGTCAACTCTTCTCCAGTCAGGTTTGGGAAGCCTGGGACGTCTAGGATTTCTTTTTCAGGGTAGAGAATAGCAGGTTGTCCACCTAGCTGGGGAAGAGAGTCAATGATTTGAACCTTGGCTTGACGTAGGTGGGCATAAAAGGCTGCAAAAAGCCCAACAGGACCACCACCTACAATGGTAATATCATAGAGTTGAGACATGGTTTCTCCTTTGTTTTTTCTAGTCAGTTTATTGTATCATATTTTTGCTCAATGTAAAATGGACTAGGATAGGGAAAAAAATGCCAGAAAATGGTATAATAGGACGAAAGTGTTTTGATAGGGAGGATATCAGGGATGAATTTTCAACAATTATCCAATCTGCAATATTGGACCAGTTTGTTTGCAAGTCCATGGACGATAGCTATCAATCTGATTGATATTTTGATTGTTGCTTATATTTTATACCATTTTACAAAAGCTATTGCAGGAACCAAGATTATGATTTTGGTACGTGGAGTTTTGGTGTTTATTTTAGCTCAAATCCTTGCAAATATGATTGGCTTGACTACGATTTCTTGGTTGATCAATCAAATTATTACTTATGGGGTTATTGCGGCGGTTGTTATCTTCTCTCCAGAGATTCGGACTGGTTTGGAACGTTTGGGAAGAGCGACAGATTTCTTTTCCAATGCCCCTATTAGTGCTGAGGAACAGATGATTCGTGCCTTTGTTAAGTCCGTCGAATACATGAGTCCTCGTAAAATCGGTGCCTTGGTTGCTATTCAGCGTGTACGTACCTTGCAGGAGTATATTTCGACAGGAATTCCCTTAGATGCTAAGATTTCTGCAGAACTTCTCATTAACATTTTTATTCCCAACACTCCCCTACATGATGGTGCGGTGATTATCAGAGAAGAACGTATCGCTGTGACGTCTGCCTATCTGCCCTTGACAGAAAGTACAGGAATTTCCAAGGAATTTGGGACCAGACACCGGGCGGCTATTGGTTTATCAGAAGTCTCAGATGCCTTGACTTTTGTCGTATCAGAGGAAACGGGAGGAATTTCGATAACCTATAATGGAATCTTTAAGCACAACCTAACACTTGATGAATTTGAAACAGAATTACGTGAAATCTTACTTCCAAAAGAGGAAGCAGGTCTTAGTTTTAAAGAACGATTGCTAGGAGGATGGAAACATGAGAAAAAATAGTTTATATATCATATCCTCACTCTTTTTTGCTTGTGTCTTATTTGTCTATGCTACGGCGACGAATTTTCAAAACAGTACCAGTGCTAGGCAGGTAAAAACGGAAACCTATACGAATACAGTAACAAATGTCCCTATTGACATACGCTATAATAGTGATGAGTATTTTATTAGTGGTTTTGCTTCAGAAGTCTCAGTGGTCTTGACTGGTGCAAATCGCCTATCGCTAGCTAGTGAAATGCAAGAAAGTACACGTAAATTCAAGGTTACTGCTGACCTAACAGATGCCAGTGTTGGAACGATTGAAGTTCCTTTGAGCATTGAAGATTTACCCAATGGGCTGACCGCTGTGGCGACTCCGCAAAAAATTACAGTCAAGATTGGTAAGAAGGCTCAGAAGAATAAGGTAAAGGTTGTACCAGAGATTGACCCTAGTCAAATTGATAGTCGGGTACAGATTGAAAATGTCACGCTGTCAGATGAAGAAGTGTCGATTACGAGTGACCAAGAGACATTGGATAGAATTGATAAGATTATCGCTGTCTTGCCAACTAGTGAACGCATAACAGGTAATTACAGTGGTTCAGTACCTTTGCAGGCAATCGACCGCAATGGTGTTGTCTTACCGGCAGTTATCACTCCCTTTGATACAATAATGAAGGTGACTACAAAACCAGTAGCACCAAGTTCAAGCACATCAAATTCAACTACAAGCAGTTCATCGGAGACATCTTCGTCAACGAAAGCAACTAGTTCAAAAACGAATTAAAAATAGAAAAAGGATTTTATAAAAATGGGTAAATATTTTGGGACTGATGGAGTCCGTGGAGAAGCTAACCTAGAACTAACACCAGAATTGGCCTTTAAACTAGGACGTTTTGGAGGCTATGTTCTTAGTCAACATGAAACGGAAGCACCGAAAGTCTTTGTAGGACGGGACACACGTATTTCAGGGGAAATGCTAGAATCTGCCTTGGTGGCAGGTCTACTGTCCGTGGGAATTCACGTTTATAAACTAGGCGTTCTGGCAACACCAGCAGTAGCTTACTTAGTTAAAACTGAAGGAGCAAGTGCCGGTGTCATGATTTCTGCTAGCCACAATCCAGCCCTTGATAATGGGATTAAGTTCTTTGGTGGTGACGGCTTCAAACTAGATGACGAAAAAGAAGCAGAAATTGAAGCCTTGCTAGATGCTGCGGCAGACACTCTTCCTCGTCCAAGTGCAGAAGGCTTGGGCACCTTGGTAGATTATCCAGAAGGTTTGCGTAAGTATGAAGGATACCTTGTTTCAACTGGAACTCCTCTTGATGGAATGAAGGTTGCCTTGGATACAGCTAATGGTGCAGCTTCTACCAGTGCCCGTCAAATATTTGCAGACCTTGGTGCTCAGTTGACTGTTATAGGGGAAACACCAGATGGTCTTAACATCAACCTTAATGTTGGTTCTACGCACCCAGAAGCCCTTCAAGAAGTGGTCAAAGAAAGCGGGTCAGCTATCGGTTTGGCTTTTGACGGAGACAGTGACCGCTTGATTGCTGTTGATGAAAATGGCGACATCGTCGATGGTGACAAGATTATGTACATCATCGGTAAATACCTTTCTGAAAAAGGACAATTGGCCCAAAATACAATTGTGACAACTGTGATGTCTAACCTTGGTTTCCACAAGGCCTTGGACCGTGAAGGTATTAACAAGGTAGTCACTGCAGTTGGCGACCGCTACGTTGTTGAAGAAATGAGAAAATCAGGCTACAATCTTGGTGGTGAACAGTCTGGTCACGTCATCTTGATGGATTACAATACAACAGGTGATGGCCAATTATCTGCTGTTCAATTGACCAAAATCATGAAGGAAACTGGTAAGAGCTTGTCAGAGTTGGCAGCAGAAGTAACCATCTATCCACAAAAATTAGTCAACATTCGAGTGGAAAATGTCATGAAGGAAAAGGCTATGGAAGTGCCAGCTATTAAGGCTATCATCGAGAAGATGGAAGAAGAAATGGCAGGGAATGGTCGTATTCTTGTTCGTCCAAGTGGAACAGAGCCCCTTTTGCGTGTTATGGCAGAAGCGCCTACAACAGAAGAAGTAGACTACTATGTTGATACCATCGCAGATGTAGTTCGAGCTGAAATCGGGATTGACTAAATCCTAGAAAACTAGATGAAAATTAAAAATTATGGTACAATAGCTTATAATATTGTAGCCAAGGGAGAAAGACATGAATCTTAAACGTGAACAAGAATTTGTTAGTCAGTATCATTTTGATGCGCGTAATTTTGAATGGGAAAATGAAAATGGAGCTCCTGAAACTAAGGTGGATGTGAACTTCCAATTGCTCCAACATGACCAAGAAAATCAAGTGACTTCCTTGATTGTCATTTTGACATTTATGATTGTATTTGATAAGTTTGTCATCAGTGGAACCATTTCACAGGTAAATCATATCGATGGCCGTATTGTCAATGAACCAAGTGAATTGAGCCAAGAAGAAGTGGAAACTTTGGCTCGCCCAAGTTTGAACATGCTCAACCGTTTGACTTATGAAGTGACTGAAATTGCATTAGACTTACCAGGAATCAATTTGGAGTTCTAATATGAAACTAGCTGTTATTACAGATTCTTCTGCCTATCTCAGTGCAGAGACCTTGCAAAGAGAAGATTTATTTGTCTTGGATATTCCTGTCAATATTGATGGTGAGGAGTATGTCGAAGGTATCAATCTGACTGCTGAGGAATTTTACCAAAAAATGGCTCAGGCTTCTGAATTGCCTAAGACTAGTCAACCAAGTATTGCCAAGTTAGATGAAATATTAACTTCGCTCAAAGAACAAGGTTATACACATGCCTTGGGGCTTTTCTTATCTTCTGGAATTTCTGGTTTTTACCAAAATATCCAGTATATGGTTGATGACTATGAGGGCTTAACTATTGCTTTTCCAGACACTTTGATTACAAGTGCTCCTCTGGGTATCATGGTTGAAAGCGTCTTTAATTGGCGTGACCAGGGCGATGATTTTGCCAGCATTCAGGAAAAGCTAGCCATTCAAATCAGCCGTACGTCAGCTTTTATCATGGTAGATGATTTAGATCATTTGGTAAAAGGTGGGCGCCTTTCAAATGGGGCTGCCATTTTGGGCAATCTGCTAAGCATTAAGCCAATCCTTTATTTCAACGACCAAGGTGTGATTGAAGTTTACGAAAAAGTTCGTACTGAAAAGAAAGCAACCAAGCGCTTAATTGAAATTATCAAGGAAACAACGGCTTCAGGCCAATATCGGGTCATTGTCATTCATGGAAATGCTCCTGAAAAGGCTGAAGAATTGCGTCAGCACTTGCTAGAATCTGGAGTGGGTTCGGATGTTTCACTTGCTACATTTGGTAGTGTCATTGGAACTCACCTAGGAGCAGGAAGTATTGCTCTGGGTTATATTCCAGTGATTTAGTTGGCACTTCTAGACTAGTTAAGATGCCTTGTATCTTAGAAATTGAACACGGACTACCTGCCTCTTAAAAAAAGATGCCTGTCTGGCCTTTCGTGGAAAGTCAGCGCCATTCCCTATTTTTCATGGGTAGCTAATGTCCTTTGTATCTTAGACAGGAGTAGAGATGAGTATTCGAGTAATTATTGCCGGTTTTAAGGGAAAGATGGGCCAAGCTGCTTGTCAGATGGTCTTGGCTGATCCAGACTTAGATTTGGTAGCAGTTTTGGATCCTTTTGAGTCTGAGTCAGAATGGCAGGGAATTCCTGTTTTCAAGGATAAGGTTGATTTAGCAGGCTTTGAAGCGGATGTCTGGGTAGATTTTACTACTCCAACTGTTGCCTACGAAAATACACGTTTTGCTCTTGAAAATGGCTTTGCTCCAGTAGTTGGAACAACAGGTTTCACAAGTGAAGAAATTGCAGAGCTAAAAGCATTTTCTCGTGAACAAAATTTGGGTGGTTTGGTCGCTCCAAATTTTGCCTTGGGTGCTGTTTTACTCATGCAATTTGCAAGGCAGGCTGCCAAATATTTCCCAAATGTGGAGATTATCGAGCTCCATCATGACAAGAAAAAGGATGCCCCGAGTGGAACAGCTATTAAAACAGCTGAATTGATGGCAGAAGTTCGAGAGTCTATTCAGCAAGGTTCGCCTGATGAGGAAGAATTGATTACTGGTGCCCGTGGTGCTGACTTTGATGGCATGCGGATTCACTCAGTTCGTTTACCAGGCTTGGTAGCCCATCAGGAAGTCATCTTTGGCAATCAGGGAGAAGGATTGACCCTTCGTCATGACTCCTATGATCGCAGCTCCTTCATGACAGGGGTGAATTTGGGAATTAAAGAAGTTGTCAAGCGTCATGAGCTTGTCTATGGATTAGAACACTTATTATGAGATTAACGCAAATGCCTTCTGAATTTCAGAAGGCTTTACCAGTATTAGAAAAAATTAAAGAAGCAGGCTTTGAGGCCTATTTTGTTGGGGGATCTGTTCGAGATGCCCTCCTAAATCGTCCCATCCATGATGTGGATATTGCGACGTCTTCTTATCCAGAAGAAACCAAGCAGATTTTTCCGCGAACAGCTGATATCGGAATCGAGCACGGAACTGTCTTGGTCTTAGATGGGGACGAGGAGTATGAGGTGACTACTTTTCGGACAGAAGATGTCTATGTGGACTATCGTAGACCTAGTGCGGTTTCTTTTGTTCGCTCGCTAGAAGAAGACCTCAAGCGCCGTGATTTTACAGTCAATGCCTTTGCCTTGGACGAGACAGGAGAAATTATTGACTTGTTTCATGGTTTAGAAGATTTGGAAAAGCAAGTCTTACGAGCGGTTGGTGTAGCTAGTGAGCGTTTCAACGAAGATGCTCTACGGATTATGCGTGGTTTCCGTTTTCAGGCCAGTCTTGGCTTTGAACTTGAGCCAGAAACATTTGAAGCTATGAAGACCTTGACGCCACTTTTGGAGAAAATTTCTGTGGAGCGTACCTTCGTTGAGTTTGATAAACTCTTGCTGGCTCCATTTTGGAGAAGGGGCTTGGCTTCCATGATTGAGAGTCAAGCTTATGATTATCTCCCTGATATGGCAGCTAGCCAGGACAAGATCAACAGACTATTTGAATTAGAGACCGATTTTACCTTTGAATCCTCTGAACAAGCCTGGGCGGCTTTACTGTGGGTTTTGGAGATTGAAAATGCGCAGCCATTTTTGAAGGCTTGGAAGACCTCACGCCAGTTTGCTAAGCAAGTTCAGGATTTGCTGACTATTTTGGCCTTGCGTGAAAAGGGAGAGTTGAGCAAGCGCGATTGTTATCGCTTTGACTTGGAGTTGCTTTTACAGGCTGAAAATCTTCGTCAGGCCCAAGGAAAAGAAGTCAATTCGCAAGTCATCACAGAAACCTACCAGAGCTTGACCATTCATGACAAGAAAGAAATTCAGATTAACGGTGGTATTTTGATCAAGGAATATGGTTATCAACCAGGTCCTGACTTGGGAGAGATTTTAACAGAGATTGAGTATGCCATTGTCGATGGAGAATTGGAAAATGACCGACAAGCCATCCATGCTTATCTGAGGGAGAAAAAATGAGTGATTTTATCGTTGAAAAACTAAATAAATCCGTCGGTGATAAGACCGTTTTTAAGGATATTTCCTTTATTATCCATGACCTAGACAGAATTGGTCTGATTGGTGTCAATGGAACGGGGAAGACCACCCTTTTGGATGTCCTTTCTGGTGTTTCTGGCTTTGATGGGGATGTCAGTCCTTTTTCAGCTAAAAATGATTACCAGATTGGTTACTTGACCCAGGATCCTGATTTTGATGATAGTAAGACGGTCTTGGATACGGTTCTTTCCAGCGACCTCAAGGAAATCCAGCTTATTCGTGAGTATGAATTGATCATGCTCAACTATAGCGAGGACAAGCAGGCGCGTTTGGAACGGGTCATGGCAGAAATGGACTCTCTCCAAGCTTGGGAAATTGAGAGTCAGGTAAAGACTGTTCTCAGCAAGCTGGGTATTCAGAATTTATCTACTCCAGTTGGAGAATTGTCAGGTGGTCTAAGAAGACGAGTCCAATTGGCGCAAGTTTTACTTGGCAACCACGACCTCTTGCTTTTGGATGAGCCGACCAACCATCTGGATATTGCGACTATTGAGTGGCTGACCCTCTTTTTGAAAAATTCTAAGAAGACAGTTCTCTTTATCACCCACGACCGTTATTTCCTAGACGCTTTGTCAACACGGATTTTCGAATTGGATCGCGCAGGCTTGACAGAATATCAGGGGAATTATCAGGACTATGTTCGCCTTAAGGCGGAACAGGACGAGCGTGATGCGGCTCTTCTCCACAAAAAGGAACAACTTTATAAGCAAGAATTGGCCTGGATGCGCAGACAACCGCAGGCGCGTGCGACCAAGCAGCAGGCTCGTATCAATCGTTTCCATGACTTGAAGAAAGAGGTTTCAGGCAGTAGTGCTGAGACAGACTTGACTATGAACTTTGAAACCAGTCGTATTGGGAAGAAAGTCATCGAGTTTCAGGATGTTTCCTTTGCCTATGAAAACAAGCCTATTTTGCAAGATTTTAATCTCTTGGTGCAGGCTAAAGATCGTATTGGAATTGTTGGGGACAACGGTGTTGGGAAATCAACTCTCCTTAACTTGATTGCAGGAAGTCTTGAGCCGACAGCAGGCCAAGTTGTGATTGGGGAAACTGTTCGCATCGCCTATTTCTCTCAGCAAATTGAGGGCTTGGATGAAAGCAAGCGTGTTATCAATTACCTGCAGGAAGTGGCAGAAGAGGTCAAGACCAGTGGTGGTTCTAGTACTTCGATTGCAGAGCTGCTGGAGCAGTTCCTTTTCCCACGTTCGACGCATGGAACCTTGATTGAGAAATTGTCAGGTGGCGAGAAAAAACGTCTTTATCTCCTCAAACTGCTCTTGGAAAAACCAAATGTTCTTCTCTTGGATGAACCGACAAATGACCTAGACATTGCAACCTTGACAGTTTTGGAGAATTTCTTACAAGGCTTTGCTGGTCCAGTTTTGACTGTTAGTCACGACCGCTATTTCTTGGATAAGGTAGCGACTAAGATTCTCGCTTTTGAAGATGGCAAGATTCGTCCTTTCTTTGGTCATTACACCGACTATCTTGATGAAAAAGCCTTTGAAACAGAGATGGCCAATCAAGTACAAAAGGTCGAAAAGGAAAAAGTAGTCAAGGTTCGAGAAGAGAAGAAACGCATGACCTACCAAGAAAAGCAGGAGTGGGCAAGCATTGAAGGTGATATTGAAGCCTTGGAAAACCGTATCGCTGCGATTGAAGAGGAAATGCAGGCCAACGGCTCTGACTTTGGTAAGCTGGCTACTCTCCAAAAAGAACTGGATGAGAAAAACGAAGCACTTCTTGAAAAATACGAACGCTATGAGTATTTAAGTGAGTTTGATAGCTAGAAGAATGGAAAAATCCCGTCTCATGGACAGGATTTCTCTATTCTTTTTTGGTTTCTTGATGAAAGATATTTTGCCAGGTTTCGTGGCGGCGCCAGATACTGGTATGGACGATACCATCTAACTCATAGCAGATGAGTTTTGTTTTCTGACTGATGGAAGTGATTTGGATGTCCTTGATAGCAGCATTCAAGTCTTTTTCGGCTTTATAAGCCTCTTTATCCATCTGCTCTCCATCCTGACGAATATAGACAAAATCGTCAGCCAAGAGTTCTTCCAGTTGATTTCCTTGATCAATCAATTGTTCACGCATAAGCAATTTTTTATAGACATTGTCTAAAATTTCATCCTCAGGGATAGGTGCTGGCTCGATATGGACATCGGTGTCAAAGACGCCAAAACGCTCCTCCAGCATAGACTCGACCTGATCCGCGATTTCATGACTCTCAAAAACAGATAAGTCAGGATTCATTTCTAGCGTAATATCAAGGTAAATGTTGCTACCGTAGGTGCGACCTCTTTGCGACTTAACCTTGCTGATCTTGGGAATTTCCATAATGGCCTTTTGATAGTCCTCAAGCAGACGATCGTCAAAGCCATCTGAAAGACTAAAGGAAGACTCGATAAAGATATCATAGGCGGTCTTCAAGATAAAGAAAGTGATGATAATGGCAACCAGTTTATCTACAATCGGATAATTGAAACTGCTAGCTAGGATGGCAATAGTCGTACCAAGTGAGGTAACAGCATCAGAAAGATTGTCCTTGGCGGCAGCCTTTAGTGCCTTGGAGTTGGATTTCTTACTGAGGCGAGTGTTGTAGAGATACACCACAAACATAATCGCTGCAGACATAATTCCTAGAGTTGCACCCAGAGGATCAATGACCGTTTCTTCCCGACTGAGAATCTTTTGAATGGTATCCCTCAGCACATCAAAGCCGACATAAAACATGATGATGGAAGTGATTAAGCTAGCCAAATCTTCAATCTTCCAGTGACCAAAACGGTGGTCTCGGTCAGCAGGTTGGCGCGCCATCCGAATGCCAATCAAGAGGGCCACATTTCCAATGATGTCCGATATGTTGTTAAAACCATCGGCCACCAAACTGGATGAATGAAGGAGGTGGCCTGTTGCTAATTTTGCTGCAGATAAGATCAAATAGGTTGAAATACTGATAATGGCTCCACGCTCAGCTAACTTGAGATTTGAAATAGATTGCTTCATTCAACTTCCTTTCCAGTCACATAGCATTCTACCATTATACTGGTTTTCAAGGGAAAATTCAAATAGGACAGATAAAACTAAGAAAATACAAAGCAGAAAATGCTTTTTTTTTTTAGGAAATATGATAGACTGATAAAGTGAAAAGTTGAGGTGAATAAAATTGAAAAAAATGAGTATTTTAGCGATGAGTATTTCTTTGCTCTTTACTGTTTTAGTCTGGTTCTCGATGGTAACAAATGTCAAACAAGGGATACCGTTTTCAGATGCTAGTATTTTTGAATATTTTGGGTATGCAATGAATCGAGGAGAATTGATGTATGCAAACCTATTTGATCATAAGGGGCCAGTCGTTTTTTTACTGAATTACCTAGGATATCTTATTGGTGGTGCGTTAGGAATTAAATTTTTATACCTATTTTGCACATTTCTATTCTTTATAGCTAGTTATAAGATTTCAAGGTTATTTACTGGAAATAAGCAAACAATTTTAACTTTAGCAATTATCTTTATAATTTATGAGTATTTTTTTGATGGCGGTTGGAGTTTAGAAGGTTTTATTTTACCTTTTTTGGCTTATTCATTATACATTTTTTTAAAACTGTTTATACAAAATGATTTCAGTAAAAATGACATCGTAGTATCAGGTGCGTTTTTCGCTATTGTATTTTTTACGAAAGCAAATATGATAGGGATTTGGCTTGTATTTTGTATTTATGTATTGATTGATTTTATACTAAAGAAAGTATACAGGGACTTGTTTTCTTTGATAGGATTATTTTTCCTTGGAATATTAATACCAACTATCCCTTTGTGCCTATATCTGTTATCAAAGGGCATCTTTTTTGAAATGGTATACCAGTCGATTGGAATTAATTTTATTTATACTACAGAGTCTAATAACGTTTCGATGTATGAGATTATCAGATGGTACATTTCTCAAACAAATCTCTTAAGTCTTAATTTATTGATGTTATTTTCCTTGATACCACTATGGAAGAAATTTGGAATAAAATCAATCTTCTATCATTTTGTTTTTATTGTTTGTTTACTTCTGGCTCTTATCTCAAAAAGAAGCTATGGTCATTACATTTTAGTAATGCTCCCGATTTTGATTCCATATATTTCCTATTTATTTCATAGCATATCCAAGAAAATGTCTTTTCAAGTATTTTTTGTCTTATTCTTAGGATTTATTATTATATACCAGAATGATGTAAAATCCATCATGAAAAGTATGAATACAAGATATCTGAATAGATCTGAGAAACAGCAACGCGTTGCTAGCTATATAGAGAAAAATACATCGATGGATGACCGAATTTATACACACCGTCAAAATGGAACAATTTATTTGTATAGTGAACGGCTAGCTAGTACAAAATTTTTCTTCATCCCAGCTGTGACAGATGATCGAGTTATTATTGATGAGTTTAAAAAATCTATACAAGAAAATCCTCCTATCTATATTGTATTTGATACTGAATGGGATTATGGTAAGAGGACTGACTCTTTTATTAAGGATTATATTAGAGTAAATTATCACTTAGAAAAACAGATTGATACAGCTATGATTTATAGAAAAGGAGGAGAAAAAGATGAGTAGACAAAAGCCAATTTTATATATAGTTATTCCATGTTATAACGAAGAGCAAGTCTTACCACATACTAATCCAATGTTTGTTGAAAAAATTGAACAATTAGTACAGAAAGAAGAAATCCATCCTCTTAGTAAAATCATGTATGTAAATGATGGTAGTAAGGATCAGACTTGGGAACTGATAGAAAGTTATGCTAAAACCAACCCTTCTGTAGTTGGCGTGTCACAAAGTCGTAACAGAGGTCATCAAAGTAGTGTCCTTGCCGGTATGTATGAGGCTATTCAGTTTGCTGATATAGTCATTACCATTGATGCCGATGGACAAGATGATATTAACTGCATGGATAAGATGATTTCTGAGTATAAAAGTGGTTCTGAAATTGTCTATGGTGTACGTGATAATCGTGATACGGACTCTGCTTTTAAACGAATTACAGCCGAAGGTTTTTATAAAGTGCTGCGCCTATTTGGGGCAGAAGTTGTTTTTAATCATGCAGACTATAGATTGGTATCAAAAAGATTTTTGCAGGAGTTAGAGAGGTTCCAAGAAGTTAATCTTTTTCTTCGTGGTTTAATGCCCTTAGTTGGTTTTAAATATTCTTACGTTTCATATAAGCGCCATGAACGAATTGCTGGTGAGAGCCACTATCCACTATCTAAAATGCTTGGTTTGGCTATGGATGGTATTACCAGTTTATCAATCAAACCGATTCGTTTGATTACAAGTTTTGGGGTCTTGACATCACTCTTTAGCTTTCTGTTGATTATTTGGGTTTTATGGAGTAAGTTTGCTGGTACGGTTGTGGCTGGTTGGGCAAGCACCTATGCAATAGTTAGTTTACTTGGTGGAGTACAATTGATTAGTTTGGGAGTAATTGGTGAGTATATTGGAAAGATTTACCTGGAAACGAAACGTCGTCCTAGATATATTATCAGTGAACGTACTTTTGATAAGGATAGAATTTTATAGAATCTTTACTCTTTGAAAATTTTTCAAAATTTGGTATAATAGAACTACTCAAGGGAGTAGCTGGCAGAAACCTGCGATAGTGTCGTCATTCCGAATTTTATACTGAAAAGTATGCTTTCCGGCACTATCTTAAACAGCGAGACTTGTTATGATTAACAGGTCTCTTTTTGTTTGTCGTGAAAAGATATGACAGAAAGAGAGTCTGTTTTGCACACAATGTCAAGGAGGAGACACATGTCAAAAGAACAAAAACGCCAAGCGTTTTACACTCAGAGTCCTGAAGAGGTCTTGAAGGCTGTGGATGCGACCGAGCAAGGTTTGTCATCAAGTGAGGCAGAAAAGCGCCTTGCTGAATTTGGCCACAATGAACTCGAAGAAGGTGAGAAACGATCAATCCTGGTCAAATTTATCGAGCAATTTAAGGATTTGATGATTATCATCCTAGTTGCGGCAGCAATCTTGTCAGTTGTGACTTCTGGTGGGGAAGATATCGCAGATGCCATTATCATCCTAGCCGTGGTTATCATCAATGCTGCCTTTGGTGTTTACCAAGAAGGAAAAGCAGAAGAAGCCATCGAAGCCCTCAAATCTATGTCTAGTCCAGCTGCCCGCGTTCTTCGTGATGGGCACATGGCTGAGATTGACTCTAAAGAATTGGTACCAGGTGATATCGTCGCTCTCGAAGCTGGTGATGTAGTACCTGCAGACCTACGTTTGCTAGAAGCCAACTCTCTTAAAATCGAAGAAGCAGCTCTTACAGGTGAGTCTGTTCCAGTTGAAAAAGACTTGACAGTTGAACTTGCTGCAGATGCTGGTATCGGTGACCGTGTCAATATGGCCTTCCAAAACTCAAATGTGACTTATGGTCGTGGGATGGGTGTTGTTGTCAATACAGGGATGTACACTGAAGTTGGTCACATCGCAGGTATGCTTCAAGATGCGGATGAGACAGATACACCACTTAAACAAAACTTGAACAACCTTTCTAAGGTCTTGACCTATGCTATCTTGGTTATTGCCCTTGTTACTTTTGTAGTGGGTGTCTTCATTCAAGGGAAAAATCCACTTGGTGAGTTGATGACCTCTGTTGCGCTTGCCGTTGCAGCTATTCCAGAAGGGCTCCCAGCTATCGTAACTATCGTTCTTGCCCTTGGTACTCAAGTTTTGGCAAAACGTAACTCTATCGTTCGTAAGTTGCCTGCAGTAGAAACGCTTGGTTCAACTGAAATCATCGCTTCTGATAAGACTGGTACGCTGACTATGAACAAGATGACAGTCGAGAAAGTCTTCTACGATGCAGTCCTACATGACTCAGCTGACGACATTGAGCTAGGTCTTGAAATGCCTCTTCTTCGTTCAGTTGTTTTGGCTAATGATACGAAAATCGATGTGGAAGGCAATCTGATTGGTGACCCAACGGAAACAGCCTTTATCCAGTATGCCTTGGACAAGGGCTACGATGTCAAAGGATTTTTAGAGAAATATCCTCGTGTAGCTGAGTTACCATTTGACTCTGACCGTAAGCTCATGTCAACGGTTCACCCATTGCCAGATGGACGCTTCCTCGTAGCCGTTAAAGGTGCGCCAGACCAACTTTTGAAACGTTGTGTTTTTCGAGACAAGGCTGGGGATATTGCTCCGATTGATGAGAAGGTTACAAACCTCATTCATACAAACAACTCTGAAATGGCCCATCAAGCCTTGCGTGTCCTTGCAGGAGCTTATAAGATTATCGATAGCATTCCAGAAAATCTCACTTCTGAAGAGCTTGAAAATGATTTAATCTTCACTGGTTTGATTGGGATGATTGACCCTGAACGTCCTGAGGCAGCTGAGGCTGTTCGTGTGGCTAAGGAAGCTGGAATCCGTCCAATCATGATTACGGGTGATCACCAAGACACTGCAGAAGCCATTGCTAAACGATTGGGAATCATTGATGCAAATGATACAGAAGGACACGTTTTAACTGGTGCTGAACTCAATGAACTGTCAGATGAAGACTTTGAAAAAGTAGTTGGTCAATACTCTGTTTATGCCCGTGTGTCTCCAGAGCACAAGGTTCGTATCGTTAAGGCCTGGCAAAAACAAGGTAAGGTCGTTGCCATGACAGGTGACGGTGTCAATGATGCGCCAGCTCTGAAAACAGCAGACATCGGTATCGGTATGGGAATCACTGGTACAGAGGTTTCTAAGGGAGCTTCTGACATGATTCTTGCAGATGATAACTTTGCGACTATTATCGTCGCAGTGGAAGAAGGACGTAAGGTCTTCTCAAACATTCAAAAGACTATTCAGTACCTACTTTCTGCCAATACTGCTGAAGTATTGACTATCTTCCTATCAACCTTGTTTGGTTGGGATGTCTTGCAGCCAGTTCATCTTTTGTGGATCAACTTGGTAACGGATACCTTCCCAGCAATTGCACTAGGTGTTGAACCTGCTGAGCCTGGCGTCATGAACCATAAACCACGTGGACGCAAGGCAAGCTTTTTCTCAGGTGGTGTTTTGAGTTCTATCATCTATCAAGGTGTACTCCAAGCAGCTATTGTTATGAGTGTTTATGGCCTTGCGATTGCTTACCCAGTACATGTGGGTGATAATCATGCCATTCATGCTGATGCTCTAACTATGGCCTTTGCAACCCTTGGTTTGATTCAGCTCTTCCATGCCTACAATGTCAAGTCTGTATACCAATCCATCTTGACAGTTGGTCCATTCAAGTCTAAGACCTTTAACTGGTCCATCTTGGTATCCTTCATTCTTCTCATGGCAACAATCGTCGTAGAACCGCTTGAAGGAATCTTCCACGTAACCAAACTAGACTTGTCTCAATGGGGAATTGTTATGGCTGGAAGCTTCTCAATGATTATTATTGTCGAAATCGTTAAATTTATCCAACGTAAACTCGGTTTTGACAAGAATGCGATTTAAGGGAGGTTTCGGATGTCAGCATATCAATTACCGACCGTATGGCAGGATGAAGCTAGTAATCAAGGAGCTTTTACGGGATTAAATAGACCAACAGCAGGTGCACGTTTCCAACAAAACTTGCCAAAAGGGGAACAAGCTTTTCAGCTTTATTCACTGGGAACACCAAATGGTGTGAAGGTCACTATCTTATTGGAAGAATTACTAGAAGCTGGTTTTGAGCAAGCTGCTTACGATTTGTATAAGATTGCTATTATGGATGGGGATCAATTCGGCTCAGACTTTGTGAAGCTCAATCCAAATTCCAAGATTCCGGCTTTATTGGATCAGTCAGGGGCTAAAGATGTAAGAGTCTTTGAGTCTGCTCATATTCTTTTATACCTTGCTGAGAAATTTGGAGCCTTTTTACCAAGCAATCCTATGGAAAAGGTAGAAGTTTTGAATTGGCTATTCTGGCAAGCAGGTGCAGCACCTTTTCTAGGTGGGGGATTTGGACATTTCTTCAATTATGCTCCTGAAAAATTGGAATATCCTATTAACCGTTTTACGATGGAAGTGAAACGTCAGTTGGATTTGTTGGATAAGGAATTGGCTCAGAAACCTTATATTGCAGGCAATGACTATACGATTGCAGATATTGCTATCTGGTCTTGGTATGGCCAGTTGGTTCAAGGAAATCTTTACCAAGGTTCTGCAAAATTCTTGGATGCCTCAAGTTATCAAAATCTAGTAAAATGGGCAGAAAAAATTGCCAATCGTCCAGCTGTTAAGCGTGGCTTGGAAGTAACTTATAAAGAAATTAAATAGCAAAAAAGTCATCTTCGGATGGCTTTTTGCTACAGTTGAGGGAAAGGGCTTGCAGTTATCGGCTTTTGTGCTATAATTGCTATAATATAGTAAAAAAACAAGAGGAGTGTGAGGAAGTGGAAAAGAAAATTGTGAAGGATATTTTGTTTTTATCTCAGGTATCTCAGCCGGCAAGTCAGGATGATCTGTATCTTGCCAGAGATTTACAAGATACGCTCTTAGCAAATCGTGAGACCTGCGTTGGTCTGGCTGCCAATATGATTGGGGTGCAGAAGCGCGTGATTATTTTTAATCTTAGCTTGGTTCCCGTGGTCATGTTTAACCCAGTGCTCCTGTCCTCTGAAGGAGCTTATGAGACAGAGGAAGGTTGTTTGTCCTTGGTAGGTGTGAGATCTACTAAGCGTTATGAAACCATAAGGGTTGCTTATCGTGACAGCAAGTGGCAGGAACAGACCATTACTTTGACAGGTTTCCCAGCTCAGATTTGCCAGCATGAGCTGGATCACTTGGAAGGACGAATCATTTAGGAGGAAAGCAAATGAAACGAATAATCTTTGAACTTATTTTTATCGCAACGACCTGGTATATCTTTTTACCGCCCCTTAACTTAACCAGCTGGGAATTTCTCTTTTTCCTCTGTGGGCATTTGCTGCTTGTGGCAGTCTTATTTGGCTTTGGCAAGGGGATAAACCTTGTAAAAACGGTTCATGTGCGCCACGGCAAGGCGGAAGCTGCCTTAAATCTTGAGGGTTTCAAAATCAATCGGTTAGGGAAAGTTCTTTTAGCTTCGATTGGAGGAATTCTTCTCTTAGCAGCCTTGGTTTCCTTGGTGACTTCCAGCATTTTTCAGGCTAAAAATTATGCCAATGTAGTCACGGTCACGGAAAAAGACTTTACTGAATTTCCTAAGAGTGACACTAGTAAGGTTCCTATTTTAGATAGAAGTACTGCTGAAAAAATTGGCGACCGCTACTTGGGTTCCCTAACGGATAAGGTGTCGCAGTACGTAGCGGCAGACACCTATACCCAATTGACGATTGATGGGAAACCTTATCGAGTGACGCCACTAGAATACGCAGACCCTATCAAGTGGTTTAATAATCAGGCCAAAGGAATCGGCGAGTATATCAAGGTGGACATGGTAACTGGTAATGCGGACTTGGTGGACTTGAAGACACCAATCAAGTATTCTGACTCGGAGTATTTTAACCGCGATGTCAAGCGTCACCTGCGCTTGAAGTACCCAACTAAAATCTTCAAGACTCCATCTTTTGAGGTGGACGATGAGGGTAATCCTTTCTATGTAGCAACGGTTTACCAAAAGCAATTTGGACTTGCTGTTCCTCGTCCTGTTTCAGTCATTATATTGGACGCCACAAATGGAGAAACCAAGGAATACAGTTTGGCAGATGTTCCAGAATGGGTGGACAGGGTCTATCCAGCTGAGGAAACCATTGAGCAAATCAACTACAACGGCAAGTACAAGGACGGCTTCTGGAATGCTATGATTTCCAAGAAAAACGTGACCCAGACTACCAAGGGTTATAATTATTTGTCTATCGGCAATGACATCTACCTCTACACAGGCGTGACGTCGGCCAATGCAGATGAAAGTAATCTTGGTTTCATCCTAGAAAATATGCGAACAGGAGAAATCACTAAGTATAGCTTGGCTTCTGCGACCGAAGAATCAGCCCGTGAATCAGCCGAAGGTGCTGTTCAGGAGAAATCCTACAAGGCAACCTTCCCAATCCTCATCAACCTCAATGACAAGCCTCTCTATATCATGGGCTTGAAGGACAATGCTGGCTTGGTCAAAGAGTATGCTCTGGTAGACGCAGTCGAGTACCAAAACGTTATCGTAGCTACGACAGTGGAAGAGCTACTCAGCAAGTACGCCAATAAAAACGACCTTGAAATTGACAATGCAACAACAGAAAGCATCAAGGGTGTGGTAGCAGACCTTAAATCAGCTGTTATCAAGGGAGACACCGTCTACTTCTTTAAAGTTGATGGTAAGATATACAAGGTCAAGGCCTCAGTATCAGATGACCTTCCTTACCTTGAAAATGGTAAAACCTTCGAAGGTCAAGTAGGAAAAGACAACTATCTCAAGACCTTTAAAGTCCAGTAAAGACAGCTTTATTTAAGAAGTATATGTTATAATAAGGTAAATTAAGACTAATGGAGGACAAACAAATGGGTTTTTATGTGATGGTTGCTTCAATGCTACTGGGACTGCTCGCTTTGAAGATAGGTTTTTCTCAGTTCAAGGAGAGAAAAGATACATTCTTATCTATCTTAACAAGTTTAGCTGGCCTAGCCCTTGTTCTCGTGGCTGTCTGGTTAGGATGGCCCAAATAAATAGAGAAGCCTCGGTTAAACCGAGGTTTTTCAGATGAATTTCTTGGTTGTGGTTAAAAAATATGCTACACTATCAATATGAAAATTTTAATCCCAACAGCAAAAGAAATGAATACAGATTTGACAAGTATTGAAGCCACTCCTTTAAAACCAGAAAGTCAGGCTGTGCTTGATTCCTTGGCCCTCTATTCTGCTAGTCAATTGGAGAGTTTTTACAAGGTATCAGCTGAGAAGGCTGCGGAAGAATTTCAACATATCCAAACTTTGAAAAGGCAAACTGCTCAACACTACCCAGCCTTGAAACTTTTTGATGGGCTTATGTACCGTCACATCAAGAGAGACAAACTGACCGAGGCAGAACAAGCCTATCTTGAAAATCATGTCTTTATTACTTCGGCTTTGTACGGAGTCGTTCCAGCCTTGTCACCTATACCACCTCACCGTTTGGACTTTTTGATGAAGTTAAAAGTCGCAGGTAAGACTTTGAAGAGCCATTGGAAGGCAGCCTATGATGAAGCTGTGACGCAGGAAGAAGTGATTTTCTCTCTCTTGTCGTCCGAGTTTGAGACGGTATTTTCTAAGGAAATTAGAGAAAAGATGGTGACCTTCAAATTCATGGAGGATAGAGGTGGTCAGATGAAAATTCACTCAACTATTTCCAAGAAAGCGCGTGGAGCCTTCCTGACAGCCCTGATAGAAAATCAAGTACAGACGGTTGAGGAAGCTCGTCGCTTAAGCTTTGCAGGATTTGCCTACCAAGAAGACCTGTCCCAGCCACAGGAATTGGTTTTTATTAAGGAAGTATGAAAAGATATTTTGTATTGGACAATATGTATCATCAGCTATTTTAGTTTATAAATGAGAAAAAAAGCGAACAAGCTAGTCTTCTGAGTGTCAGAAAAGTAGCCTTGCTCGCTTTTATTATGTTAGTTACTTGATAGCATTAACCAAGTCTTCTGCTTGTTTTTCAAGTGAGTTTAGGACTGTTTCTTCAAGAACCAATTTTCCGTCTGCCCAAGCAGAGTCATTGACACGTGCAGCAGTGAAATCACCAACGATTTGTGTACGGATAAATGGCAAGAGGTCTTTATAGATAGCGAAAAGTTGATCGTGACCTGCATTGGCTACAGATGATACTGTGACAAACTTGTCTTGAAGGGCAGAAGCGCCGCGTGTATCAGACAAGTCAAGGGCACGAGATAGCCAGTCAAGCAAATTCTTCACTGTTCCAGGGATAGAGAAGTTGTAGACTGGAGAGAAGATCCAGATAGCATCTGCAGCGAGAACCGCTTCACGAGCAGCAGCTACAGCTGGGTGAGTTGGAACTTCCAAATCTTGGCTGAAGAGAGGAAGGGCTGAGTAATCAAGGTAGCTAACTTCCGCTTTACCAGCAAGTGCTTTCTCAGCTTCGAGCGCCATTTGGTGGTTGAAAGAACCTTGGCGTAGGGATCCGACGATAAATAATACTTTTTTAGACATGTTGTGTCTCCTTTTTCTTAAAATTTCGAGAACTCTCTCGTTGTTATAAAATATATTACAACAAAAGAAAACAACTTGCAAGAAATTTGCTCAAAGTTAATTTGAAAATGATAAAATTACAGAAGCTCTAATCACTTGCGACTGGAATGCATTTGATTTTCGAAGAGTATTCTAACATTCTCTTGTAATATGATGACATAAGTGCTAAAATAAACAAGAAAACTCGCAATAGAAACCGCAGAACAGCTATTTTCCGGTATCATTTCAGGAACAATAATGGCATTGAAGAATGCTTCTAAAAAGGGGTGGAGATCATGTAAGGCACAGATTAACAAGTGACGGACAAAAGAAATAATAATACACTTGTTAAGGAGAAAAGATGTTAATAAGAAATTATCGGAAAAATATTGGCCTGATGGCCGGAGTTGAGTTTTTTGCATTTCTAGGGATTACCAGCTTTTGGATTCTCTTTCTCAGTCAAAACGGAATGTCTCTTTGGCAGATTGGACTTCTGGAGAGTATTTTTCATACGACCAGTCTTCTCTGTGAAATTCCATCTGGTATGTTAGCTGATCGCTATTCCTATAAGACCAACCTTTATTTAAGTAGAATAGCAGGGATTCTGTCTTCTATTCTCATGTTGGCTGGGCAGGGAAATTTTTGGATTTATGCACTAGCGATGGCGGTAAGTGCCTTGTCTTATAATTTTGATTCAGGCACAAGCGCAGCAATGGTTTATGATTCAGCCGTGGAAGCTGGACTCAAGAAGCGTTACTTATCTATTTCAAGTTTTATGTCAGGAGTAGCAGAAGGAACTCGGTCTTTGGGGACAGTGTTGGCGGGATTTTTTGTCCATGGTCAATTGCACCTGACCTACTATATCATGATTGCCACTTCTATCATAGTTCTTTTCCTGATTTGGATGCTGAAAGAACCTAGTGTCAAGCTAGAAAAAGCTGATAGTGTGACCATGAAACAGATTATTTGGACTGTTAAGGATGAGTTGAAGCGAAATCCCATGCTGTTCAACTGGATGATTTTGTCTCAGATTGTCGGAGTACTCATGTGCATGTTTTACTTTTACTATCAAAATCAGTTACCAGATTTAAGTAGTTGGCAAATTTCAGCAGTTATGCTACTTGGTAGTCTCCTGAATATCCTTGCAGTCTATCTAGCGAGTAAGATTGGAAAGAACTATGCTGCCTTGAAGCTTTTCCCTGTCCTTGTCCTGCTGACTGGAGTCACCTATATGCTGTCCTACTTTGGAACACCTCTAATCTATATTTTGGTCTATTTGATTAGTAATGCTCTATATGCTCTTTTTCAGCCGATTTTTGACAATGATTTGCAAGAGCGGCTCCCAAGTGAAGTAAGGGCAACCATGCTGAGTGTCTACTCTATGATGTTTAGCCTTAGTATGATTGTCTTCTTTCCACTGACAGGCTGGTTGATTGACCATTTAGGCTTTGTGCTAACATTTCTTTATCTAGGATTCTTTTTAGTCATGATTAGCCTTCTACTGCCTGTATTTTTAGGAAAAATGGCTAAAAGAATAGATGATAAAATGATTCCATAGATCAAAAAAAATTACGAAAACTTGAGTGTCAAGCTCAGGTTTTTTAATAGGTTGATTTTGGAGCTGTCTTTACTTTTCTTGTTCGGTTTTAACTAAGAAAAATCGGTTTGCTTTGAAGGAAGAAATAATATAGGTTTGTTCTTGCATTCACTTGTAATAAAGCTTAATAGATGGTAAAATAGACGAGTGAAAAAAAGACAAAACAAAGCAAAAAATAATCTACTGTGGCAGTATGGTCTAGGGATGACGATTTTGCTTGTGGTTATCAGTGCTTCCTTTCTGTATCTGGTTTCTCTTGGCATGAAACCTTATCAAACAGCTAAAAGTGAAGGAGAAAAATTAGCTCAGCAGTATGCAGGATTAGAGCAGGCTGATCAGGTTGATTTATACAATGGCTTAGAATCTTATTATAGCGTTCTTGGTCGCAATAAAAAACAAGAAGTACTTGCTGTCCTGATTGGAAAAGATGACCATAAGATTTACGTTTATCAGCTAAATCAAGGTGTTTCACAAGAAAAAGCAGAAGCTGTTTCGAAGGAAAAAGGAGCTGGCGAGATTGACAAGATTACCTTTGGCCGTTATCAAGACAAGCCAATCTGGGAAGTCAAGTCAGGATCTGATTTTTATCTAGTAGATTTTGAAACAGGAGCATTGGTCAATAAGGAGGGCCTATGAAACTATCCAACCGTGTTTTAGAAATGGAAGAAAGTGTTACTTTAGCTAGTGATGCGAGAGCAAAAAAATTAAAAGCTCAAGGTAAGGATGTCCTTTTCTTGACCTTGGGACAACCAGATTTTTACACTCCTGAAAATATTCAGGATGCAGCAGTTAAAGCTATTCGAGAAGGACAGGCTTCCTTCTATACAGTAGCTTCAGGTCTACCAGAATTAAAAGCTGCAGTGAATACCTACTTCGAGCGTTACTATGGCTATTCTGTCGCAAGTAATGAGGTTACCTTTGCCACAGGTGCCAAGTTCTCCCTCTATACTTTCTTTATGGCTGTAATCAATCCTTTAGATGAGGTTATTATTCCAACTCCATACTGGGTTAGTTATGGAGATCAGGTCAAGATGGCAGAAGGCGTTCCCGTCTTTGTTCCTGCTAAGGAAGACAACCACTTTAAGGTAACTGTAGAGCAGTTAGAAGTAGTTCGCACTGATAAGACCAAGGTTTTGGTTCTCAATTCACCATCTAATCCGACTGGTATGATCTATACTCGTGAAGAATTACTAGCTATCGGAAATTGGGCAGTTGAGCATGACATTCTCATCCTAGCAGATGATATTTATGGTCGTTTGGTCTATAACGGGAATGAGTTCGTACCAATCTCTAGTCTATCAGAAGCCATTCGCAAGCAAACCATTGTCATTAACGGTGTATCAAAAGCTTATGCCATGACAGGTTGGCGGGTAGGTTATGCAGTGGGTGACCCAGAAATCATTGCTGCTATGAGCAAATTGACAGGTCAAACAACTTCTAACCTAACTGCTGTTTCACAATATGCAACTATCGAAGCCCTAACTGGACCGCAAGATTCTGTGGAAGTTATGCGTCAAGCATTTGAAGAACGTCTCAATACCATCTATCCACTCTTGTGTGAAGTCCCTGGTTTTGAAGTTGTCAAACCACAAGGAGCTTTCTATCTCTTTCCAAATGTCAAAAAAGCTATGGAGATGAAAGGTTATAGCGATGTAACAGCATTTACAACGGCTATTCTTGAAGAAGTTGGTCTAGCCTTGATTACAGGAGCAGGTTTTGGATCGCCAGAAAATGTGCGCCTCAGCTATGCGACAGACCTAGATACGCTTAAAGAGGCAGTTAGTCGCTTGAAAGCATTTATGGGTAGTGAGAATGATTGATCATTTTGAAATTAAGGTAAAGGATTTACAAATTTCAGAAGGATTTTATAAGAGATTTCTCGCTCCTTTGGGCTATAAATTGGCTTTTAAGACCACTTCTCTAATCAGTTTTCTTGCCCCAAATAGCCCTCATCCTGGTGGTGATTTTTGGCTGGCTCAGGGGACACAAGATCCTATTCACTTTGCTTTCTTAGCAGAAAATAAGGAAGAGGTTCAAGCTTGTTATGAGGCTGGCTTAGGGGCAGGTGGGCGAGATAATGGGGCTCCTGGTTATCGCAGTGAGCATCCGATTTACTATGCTGCTTTTATGATTGACCCAGATGGGAACAATATAGAAGTGGTTTGCCATAAAGAATAAAAAAGAAAAGGAAAAATAATGACAAAACGTGTAACGATTATTGATGTAAAAGACTATGTTGGTCAGGAAGTGACGATTGGCGCTTGGGTTGCCAACAAATCAGGAAAAGGGAAAATTGCCTTCTTGCAATTGCGTGATGGAACAGCCTTCTTCCAAGGTGTGGCTTTTAAACCAAACTTTGTCGAAAAATTTGGTGAAGAAGTAGGACTTGAGAAGTTTGATGTTATCAAACGCTTGAGCCAAGAAACTTCTGTTTATGTGACAGGTATTGTTAAAGAAGACGAACGTTCTAAATTTGGTTATGAGTTGGATATTACAGACATCGAAGTGATCGGTGAATCTCAAGACTACCCAATTACACCAAAAGAACACGGAACAGACTTTTTGATGGACAACCGTCACTTGTGGCTTCGTTCTCGTAAGCAAGTAGCCGTGATGCAAATCCGTAACGCTATTATCTATGCAACTTATGAGTTCTTCGACAAGAACGGTTTCATGAAGTTTGATAGCCCAATCCTTTCAGGAAACGCGGCAGAAGATTCAACAGAACTCTTTGAAACAGACTACTTCGGAACGCCAGCCTACTTGAGCCAATCAGGTCAGCTTTACCTAGAAGCAGGCGCTATGGCTCTTGGTCGTGTCTTTGACTTTGGTCCAGTATTCCGTGCCGAAAAATCAAAAACGCGCCGTCACTTGACTGAGTTCTGGATGATGGACGCAGAGTACTCCTACTTGACACATGATGAGTCGCTTGACTTGCAAGAAGCTTATGTGAAAGCTCTTCTACAAGGTGTTCTTGACCGTGCGCCTCAAGCCTTGGAAACTTTGGAACGTGATACAGAACTCTTGAAACGCTACATTGCAGAGCCATTCAAACGCATCACTTACGATCAAGCCATTGACCTCTTGCAAGAGCATGAAAATGATGAAGACGCTGACTATGAACATCTTGAGCATGGTGATGACTTTGGTTCACCACATGAAACTTGGATTTCAAACCACTTTGGTGTGCCAACATTTGTCATGAACTACCCAGCAGCTATCAAGGCCTTCTACATGAAACCAGTTCCTGGAAATCCAGAGCGCGTGCTTTGTGCAGATTTGCTTGCTCCAGAAGGTTATGGAGAAATCATCGGTGGGTCTATGCGTGAGGAAGACTACGATGCATTAGTTGCTAAGATGGATGAACTTGGCATGGATCGTACAGAGTATGAATTCTACCTTGACCTTCGTAAATACGGTACAGTTCCACATGGAGGATTTGGTATCGGTATCGAGCGTATGGTCACCTTCGCAGCAGGAACAAAACACATCCGTGAAGCTATCCCATTCCCACGTATGTTGCATCGTATCAAACCATAAGAACAGGAAAACGCCCATGTGGCGTTTTTTTCATAGAAATCTCTGGAAGCGAAAGGAAATATTATCAGGTATAGTGGATTGAAATAAGACAAAAGCGGGTTTTTGCCCAGCCTTTAGTGCTCTTAGAGTTCGAGTCATAGCTAATCTTCTGAAGGTTTTAACAAATAATACTCTTCGAAAATCTCTTCAAACCACGTCAGCGTCGCCTTACCGTACTCAAGTACAGCTTGCGGCTAGCTTCCTAGTTTGCTCTTTGATTTTCATTGAGTATAAGAAGAAAATTTTAGATTTTTAGTTACGTCATAATGTTTGATTTGTAGATAAAAAAAGAGTATAATAAATTAAGCCCATTTAAAATATGCTACGATATTTTAGGGGGGGGCTTTTTATTTGCTTCCTCAAAACATATTAACAGATAATCATTACAAAAGGAGTGTAGCAATGTTTAAGAATAAAGGCGTACATGCTCGTTCACAAGTGGAAAAATTTACACGTTATAGCATTCGTAAGGTTAGTTTTGGGGTAGCTAGTGTAGCTGTAGCTACAGGATTGTTTTTCTTAGGTGGGGGCAGCGTTCAAGCAAATTCTCCAGTAGTTCCAGCTAGACCAGAAGTAGGTGCTGAAGGAGGAGTACAGGGAGAGAGTGAATCGCTCTCACTTTCAAAAGTGAATGACAATACACTAGCTAGTGAAAGTTCGACAGACTCAGAAATGGAACCGGCGGCATCAGTTCCAGAGGTGCCAGCAACTGTGGAACCACAACCAGAAACAGCAATTGAAGCGTCAGAAGTTACAAAGGTTGATACAAGCAAATTGGGAGTTGCTATTGCTCGTATGCAATCAGCTCTTGAAAAAGCAGGCGTATCTGAAAAGACTGCCGCAACAATCGAAAATGCTAAGGAAGAACTAGCTAAGGCTCAAACCTTCCTATCAAATGAAAAAGCAACACAAGAAGAAGTAGATAAAGCTACGCGAGAATTAAAAAACAAAGCTTTCGTTATTGAAAGTATGCCAAAAGCAGAAAAGAAGAAAGCAAACAATAATCAAGACTCGCGTAATGGACAAGTGATTCCTGGAAACGGGGAAAGTGGGTTTAGAGAGGCTACAGGTGCTCAAGAAACTCCGCTTGCAGATGTAGCAAGAGTATCAGATGATGAACTGACAAAAGCTAAACAAGAATTACAAGGTGAAATTACAAAACTTACGGCTAAAATCTCTACTGAGGAAGCAAAGGGAGAGGGTGAGATAGATAAAGAATTTGTTGAACTTTTGAACACGATTAAGACTAAGTCAGAAACTATTTATAACGTAGAAATAGCTAGTCTAACAACTGAAAAAGAAAAGCATGCTGCTCTCCAAAAGCTAAAAGCTCAAAAAGATACTCTTCGTTATTATCAATCAGGTAAAGTTGATTGGGGTGCACCAATCAATAATAATGCTGTTAGATTTGGGAATAATAATGAAACAGGTGTTTTTGCAAATTTAAAGGAAGGTTTTGGTGAACAGAACTTCTCTAGTGCTATTAGTAAACAAAAAGATAGTGGGGATCAACAATTAGGTCCAGATACTAATAGTCCGAATGTTGGTTCAGCTACATATCATTGGAAGGAACTAGAACTTACCAGAGAACAGGCAGCAGATGGCACCAAGCTAAATGGTTGGAAATTAACAAATAATACAGAAAAGGTGACTCTAGTAAAAGGAGAATCCCCTACCAATATCACCCCTAAACCTAACCAAACCTACACTCCGAAATCTGCTAAGATATATAGCAATAATGATAAAGTAACAGCCACTGGTGGACAAAATAGACCTAATGCAGGTGGTGGTATGTTATCTGGGTTAATTTCTGCAGAGGACATGAAAAAAGTGGGATTAGGAAGGGTTGATAGAGACTATTACTTAGAGTTAGGGAAGAAAGGTAATGGAATTTATCGAGATGTGGATGTTAACCCTAACTCTCTGCTCTTTGTGAATGTTTTACATAATGGAGCTTATGGACCACTTGCTCTACCATCAGAAGGAGAAAATGTTAAATTAACAATAGTAGATGCTTATACTGGTCAAAAACTAACGGAATTGAAGCGTAAAAGTGGAAATTCACAAACGGAGTTTGAGCAAAATCCTGGCAGTGTCGGAAATGGTTGGCGAAATTTACTTCGTGCTGTCCATATCCCAGAGGGAACCACAAAAGTTCGTGTGATTGTTGAAGCAGGAAGTCCAGGACAAACCAACAAAACACTTGGCAATAACCCTATCGAAGATGGTTATATCATTGGAGGTATCGGGATTGCTACAGGTCCAGCCGTTAATATTTCAACTAATATCACTAGTGAAAAGAAATCTGGGAAATATGGGTTTACCGATGATGCTATATATGGTAAAAAACAAACAGGAACAATTGATTTAAACATACGAAACTTAGGTGGAGCATCTATCACTGAATTCCAAAGCACCTATCAAGTAACGATTAAAGTTCCAAAAGGTGTAGTATTGGGAACTTTAAATGCCAATGGGAAAACGTTAGATTTAAACCAAGCTAATGGACAGGCTGCTTATGAATTAAACAATACTTGGACAACTAATTTTAGATTTGATAAAAACAAGTCAGAACTAAGTTTTGGGATAAACTCTAAAAGAAGAGACATTTTAGCTGGAGATAGACGTTCAAAAGACTTTATTGTTAAAATTCCATTTGAAACAACAGCAGATTATGTGGGTAGTTCTACCTTTGAAGTTTCAGGTCAAAATGGATTTCCAGGAGATGATACTTTGGGAAATGTTCTCCATAAATACGGAAATAATGATTCCAATTTTTATGATGTTCCAGAAAATGTCAATGCTCCAAGTCTTAAATATTCAAATGAACCGAACTACAAATATAAAAAGACCTTGTATATCGATTCATTTACTGATGTTGATAAAATCACTGTTCCAGTCGGAACTAGTTTAGATAAGATCAAGGAGCTATCTAAATTAAAAGCGAAAGAAAAGATTGAATCAGAAGAATACAAGAGAAAACTGGATGAAACTAATGCTACGGCTACTCTAGATGATCAAGGAATGTCTACGGGAGTTGTTGCTACTGACGTAGCGAAAGAGAATGCCGGTGTTATAAAAGTGCCAGTAGTTCATAGTCGAGATGGAAAAAATTATAAAAATACTGTAGATATAGAAGTAAATGTAGTGAAATCAACTACCAATAAGTTAGTAGTATTCGAAGGAGACAAGATTACTGATGACCAAGTGAAATCTTCTGTTACATCAGCAACAATTAATACTAAAACTGGAGTGGTGAATAATCCTAATGAAGCAGATGTGATTAATACAACAGGAAAAGCTGGGGAAGCAGGACTTAAGATTCCTACAACTATCACACATGAAATAAATGGAACAAACATTAATGAAACTGTTGAAGTCCCAGTAACTGTCTTACCAAAAGCAACTGGTGAAGTAGAAGTACACAAAGGAGCCTCAGTAGATAAAGTAAAAGAAGTTGCTAAAACAAAAGCGACAGAAGTAGCAACATCAGCTGATTTCAAAGCTAAATTACCAGAAGGTTTTAAAGATGTAGTGGTTGGTGAGATTACAGAAAAAGTTTTAGCAACAATGACTGCAGAAAAAGGAACAAAAAGAGGGACAGTAAAAGTTCCAGTAACTTACACAGTAGATGGCGTTGAATATACAAAAGATGCTGAAATTACTGTAAACGTTAAAGGTTCTGAAACTAAATCTGTCTACGTTGTAGAAGGTCAAAAACTAGATCCAGCTAAAGTAAAAGAAGCAGTTACACCAGGTAAAGGTGGAACAGTACAAGATCCAACGGATGCGAATTTACCAGATACAACAGGAAAAGTTGGAGCAACAGACGTAGTAGTACCAACTACAGTTAAATATTCAACTGGAGATGAAACTGTAAATGTCCCTGTAACAGTATTACCAAAACCAGAACCAAAAGGCATTACAGTCTTAAATGGTACACCTAACGAGAAATTAATCGATGCTATTCGAGCAAACGTTAATAAAGCAATTACTGGATTAACAAATGTTCCTGATGGTGTAACTCCATTTGTAACAGATGACGCTATTGTAACTCCAAAAACTGATCAAAATGGGCAACAAACTCCAGTGTCAGTAACTGTTAAATATAGAGATAAGGCTACTGGAAAAGTTATTGATGACATTTCAGTTGACGTCGACGTTCCTGTAAATGTAGTTGGTTCAACTCCGACATCTAAAGTTGTATTTGAAGGAGATGAAATTACAACTAAGGATATTACAGATGCTGTTACTCCTGGTGAAAATGGAACGAAGGGTGAGCCTACAGATTTAGCAAAAGATATTACTGCAAACCCAGGTGTGAAAGAAGTAACTGTACCAGTAACTTATACGGATCAAAATGGAGCAACTTTAACAGAACCAGTAATAGTTAAAGTAATAGTTCTTCCAAAACCAACACCGAAAGGTCTAATTGTTGCTAAAGATAGCGACAAGGAAAAAGCAAAAGAAAAAGTTCTTGCTAAGGCGAAAGAAGCTATTGCAGATGGTACATTTAAAGGAAAACTTCCAGCAAATGTTACAAATGTAAGTATTGATGAAAATGTAGAAAATCCAGATTTGTCAGATGATATTGATGTAAATGTTACTGTGAAGTACACTGTTGATGGGGAAGAAAAAACAACCGTTGTTAAAGTTCCAGTAACTGTTGTAGAGGGAGTTCCTCAAATCGTTCCAGTGGATGAAAACAATAAACAACCAAATCCAGAAAACAGTATTGATAAAACGGAATACCCAGAGGGTTCAACATTTGAATATGATCCAAAAACTCCAGTGAATACCACAATGCCTGGTGATTATACAGTCAATGTCATTGTAAAAGATAAAGAGGGTAATCCTATTGCAGAAGTCCCAGCAACTGTACGTGTTGTAGAAAGCTATCCACAATTTGTGCCAGTAGACAAGGATAAAAAACAACCAGCTGTTGAAGGAAGTATTGATCCTAAAGCCTTCCCTAAAGATACAGAGTTTACTTATGAAACTCCTGTAGATACAACAAGGCCAGGCGAAAAAGATGTGGTAGTTGTAGCGAAGATTGGCGATGAAGTTATTGCAAAAGTCCCAGCAAAAGTGATGGTCGTTGAACCTAAGACACAATACGTAGTAGCAGATCCAAGTAAACCGCAACCAGATGCTTCTAAGAGTATTGATCCAGAACAATACCCAGATGGAATAACATTTGAGTACAAGACACCTGTAGACACAACAACGCCGGGCGAAAAAGATGTGGTTGTCGTTGCGAAAGATGGAGATGATACACTTGTTGAAGTTCCAACAAAAGTGAAAGTTGTACAAGGTTACCCACAAATCGTTCCAGTTGATGAAGGTAAAAAACAACCATCACCTGAAGATAGTATTGATACGGATGATTATCCAAAAGATGCAACATTTGAGTACAAAGAAGAAGTAGATACAACTACACCAGGTGATAAGAAAGTTACTGTTGTTGTGAAACAAGGGGATAAGGTATTAGTTGAAGTACCATCTACAGTACGAGTAGTAGAAAGTTATCCTAAATATGTACCAGTAGATCCAGCTAAGAAACAGCCAGATCCAAAAGAAAACATTAATCCAAATGATTTCCCAACTGGAACAACATTTGAATATAAAGATAACACTCCGGTAGATACAACAACACCAGGTGAGAAACCTGTAACAGTAGTAGCTAAGTTGAATGGACAACCAATTACAGAAATTCCAGCGACAATTGTAGTAGTAGAACCGAAGATACAATATGTGCCAGTTGATAAATCAAACAAACAACCAGATGCATCTAAGAGTATTGATCCTGAACAATATCCAGATGAAATTACATTTGGATATAAGACTCCAGTGGACACAACAACGCCAGGCGAAAAAGATGTAGTCGTTGTTGCCAAAGATGGAGATGACACACTTGTTGAAGTACCAGCTAAGGTTAAAGTAGTAGAAGGAAAAGAACAATTAATTCCTATTAATGCTACAGGTGAAAATCAACCAAAACCGAAAGATAGTATCACACCAAGTGACTATCCAGAAGGGTCAACGTTTGAATACAAAGTTCCAGAAGGACAAACAACTCCATATGATGGAACAACTCCAGGGGATAAACCAGTTACAGTTGTAGTAAAAGATAAAAATGGTAATGTATTAGTAGAAGTTCCAGCAACCATTAAAGTAGTGGAAGCTAAACCAAAACCAATCGAAACCCCAGTGACGAATACACCTTTAACAAAAGAGGATATTTCTAAATATGTTAAAGTTCCTGCAGAAGGCAGGGTAACGAATGTTGAGAACATTCCAGACTTAACAACACCAGGTAAGAAAGATCCAGTTAAAGTAACGGTAGAATTACCAAATAGGAAAGTAATTACAGTGGAAGTCCCAGTGAACGTAACACCAGTGAAGGAAATTGAAACTCCGGTTACGAAGACTCCATTAACATCAGAGGATTACACTAAAGGCATCAAGATTCCTGCAGAAGGCAAGGTAACGAAGGTAGAAAACATTCCAGACTTAACAACACCAGGTAAGAAAGATCCAGTTAAAGTCACTGTGGAATTACCAAATGGCAAAGTAGTTACGGTAGAAGTACCGGTTAATGTAACACCAATCACTCCAATTGAAACACCAGTTACAAAAGATAAATTGACTCCAGAGGATGTATTAAAACAAATTAAAGTACCAGACGGAGCAACAGTTAAGGTAGGAGATCTTCCAGACTTAACAACACCAGGTAAGAAAGATCCAGTAAAAGTAACGATTACATTACCAAATGACAAAGTAGTTACGGTAGAAGTACCAGTGAATGTAACACCTATTGAAGATATTGTTAAAAAACAAGGTGATCCAATTACTGCTGAGGATGTTGAAAAACACATTCCAAAAGGAGTAAAAGTTATCTCAATTGGAGATAAACCTACAACAGATGTTCCAGGTGAAAGACCAAGTATTCCAGTTGTAGTTGAATTGCCAAATGGAATTCGAGTAACGATGAATATCCCAGTAATCGTAACGCCGAAAGTAACACCTGTAGTAGTTTCAGTAGGAACGCCTGTAACGTCAGAAGATGTTAAGAAACATATCGAATTGCCAAAAGGATGGACTGTAACAAAAGTGGGCGAAATTCCAACGACTACAACACCAGGAACAAAACCAGTTGTTTCAGTGGAAATTGAATTACCAGATGGACGTAAGATTACAGTCGACGTACCGGTAATCGTAACACCAACTGTAAGACAAATTGTTGTACCACAAGGAACTCCAATCACACCAGATGATGTAAAAGGTCATATTGATTTACCAAAAGAGCCAGGATGGGAAATTGTAGAAGTAGGAGAAATCCCAACAACAATTCCAGCTGGAGTAAAACCAAGCGTTAAAGTGAAAATTAAAGTTCCAACTGGTGAGATAATTGAAGTAGATGTACCAGTAATAGTAACACCAAAAGTAACGCCTATTGTAGTAGGAGTGGGAACACCAATTACTGAAGAAGATGTTAAGAAGAAAGTAGATCTACCAGAAGGTTGGGAAATTGTAGAAGTAGGAGAAATTCCAACAACTGAAACACCTGTAGTAAAACCAGTGGTTAAAGTGAAAGTAAAATTACCGGATGGTCGTATTATTACAGTCGACGTACCAGTAACAGTAACACCTAAATCACAAAATGGTGGAGGAGTCATTGCTCAAAATGGTGATTCAACAGTTCAAATTGTAACGGAATACCTAGATGAAAATGGTAACCGAATTACTTCAGATAAAGAAGGAAAACACAATCCGATAGAGTTGGAAGGATATGAATATAGTCATTCGACAACGGATGCTAAAGGAAATACCTTACATCACTATAAGAAAGTGACAAATCCAATCGATCAAGAACAACCAGTAGCTCCAGTGCAACCGGAACAACCAACAACTCCAAGCCAACCTGCTGTTCCAACACCAGCTGAACCATCAGTAGCAACTGATTCAGCTACCCAACCAGCAACACCTAAATATGTTGAAGGTCAAAAAGAGTTACCTAACACAGGTACAGAAGCTAATGCTAGTCTAGCTGCACTTGGACTCCTTGGAGCTTTGAGTGGATTTGGATTTCTTGCTCGCAAGAAAAAAGAGGACTAAAAACTCATAGTTTTTGAGAAGATGATTCGTCATCTTCTTTTTTTATTTCGGTGTTTTTACTTGCGTAAAAAATTTTTTTCTAGTATAATAGTTTATTGTGAGCGAACCTCACTTACCCCTTGCAAAGTCTTGGGGTCATTAGACCAAAAGGAGGAACATATCAATGGCTAAATACGAAATTCTTTATATCATTCGTCCAAACATTGAAGAAGAAGCTAAAAACGCTTTGGTAGCACGTTTTGACTCTATTTTGACTGACAACGGTGCAACTGTTGTTGAATCAAAAACTTGGGAAAAACGTCGTCTTGCATACGAAATCCAAGATTTCCGTGAAGGACTTTACCACATCATTAACGTTGAAGCAAACGACGATGCAGCTCTTAAAGAGTTTGACCGTCTTTCAAAAATCAACGCTGACATTCTTCGTCACATGATCGTCAAAATTGACGCGTAAGAAGGTAAACTATGATTAACAATGTTGTACTTGTAGGGCGTATGACACGTGACGCTGAGTTGCGTTATACCCCATCAAATGTAGCAGTTGCGACTTTTACTCTTGCAGTAAACCGTACATTTAAGAGTCAAAATGGCGAACGTGAGGCTGATTTTATCAATGTCGTTATGTGGCGTCAACAGGCTGAAAACCTTGCTAACTGGGCTAAAAAAGGCTCACTTATCGGGGTGACAGGTCGTATCCAGACTCGTAGTTACGATAACCAGCAAGGACAACGTGTCTACGTGACAGAGGTCGTGGCTGAGAATTTCCAAATGTTGGAAAGCCGTAGTGTGCGTGAAGGTCATACAGGTGGAGCTTACTCTGCCCCAACTGCAAACTATTCAGCACCTACAAATTCAGTACCAGACTTTTCACGTGATGAAAATCCATTTGGAGCAACAAATCCATTGGATATTTCAGATGATGATTTACCATTCTAATGGACAACTAAAATTATAAAGGAGAAAAAACATGGCTCAACAACGTCGTGGCGGATTCAAACGCCGTAAAAAAGTTGATTACATCGCAGCAAACAAAATTGAATATGTTGATTACAAAGATACTGAGCTTCTTAGCCGTTTCGTTTCAGAACGTGGGAAAATCCTTCCTCGTCGTGTAACAGGAACTTCAGCTAAAAACCAACGTAAAGTAACAACAGCTATCAAACGTGCTCGCGTAATGGCTTTGATGCCTTTCGTAAACGAAGATTAAAGAAAAGACCCGGGTGGGTCTTTTTTTCACGAGATAGTTTTTTTCTGACCTTGGCGTGCTATAATAGTAATAGAAAGAGTAAAGGTGGGTAAGTCAAAGATGAATTGTACGATTAGAAATATGATTAAGTCTGATATTGAATCCTTATCTCACGGCTTTATGAATCAAGGTTGGCCTGGTAGAGAGGAAATTTTGGCTAGATATTTTCTGGAACAGGAAAGTGGGGAGAGAGAAGTCTTAGTTGCAGAGATTGATGGTGCTGTAGCGGGCTACGTTACCATTTTGCCCTCTGCTAAACATGGTCCTTTTGCAGAAGTCTATCCAGAATTATCAGATTTTAATGTGTTTGAGCCTTTTCGAAATCAAGGGATTGGGAGTCAACTGCTAGAAGAAGCAGAAAATCGAGTTAAGTTTTTTTCAGACAAAGTGACGTTGGGTGTAGGTTTGCACTCAGGCTATGGACCTGCCCAGAGATTGTACATCAAACGAGGCTATATTCCAGATGGTTCAGGCGTTTGGTATCGAAATCAACCCTTGGAAATGAATGCTACTATTCAAAATAATGATGATTTAGTTCTGTACTTATCCAAGAAGTTCGAATAAGAGATAGCGAATTTCTGTGAAAATAGGGGATTTCTCTACTTTATGGTATAATGGAAAGAGTTAGATTGAAAGAGGTAGTGAGATGGATGCGAAATTAAGATACAAGGCAAAGAAGATTAAAATCGTCTTTTTTGATATTGATGATACATTGCGAAATTCCAAGACTGGTTTTATTCCGTCTTCAATCCCAGCTGTTTTTAAGCAATTACGTGAGAAAGGAATCTTGACAGGTATTGCTTCTGGACGAGGAATTTTTGGTGTCGTGCCAGAAATTCGTGAGCTCAAGCCTGACTTTTTTGTAACCTTAAATGGTGCTTATATCGAAGATAAAAAAGGTCAGGTCATTTATCAGCATCAGATTGAGAAATCAGATGTTGAGGAGTATATCTCTTGGGCTAAGCAAGAAGGAATTGAGTATGGTTTGGTTGGGAGTCATGATGCCAAGTTGTCGACCCGTACCGATATGATTAGTGAGGCTATCAATCCAATTTATCCCGATTTGGATGTGGACCCTGATTTCCATGAGAAAGAAGACATCTATCAGATGTGGACTTTTGAAGATAAAGGAGATGACTTGCACTTGCCTGATAGTCTCTCAGACAAACTTCGCATGGTTCGTTGGCATGAGCATTCGTCTGACATTGTGCCGATTTCAGGTTCCAAAGCGACGGGGGTGGAAAAGGTTGTGGAACACCTAGGCTTGAAACCAGAGAACGTCATGGTTTTTGGAGATGGACTCAACGACTTAGAACTCTTTGATTATGCTGGAATCAGCGTCGCAATGGGAATTTCTCATGAAAAAATCAAAGAAAAAGCAGATTATATAACAAAAACACTAGAAGAAGATGGCATTTTTGATGCCTTAGAAGGATTTGGTATGGTAGAAAAAGAATTGCATTTTCCACAAGTAGACATTGAAACAGTAGAAGGTCCTCTTGCGACTATTAAGACCAATCACGGTGATTTGCGTATCAAGCTCTTCCCTGAACATGCTCCAAAAACAGTAGCTAACTTTGTAGCTCTATCAAAAGATGGTTATTATGATGGAGTCATTTTCCACCGTATTATCAAGGACTTTATGATCCAAGGTGGAGACCCAACTGGAACTGGTATGGGTGGCGAATCAATCTACGGCGAATCATTTGAAGATGAATTCTCAGAAGAACTTTACAATATCCGTGGTGCCCTTTCTATGGCCAATGCTGGTCCAAATACCAACGGCAGCCAGTTCTTTATCGTGCAAAATCAACACCTGCCATATTCTAAGAAAGAAATTGCTCGTGGTGGTTGGCCAGAACCGATTGCGGAAATCTATGCAAACCAAGGTGGGACACCACACCTAGATCGCCGTCACACGGTTTTTGGTCAGTTAGCTGATGAAGCATCTTACGCTGTCTTGGATGCCATTGCTGCTGTTGAGACAGGGGCTATGGACAAACCAGTTGAAGATGTTGTGATTGAAACTATTGAAATTGAGGACTAAGATGAAAATCGGTGATAAGCTAAAGGGCCGTATTACAGGGATTCAGCCCTACGGTGCCTTTGTTGAGCTAGAGACGGGTGATACGGGGCTGATTCACATTTCAGAGATTCGGACAGGATTTATTGAAAATATTCATGAAGCCTTGAAAGTCGATGAAGAGGTTCAAGTTCAGGTGGTAGATTTGGATGAATTTACAGGGAAAGCCAGTCTTTCTATCCGTACTTTGGAGGAAGAAAAGCACCAGTTTCCGAGACGGAGACGCTTTTCAAGCGACCGTTTTAACTACGGCTTTGCGCCTCTCAAACGAATGATGCCAATTTGGACCAAGGAAGCCCTCCAACATTTGAAGAAGCAGAAGAATTAGTTAGAAATCTATATTCTTTGTAATGTTAATATAAATTTGCTATAATAAGACCATGGAAGAAGAACAATTATTAAAATCAGGAGAGCGCATTAATCAGCTCTTTTCGACAGATATTAAAATCATTCAAAATAGAGAGGTTTTTAGCTATTCGGTGGATAGTGTTCTCTTGTCACGCTTTCCACGTTTTCCTAAGAAGGGATTGATTGTGGATTTCTGCGCTGGGAATGGAGCAGTGGGGCTTTTTGCCAGCACTCGTACTCAAGCACAGATATTGTCTGTTGAGATTCAGGAGCGTTTGGCGGATATGGCTGAGCGCTCTGTCCGTTTGAATGGATTAGAGGAGCAGATGGAGGTCATCTGTGATGATTTGAAAAATATGCCTTCTCGTTTACAGGGAAGTAAGGTGGATATGATTTTGTGTAATCCGCCCTATTTTAAGGTGGATCCTCATTCAAACCTGAACGAGAGTGAACATTATCTCTTGGCGCGCCATGAAATCACGACCAATTTGCAGGAAATCTGTCGTAGTGCCCAGAGTATTCTCAAGTCTAATGGACGGTTGGCCATGGTTCATCGTCCTGACCGACTCTTGGACATTCTGGATATGTTGCAACGGCATAATCTAGCCCCTAAGCGCCTGCAGTTTGTTTATCCAAAAAGAGAAAAGGAAGCCAATATGCTTTTGATTGAGGCTATCAAGGATGGCTCGACAAGTGGCTTTAAGGTCTTGCCACCTCTCATTGTCCACAATGATGATGGCTCTTATACGCCCGAACTTGAAGAGATTTATTATGGATCATAAGGCTTATATGTATGTGCTGGAGTGTCGTGATGGTTCTTATTATACAGGGTATACGACTGATGTGAGAAGACGCCTCACTGTCCACAATAGTGGGAAGGGAGCCAAATATACAAGAGCACGCTTGCCAGTCAAACTTATCTATGCTCAAGGTTTTGCCAGTAAGGAAGAAGCCATGTCGGCAGAAGCCCTGCTCAAGCGTAAGAAGAGACCGCAGAAGGAAAGATTTTTATCTGAAAATCAAGATAGAAATTTACTCAGTTATTTTGAAGAGTAGTGAGGAGTCCTTTGACTCCTCTTACTTTTGTCAAAAATCGAAAAAAATGCTACAATAAAGAGAATAAACAAAATGAGGTATTATCATGTCTAAGATTCTAGTATTTGGTCACCAAAATCCAGACTCAGATGCCATCGGGTCATCTGTAGCTTTTGCCTACCTTGCAAAAGAAGCTTACGGTTTGGATACGGAAGCCGTTGCCCTTGGAACTCCAAATGAAGAAACAGCCTTTGTCTTGAACTATTTTGGTGTGGAAGCACCGCGTGTCATCACTTCTGCCAAAGCAGAAGGTGCAGAGCAAGTTATCTTGACTGACCACAATGAATTCCAACAATCTGTATCAGATATCGCTGAAGTAGAAGTTTATGGTGTTGTAGACCACCACCGTGTGGCTAACTTTGAAACTGCAAGCCCACTATACATGCGTTTGGAGCCAGTTGGTTCAGCTTCTTCAATCGTTTATCGTATGTTCAAAGAACATGGTGTAGCTGTACCTAAAGAGATTGCTGGTTTGATGCTTTCAGGTTTGATTTCAGATACTCTTCTTTTGAAATCACCAACAACACACCCAACAGATACAGTCATTGCTCCTGAATTGGCTGAATTAGCTGGTGTCAACTTGGAAGAGTATGGTTTGGCTATGCTGAAAGCTGGTACCAACTTAGCCAGCAAATCTGCCGAAGAATTGATTGACATCGATGCTAAGACTTTTGAATTAAATGGAAATAATGTCCGTGTTGCCCAAGTAAACACAGTGGACATCGCGGAAGTATTGGAACGCCAAGCAGAAATTGAAGCTGCAATGCAAGCTGCCAACACAGCAAACGGCTACTCTGACTTTGTCTTGATGATTACAGATATTGTCAACTCAAACTCAGAAATCTTGGCTCTTGGTGCCAATATGGACAAGGTAGAAGCGGCTTTCAACTTCAAACTTGAAAACAATCATGCCTTCCTTGCTGGTGCCGTTTCACGTAAGAAACAAGTGGTACCTCAATTGACTGAAAGCTTCAATGCTTAAGATTTTGAGTGTTAATTCAAATTAGGAAAGGCTAGTTTGCCTTATATCGAAGGGAGTTTCGGCTCCTTTTTTTCTAGGAGTGAAGTATGTTAGAAAATGGTGATTTGATTTTGTGAGAGATGAGTCAGATATGGGACAGGCCATCCAGACTTCCACAGGCAACTATAACCATGTTGCCATTTATTTGGATGGGATGATTTACCATGCTAGTGGAAAATTTGGTGTAGTCTGTCAAGAACCAGCAGACTTCTTTGAGCCCAATCATTTGTACGACATCTATGTTTACCCAGAAATGGATATCCATTCGGTGAAGGAAAGAGCTTGCAAACATCTAGGAGCACCCTACAATGCTTCTTTCTATCCAGATGGAGCTGGTTTTTACTGTTCCCAGTACATGGCAGAAATTCTCCCCATTTTTGAAAACATACCTATGAAATTTGGGGATGGGGAGCAGGCGATTAGTGATTTTTGGAGGGAGTATTACAGAGAACTAGGTCTGCCTGTTCCTCTGAACCAAGCTGGGACCAATCCCAGTCAGTTGGCAGCATCGCCTCTGTTAAAATGTAAAGAAAGGAATCTTCATGATTCAGATTTTTAATCCATCTCGTTTGACGAGACAGCCATTTTTTGGAGAACTGATCCGCTATCTGGATCAGCATGAGGATGTGATTTTACGGGAAATCAAGGCTCAATTTCCAGAAGTGACAGTTGATAAACTCATGGAAGAGTATATAAAGGCAGGCTGGATTCTACGGGAAAATAAGCGCTATTACCTTAATCTTCCTATGCTTGAATCACTTGATAGTCTTGAACTGGATCAAGAGATTTTTGTTAGCGAAGATAGTCCGACCTATCAAGCCTTGTTGGAGCAGCGTTTTGAGACGGAATTACGAAATCAAACCAATGCTGCTATTTTAGTTGAAAAGACGGACTTTGCGCGCACTAAAATGACCCTGTCTAATTATTTCTACAAGGTCAAACATCAGTATCCTTTGACAGAAAAACAGCAGGAACTCTATGCCATTTTGGGGGATGTTAATCCTGAGTATGCTCTCAAATACATGACGACTTTTTTGTTGAAATTTCTCAAAAAAGACCAGCTTATGCAGAAACGCCGTGACATCTTTGTGGACAGTTTGGTCATCTTGGGCTATATTGTCCAAAATGAAGATGGAAAGTATGAGTTGGCTGTCGATTTTGATAAGGAAAGATTAACTTTCTATTTAGTGTGATTGCTTTTTCTGAGCACATTGTTTGACTTTATCTATCGATAAGTTTATACTAATGTAACCGATAACACATATCGGAATAAAACTAAAGGAGACAATCATATGTCACTTGAAAACAAATTGGAACAAGCAACAGGCGCTGTCAAAGAAGGTTTTGGTAAAGTTACTGGAGACAGCAAGACAGAACTTGAAGGAGCTGTTGAAAAAACAGTTGCTAAGGCAAAAGACGTTGTAGAAGACGCTAAAGGTGCTGTAGAAGGTGCCGTTGAAGGTTTGAAAAACGCTTTTAAATAAAAATAGAAAAAATCAAGGGTTTCGTTTCCCTTGATTTTTTTACGATCCTTATAAATAATTTTCTGCTACGGCGGCATCTCCAGGATAGGCTTCTTTTTTTCCTTGGACGATTTGGTAGCAATCGGCTCCCTTACCAGCAATAATAACTGCATCTAATTCGTGATTTGTGATAGCCATAGCTGCCTTAATGGCTTCTTGGCGATCCGCAATTTTTTCAACAGGATGATTGATGTAGCTACTAATTTCATCTGCAATGGCCATTGGGTCTTCATAGTTGGGATCATCAGCAGTCAGAAAGACTTGAATCTCAGGGTGTTGATTGAGGAGGAGGGCAAAGTCCTTACGACGACTTTCTCCCTTGTTTCCTGTCGAACCCAGAACCAGAGCAATTTTTCCAGTTTGATGAGTTTCAACCACATTGATGAGTTTTTTGAGACTATCACCATTGTGGGCATAGTCGATGAAGACCTTGGCTCCATTTTTCTGAGTGAGGACTTCCATACGACCAGGAACGCGGGTTGCAGCAATTCCTTTTTTGATGTCCTCAAGACTAGCTCCGAGACGGAGGCAAGCAAGTCCAGCAGCAACGGCATTTTCTTGGTTGAAGTGACCAATCAGTTGGATATCATAATCACCAGCCAGTTTCCCACTAGCTGAAAAGCTAAAGGCTTTGGAATTCTCGATTTGATTATTTGATTGGCTACCATAGAAATCATGGTCTTGATCTGCCACTTGTTCTTTCAAGACAGAAAAGTGGTCCATGTCACTGTTAACGATGACTGCTCGGCTATTTTCCATCAAGAGACGCTTGTGGTAGAAGTAGTCTTCAAAGCTAGGGTGTTCAATCGGGCCGATATGGTCGGGGCTGATATTGAGGAAAACTCCCACATCAAAGGTTAGACCATAGACACGTTTGACCAGATAGGCTTGACTGGAGACTTCCATGATGAGGTGGGTCCGGTTATTTTGTACAGCTTGATGCATCATATCAAAGAGGTCAATACTCTCAGGAGTTGTCAATGCAGACTTAAAGAAAGTCTTGCCATCTAGAGTTGTGTTCATGGTCGACAACATTGCAGGGCGATGCCCTTGAGATAAAATGTTATAGGCGAAATAGGCTGCTGTTGTCTTACCCTTAGTACCAGTAAAGGCAAGGAGTTTGAGTTTTTCCTGTGGATTTCCATAAAATTCCATAGCAATCAGACTCATGGCTTTCTTAATGTCGTTCACGATAATGGCAGGAATACCAACCTCATAGTCCTTTTCAGCTACATACCAACCGAGTCCTTGAGAGATTGCTGAAAGCAGAAATTCCTTCTTAAAGGCAGCACCCTTGACGAAAAAGAGGCTCTTTTCTTTAGCCATGCGACTGTCATAGCAGATGGTGTCAAATACGACATGACTGTAGTTGTAGTGGTAGTGTCCTTGGTCGATAATCTCACGGAAGAGACCATCTTTCTTTAATATATCTAATACGGTTTCAATTTTTATCATACTTTCTATTGTAAACCGAAAGTCGCAAATTTACAAGTAACAAGGAAAAGTTTATAATGGAAGATAAGGAGTTTTTCCTAGTTATCAAAATTGAATGAGGAATCTATGTCGCACGAAAACAATCACCAGCAGGCCCAGATGTTACGGGGGACTGCTTGGCTAACGGCTAGTAACTTTATCAGTCGCCTGCTTGGGGCTATTTACATTATACCTTGGTATATCTGGATGGGGTCTTATGCGGCTACGGCCAATGGTCTCTTCACCATGGGCTATAATATCTATGCTTGGTTCTTGCTGGTTTCAACAGCAGGGATTCCAGTTGCGGTAGCCAAGCAAGTTGCCAAGTATAATACCATGCGAGAAGAGGAGCATAGCTTTGCCCTGATTCGGAGCTTTTTAGGCTTTATGACAGGACTAGGCCTGGTTTTTGCTTTAGTCTTGTATCTCTTTGCTCCTTGGCTAGCAGACTTGTCTGGCGTGGGCAAAGACTTGATCCCAATCATGCAAAGCTTGGCTTGGGGAGTCTTGATTTTCCCGTCTATGAGTGTTATCCGAGGATTTTTCCAAGGGATGAATAATCTCAAACCTTATGCCATGAGCCAAATTGCTGAGCAGGTCATTCGTGTTATCTGGATGCTCCTAGCAACCTTTATCATTATGAAACTTGGTTCAGGAGATTACCTAGTAGCGGTTACCCAATCCACCTTTGCTGCCTTTGTCGGCATGGTAGCTAGTTTTGCAGTTTTGATTTATTTCCTTGCTCAAGAAGGCTTACTCAAAAGAGTCCTTGAAACAGGGGATAAGATTAACAGCAAGCATCTTTTGATCGATACCATTAAGGAAGCCATTCCTTTTATCTTGACAGGGTCTGCCATCCAGCTCTTCCAGATTTTGGACCAGCTGACCTTTATCAATAGTATGAGCTGGTTTACCAACTACAGCAATGAGGACTTGGTTATCATGTTTTCTTATTTCTCAGCCAATCCTAATAAAATCACGATGATTTTGATTTCTGTTGGGGTTTCGATTGGGAGTGTAGGCTTGCCGCTTTTGACAGAAAACTATGTCAAGGGGGACTTGAAGGCAGCTTCTCGTCTCGTTCAGGACAGTCTCACCCTACTCTTTATGTTCTTGCTACCAGCAACGGTTGGAGTGGTTATGGTAGGAGAACCTCTTTATACAGTCTTCTATGGCAAGCCAGACAGTTTGGCTATGGGCTTATTTGTCTTTGCAGTTTTGCAGTCTATTATTTTAGGCTTGTACATGGTCTTGTCCCCCATGCTTCAAGCCATGTTCCGCAACCGCAAGGCCGTTCTCTATTTTATCTATGGTTCTATTGCCAAGCTGGTCTTGCAACTGCCTACCATCGCCCTTTTCCACAGTTATGGTCCCTTGATTTCAACAACCATCGCTCTTATCATTCCTAACGTCTTGATGTATCGGGATATTTGTAAAGTAACGGGTGTTAAGCGCAAGGTGATTGTGAAGCGAACCATTTTAATCAGTTTGCTGACCCTAGTCATGTTTCTGTTAATAGGAACCATCCAGTGGCTGTTAGGATTTTTCTTCCAACCAAGTGGACGTTTGTGGAGCTTCTTTTATGTAGCTCTTGTTGGTGCCATGGGAGGAGGAGTTTATGGAGTCATGAGTCTTCGAACCCGTTTGTTGGATAAGGTGATTGGAAAAGCCCAAGCAGACCGCCTGCGAGCAAAATTTAATCTTTCGTAAGATAGCATTTATAAATAAAAGGAATAAGTTGAACAATCTTTTAGGAGAACTTGAAACTTATTCCTTTTTTAGCGTCAAAACAGCTAAAATTATCTTTTAAAAGTAGAAGATAAGGTCTTTTTCGATTTTTTTGGAAAAAAACATTGACTAAACAAACTAAACGTTGTATAATAAAACAAATATTTAAATCAGGAGGTTCTGGAAATGAAAAAGTCTAAGAGCAAATATCTAACCTTGGCAGGTCTTGTCCTGGGTACAGGAGTTTTATTGAGTGCCTGTGGAAATTCTAGCACAGCATCAAAAACATACAATTATGTTTACTCAAGTGATCCATCTAGTTTGAACTATCTAGCAGAAAACCGTGCAACAACAAATGATATTGTGACCAACCTGGTAGATGGTCTTATGGAAAATGACCAATATGGGAACTATGTTCCATCCTTGGCTGAGGATTGGACTGTTTCTAAGGACGGTTTAACCTATACCTACAAACTTCGTAAGGATGCTAAGTGGTTTACTTCTGAGGGAGAAGAATATGCACCTGTAACTGCTCAGGATTTTGTAACCGGTTTGCAATATGCAGCTGATAAAAATTCAGAAGCCTTGTATCTAGTGCAGGATTCTGTTGCAGGTTTGGATGACTATATCACTGGGAAAACAAGCGACTTTTCAACTGTCGGAGTCAAGGCACTTGATGAGCAAACGGTTCAATACACCTTGGCTCGACCAGAACCTTACTGGAACTCAAAAACAACCTCAACCATTCTTTTCCCAGTCAATGCAGATTTCTTGAAATCAAAAGGGGATGATTTTGGGAAGGTAGACCCTGCTAATATTTTGTACAGTGGACCTTTCTTGATGAAAGCTTTTGTTTCAAAATCTGTCATCGAATACAAGAAAAACCCTAACTACTGGGATGCTAAGAATGTCTTTGTGGACGATGTGAAATTGACCTACTATGATGGTAGTGACCAAGATGCTCTTGTTCGTAACTTTACAGACGGAGCCTATAGCTATGCCCGTCTCTATCCAAATAGTTCAAGTTTTGAAGGGATTAAAGAAAAATACAAAGATGATATCATCTACAGTATGCAGACTGCTACGTCTTATTACTGGAATTTTAACCTAGATAGACAAGCTTATAAATTTACTTCTAAGACGACCGACATTGAAAAGAAATCAACTCAGGAAGCAGTTCTTAATAAAAACTTCCGTCAAGCTATTAACTTTGCCTATGATCGTACAGCCTATGGGGCTCAAACTCAGGGAGAAGACGGAGCGACTAAGATTTTGCGTAACTTGGTTGTTCCTCCAACCTTTGTAAGTATCAAGGGAAAAGACTTTGGTGAAGTAGTAGCCTCTAAGATGGTCAATTATGGTAAGGAATGGCAAGGTATCAACTTTGCGGATGGTCAAGACCCTTATTACAATCCTGAGAAAGCCAAGACTAAATTTGCTGAGGCCAAGAAAGAGCTAGAAGCTAAGGGAGTTCAATTCCCTATTCATTTGGATGCGACAGTTGACCAAGCTTCTAAGAAGGGGATTCAAGAAGTAAGCTCTATGAAGCAATCTATTGAAGCAGCTTTAGGTACGGAGAACGTCGTTATTGATATCCAACAGTTATCAACAGAGGACTATGATAACTCAAGTTACCTTGCTCAGACTGCTACTCAGAAAGACTACGACCTTTACAATGGTGGTTGGAGTCCTGACTACTTAGATCCATCAACCTATCTTGATATCTTTAGTGTCAAGAATGGTGGGGTTCTACAAAATCTTGGACTCGACCCTGGTGAAGCCAATGACAAGGCTAAGGCAGTTGGACTTGACACTTATACTCAAATGTTGGAAGAGGCTAATAAGGAGCAAGACCCAGCCAAACGTTATGAGAAATATGCTGATATTCAAGCATGGTTGATAGATAGTTCTCTAGCGATTCCAAATGTTTCATTAGGTGGAACGCCTAGCTTGAGAAAAACAGTTCCTTTCTCAGCACCTTATTCATTGGCTGGTAATAAAGGGGTTGAATCCTATAAATACCTTAAAGTACAAGATAAGACAGTCACAACAGACGAATATGAAAAAGCCAAAGAAAAATGGTTTAAAGAAAAAGAAGAATCCAATAAAAAAGCCCAAGAAGAATTGGCAAAACATGTGAAATAAGGATTTTTCAAGAAAACGATGGTTTCGAAGGAAGCTGTCGTTTTTTAATAGAATGATGGTAAATTTGGAAGAAAAATCTCACATTTTCTCGTAGTTAATTGAATTTATGCTATAATAAATATAAGAAACTACGTTCGAAAATTTACCCAATGTTGATTGAAGTATGCACATGCTAGGGTAATGTTATAGGAGGGATGTCGTCTACTGGAAAAGTAAGATAAAATGCAACAAATGATAAGTTCTTCTTTATGTGAAGAGTTCTTATTTGCCTATTTACTAATCGTTATGGAGGTATCATCATGGGCGCTATTATGGAGTTTGCAACAGAAAAACAGATTGCATCATTTCTTTCAACTTGTCGCATTGAAGGGCAAAAGAATTTTCTGATGGCTTTCAAGAAAAAGACATGGTTGAAATCCTTTATTGATTTTTTCATTATAGGTGGTTCCTACTATGTTCAGTCGAGTGTGAAGCCTAAGATTCTGGCATTCACACCTAAGGGAATTTACTTGATGGACATCAGTGATGTAATAGAAAATCATTCTAATCAAGTCGTAGAGATACCTTGGAATCAAGTCAAAGATTTTACTTATCAGACAGTCTTGAATACAGTTAGGTTGAACTGGAACTATCAAAATGAAGTCTATATTTTTTCCGTGGATGTCGGTCAGATTAGTCAGCATGTGGGCCAATATCAATTTAACAAAGACCATTATGACTATTTAGCCCAACAGGATTTCTTTCAGTCTAAGTAAGCACTCGCAATCATTTTCACAAAAGAATCTGGAAACTTTTCTGGATTCTTTTTAGCTTTACTAGTTAATACTCAATGAAAATCAAAGAGAAAACTAGGAAGCTAGCCGCAAGCTGCTCAAAACACTGTTTTGAGGTTGTAGATGAAACTGACGAAGTCAGTAACATATACCTACGACAAGGCGACGCTGACGTGGTTTGAAGATATTTTCGAAGAGTATAAGTCTATAGTTTAAAACTATAACTAGCTCTTGAAAAGAAGAAAATGAGTTGGTGAAAATAAGTGGTACAATAGTTACTATAGATTTGGAGGAATTGTATGAGCAAGGAATTACACATTAACACAATTTTGGCCCAGGCGGGTATTAAGTCAGATGAAGCGACAGGTGCATTGGTGACACCGCTTCATTTTTCAACGACCTATCAGCATCCAGAGTTTGGTCGATCTACTGGATTTGACTATACACGCACCAAAAACCCAACTCGCAGTAAGGCTGAGGAAGTCTTGGCAGCTATTGAGTCAGCAGACTATGCCCTAGCGACTAGCTCAGGAATGTCAGCTATTGTACTGGCCTTTAGCGTCTTTCCAGTAGGAAGTAAGGTCTTGGCGGTGCGTGACCTTTATGGAGGTTCTTTCCGCTGGTTCAATCAAGTGGAGCAGGAAGGTCGTTTCCATTTTACCTATGCCAACACAGAAGAAGAATTGATTGTCGAGTTGGAGAAGGATGTGGATGTTCTCTATATCGAAACGCCAACCAATCCCTTGATGTTGGAATTTGATATCGAAAAACTAGCAAAATTGGCTCATGCTAAGGGTGCCAAAGTGGTGGTGGACAATACCTTCTACAGCCCTATCTACCAACGTCCGATTGAAGATGGAGCAGATATCGTTCTCCATTCAGCAACCAAGTATCTGGCAGGCCACAATGATGTCCTGGCTGGAGTGGTTGTGACCAATAGTTTAGAACTATACGAGAAGCTTTTCTACAATCTCAATACGACAGGGGCAGTCTTGTCACCATTTGACAGCTATCAATTGATTCGTGGTCTCAAGACCTTGTCTCTTCGTATGGAGCGCTCAACAGCTAATGCCCAAGAAGTGGTTGCCTTTTTGAAGGATTCTCCAGCAGTTAAGGAAGTTCTCTATACTGGTCGTGGGGGCATGATTTCCTTTAAAGTAGCCGATGAAACGCGCATTCCACATATTTTGAACAGTCTCAAGGTCTTCTCTTTTGCGGAAAGTTTGGGTGGGGTAGAAAGTCTCATTACTTATCCAACGACTCAAACCCATGCTGATATTCCAGCAGAAGTGCGCCATTCCTATGGTTTGACAGATGACCTCTTGCGTTTGTCGATTGGGATTGAGGATGCTAGAGATTTGATTGCAGATTTGCACCAAGCCTTGGAAGGATAAGACAAAGATGGGAAAATATGATTTTACAAGCCTGCCCAACCGTTTAGGGCACCATACCTATAAATGGAAAGAAACAGAAACGGATAGTGAAGTTCTACCAGCTTGGATAGCGGATATGGACTTTGTAGTCTTGCCTGAAATCCGCCAAGCCGTGCAGACTTATGCGGATCAACTGGTTTATGGCTATACCTATGCCAGTGATGAGTTAATTAAGGAAGTTCAAAAGTGGGAAGCCACACAACACGGTTACCACTTTGACAAAGAGGCTCTTGTCTTTATCGAGGGTGTGGTACCAGCTATCTCAACAGCTATTCAAGCCTTTACAAAAGAAGGCGAGGCAGTTCTGATTAACACACCTGTCTACCCACCTTTTGCTCGCAGTGTCAAGTTGAATAATCGTAGATTGATTACCAATTCTTTGGTGGAAAAGGATGGTCTGTTTGAGATTGACTTTGACCAACTTGAAAAGGATTTGGTGGAAGAGGATGTCAAACTTTATATTCTCTGCAATCCTCACAATCCTGGTGGACGTGTTTGGGAAAAAGAAGTGTTGGAGAAGATTGGTCAACTCTGTCAAAAATATGGTGTTTTCTTGGTTTCAGATGAGATTCACCAAGATTTGGCCCTCTTTGGTCACAAACACCAGTCTTTCAATACTGTCAACCCTGACTTTAAAGAATTTGCGATTGTCTTGAGCAGTGCTACTAAAACCTTTAATATTGCTGGGACAAAAAATTCCTATGCAGTTATTGAAAATCCTAAGTTGAGACTGGCTTTCCAGAAACGCCAGTTGACCAATAATCAGCATGAAATTTCAGGCTTGGGCTATTTGGCGACAGAAGCTGCCTATCGCTATGGGAAGGATTGGCTAGAGGAACTCAAGCAAGTCTTTGAAGACCACATCAATTATGTGGTAGATTTATTTGGAAAAGAGACTAAAATCAAGGTCATGAAACCGCAAGGAACCTACTTGATTTGGCTTGATTTTTCAGCCTATGATCTGACTGATGAAAGATTGCAAGAGCTGTTGAGAAATGAAGCTAAGGTTATCCTCAACCGTGGTTTGGATTTTGGAGAGGAAGGGAGTCTCCATGCCCGCCTCAATGTAGCCATGCCTAAATCTCTGTTGCAAGAAGTTTGTCAGCGAATTGTGACGACTTTTGCTAAACTTTAAAAATCCAGCCTTCTAGGAGAAAAGTATCCTTAGAAGGCTATTTTCATAGGGGAAAATATGGTATAATAAAAAGATAAGGTAAAGGTAAAAATATGGCTAAATTGATTCCGGGGAAAGTCCGTATCGAAGGCGTTGCCCTTTATGAAACTGGTAAGGTTGACATCATCAAGGAAAAGAACAATCGGCTCTATGCTCGCGTGGCAGAAGAAGAACTGCGCTATAGTTTAGAGGATGATTTGGTTTTTTGTGCCTGCGATTTTTTCCAAAAGAGGGGCTACTGTGTCCACTTGGCAGCGCTGGAGCATTTTCTGAAAAATGATGATCGTGGTCAGGAAATCTTGCAGAGTCTGGAAGAAGGTCATGAAGAAAAAGAGGCCGTTGAAACCAAGGTGACCTTGGGTGGCAAATTTTTGGATCGAATCTTGTCTCCAAAATCAGACCGAGCCTATGAATTATCGGCTGTGGGGCAGGTGGAAGCAGGAACCAATCATATCTTGTGGACTCTGAGAATCGGCCAAATCAATAGCCAAAAATACTATGTCATTCGAGATATTCCACTCTTTTTAAGGATTGTCGAGCAGAGAAAGTCTTATATGATTGGCAAAACTTATGAGGAATCCTTGTCTTGGGAAGCCTTTGATGAGGCTAGTCAAGAACTTCTGACTTTCTTGCGCGGACTAATGGAGGAAGGACAGGCTCCAGACCTCTTTTTCCAAAACCAAGGTCGGCACCTCTTTTTCCCCCTGACCTTTTTTGAGCAGGGTGTGAATTTACTGATGACCTTGCCGCATTTTCAATTTGACCATCAAGTGGATAGCTATCAGACTCTGCTTTTTCAGGATATGCATGCTGATGCCAATCTATTTGCCTTTACAGTAACAGAATACTCGGATTATTTTGAAATGGAAATCAGAGAGAGTCCAAGAGTTAATGCCTTTTATCAGGGAGCTGTGCTGTTCCATAAAGGACGGGTTTATTTTCTAACAGACCAGCAGATGCAACTTCTAAAGGAAATTAAAGCGCTGCCTGTGGATCAACATGGGAAAAAACACCTGCAATTTGATAGCAGTGACCGAGATAAGTTAGCTTCCTGTCTAACGTTCTTTAGCCAGATGGGGACGGTTTCAGCTCCAGAACGGTTACAAATCAAAACTTTTGCGCCCTCTTTTTACTTTGACAGGGAAGAAGATAATCGGATTCGTTTAGAGATTCAGTTTGATTATGGGGATAGGCAGGTATCAAGCCGACAAGAGCTAGAAGAATTGCCATTTTCGAGTGACGCTGACTTAGAAGAAAGAGTTTTCCAAGCCTGTTTGGTAGCTGGCTTTGAAGCAGATTTTCAATCTTGGCGTCAGGCCTTAAAAGCCGAGTCTGTCTATCATTTTTTCCACGAAATCATTCCAGTCTTTGAAAAACTCGGGAATGTTGATTTATCAGACAAGTTAGAAGAACTCTATAACCTAGCAAGCCCTCAAGTACAGATTGCTTCCAAGGGAGGTCTCTTGGAAATCCAGTTTGATTTTCAAGATATTGCCCAAGAGGAAATTGACCAAGCCATGCAGGCCTTGGTTGCTAATCAAGATTTTTACATTGATTCGTCTAATCAAGTCTACTTTTTTGATGAAGAAACCAAGAAAATTCGTCAAAATCTACAGGAGCTGGGGCAGTTTGAACTAAAAGATGGCTCCTTGCAGACTCGGAAATCCTTGGCCTACAGTTTAGCTCATCTTTTTGAAGGGCGAGACCGTGTTTCTTTTTCACAAGAATTCCAGAATCTGGCTCACGACTTGACGCATCCAGAGGACTTCCCTAGACAAGCAACTCAGGTTCAGGCCGATTTGCGAGATTATCAGGAAAAGGGAATCGCCTGGCTGCAAATGCTCCATCATTATGGTTTTGGTGGGATTTTGGCTGATGATATGGGTTTGGGGAAAACCCTTCAGACCATTGCTTTTTTGACCAGTCAAGTGACAAAAGAAAGTCGGGTCTTGATTTTAGCTCCGTCAGGTTTGATTTACAACTGGGCAGATGAGTTTCAAAAATTTGCCCCACAGTTAGATGTGGCTGTTGTTCATGGTTTGAAAGCTAGTCGTGAAGAGATTCTTGCTGAGAGCCATCAAATCTTTGTGACAAGCTATGCTACCTTCCGTCAGGACAGTGAGCTTTATCAGGGGATGGCCTTTGACTTCCTTTTCTTAGATGAGGCTCAGGTCATGAAGAACGCCCAGACCAAGATTGCCCAGACCTTGAGACAATTTGTGGTGCCGTCAGTCTTTGCCTTGTCAGGGACTCCGATTGAAAACCATCTAGGTGAGCTGTGGTCTATTTTTCAAATCGTCATGCCAGGACTTTTGCCAAGCAAGAAAGAATTTATGAAATTGTCAGCTGAACGCGTGGCTCAGTTTATCAAACCTTTCGTGATGCGACGCAAGAAAGAAGAAGTTCTGACTGAATTGCCAGACTTGATTGAAGTGGTTTATAAGAATGAACTGGAAGACCAGCAAAAGGCTATCTACCTAGCCCAGTTGCAACAGATGCGGGACCGTCTAGCTCAAGTTTCAGATCAGGAATTTCAGCGAAGTCGGGTGGAAATCTTGTCTGGTTTGATGCGCTTGCGTCAAATCTGTGATACCCCTGCCCTCTTTATGGAAGATTATCAGGGAGCCAGTGGCAAACTGGATAGTCTCCGAGACCTGCTGGTCCAGGTGGCAGACGGCGGACACCGTGTCTTGATTTTCTCGCAGTTTAAGGGAATGTTGGAGAAAATTGAACAAGAATTGCCAGACTTGGGCATGACTTCCTTTAAAATTACGGGTTCAACCCCAGCCAAGGAAAGACAAGACATGACCAAAGCCTTTAACCAAGGGGAAAGAGATGCCTTCCTGATTTCCCTCAAGGCGGGTGGGGTTGGTCTGAACCTGACAGGTGCTGATACGGTTATTTTGGTTGACCTTTGGTGGAATCCTGCGGTGGAGGCGCAAGCCATTGGTCGTGCCCATCGGATGGGACAGGAAGAAACGGTTGAGGTCTATCGCTTGGTAACTAAAGGAACTATCGAAGAAAAAATTCAGGAACTCCAAGAACAGAAGAAACATCTGGTGTCACAAGTATTGGATGGAACAGAGTCACGTGGTAGTCTTACCCTAGCAGAAATTAGAGAAATTTTGGGAATTTCTGAAGCCAGCACTTGAAAAATCAAGACAATACGCTATAATGAAGTGTTGAAAGGAAATAGAAAATGAAACAAGAACGATTTCCATTGGTGTCAGATGACGAGGTCATGTTGACTGAAATGCCAGTCATGAATCTCTATGATGAGTCTGATCTGATCAGTAATATCAAGGGTGAGTATCGAGATAAAAATTATTTAGAATGGGCTCCTATTACTGAAGAGGCGCCAGTCAAACCGATTGAAAAGCAAGTAGAGAAACCTAAAAAGGCTCCTTTAGGGGTTAAAAAAGAAGGAAAGAGCTATGCGGAGGTGGCGCGTGAAGAAGCGCGTGCAGACTTGAAAAAGAAACGCTCTGCTAACTACCTAACTCAGGATTTCAGCCGTACGAGACGTCATTCTAAATCAGGCCTTGTTAGACAGGGTAACCAACCGACAGCTCCTTTCCAAAAGGAAAAACCTGGTGAATTTGTCAAATATAGCCAAAAATTGACCCAGTCTCAGTACATCTTGGCGGAAGAAGTTCATTCTATCCCTACCAAGAATGAAGAAGTGGCAGCACCTGCTCCAAAGAAAAACAACTATGATTTTCTAAAGAAGAGCCAAATCTACAATAAAAAAAGTAAACAAACAGAACAAGAACGTCGGGTTGCCCAAGAGTTGAATCTGACCAGAATTACAGAATAGGGGAGGAAACATGTCAAAGACATATCATTTTATCGGAATTAAGGGATCAGGGATGAGTGCCTTGGCCTTGATGTTGCACCAAATGGGTCATAAGGTACAGGGATCAGATGTTGAAAAGTACTACTTTACTCAACGCGGTCTTGAGCAGGCAGGAATTACCATTCTTCCTTTTGATGAAAAGAACCTAGACGGTGATATGGAAATTATCGCTGGAAATGCCTTTCGTCCAGATAACAACGTCGAAATCGCCTATGCGGACCAAAATGGTATCAGCTACAAACGTTACCATGAATTTCTAGGTAGCTTTATGCGTGACTTTGTTAGCATGGGAGTAGCAGGAGCGCATGGAAAAACTTCAACGACAGGCATGTTGTCTCATGTCTTGTCTCACATCACAGACACTAGCTTCTTGATTGGGGATGGGACAGGTCGTGGTTCGGCCAATGCCAAATATTTTGTCTTTGAATCTGACGAATATGAACGCCACTTTATGCCTTACCATCCAGAATACTCTATTATCACCAACATTGACTTTGACCATCCAGACTATTTCACAAGTCTCGAGGATGTTTTCAACGCTTTTAACGACTATGCTAAACAAATTACCAAGGGTCTTTTTGTCTATGGTGAAGATGCAGAATTGCGTAAAATTACGTCTGATGCACCAATTTATTATTATGGTTTTGAAGCAGAAGGTAATGACTTTGTAGCTAGTGAGCTTCTTCGTTCGACAACTGGTTCAACCTTCACAGTTCACTTCCGTGGACAAGACTTGGGGCAATTCCACATTCCAACCTTTGGTCGTCACAATATCATGAATGCGACAGCCGTTATTGGTCTTCTTTACACAGCAGGATTTGATTTGAACTTGGTGCGTGAGCACTTGAAAACATTTGCCGGTGTTAAGCGTCGTTTCACTGAGAAAATTGTCAATGACACAGTGATTATCGATGACTTTGCCCACCATCCAACAGAAATTATTGCGACCTTGGATGCAGCTCGTCAGAAATACCCAAGCAAGGAAATTGTAGCAGTCTTCCAACCCCATACCTTTACAAGAACCATTGCCTTGTTGGACGAATTTGCTCACGCTTTGAACCAAGCAGATGCTGTTTACCTAGCGCAAATTTATGGGTCAGCTCGTGAAGTAGATCATGGTGACGTTAAGGTAGAAGACCTAGCCCAAAAAATCAACAAAAAACACCAAGTGATCGCTGTTGAAAATGTTTCACCACTCCTTGACCATGACAATGCTGTCTATGTCTTTATGGGAGCAGGAGACATCCAAACCTATGAGTATTCATTCGAGCGTCTCTTGTCTAATTTGACAAGCAATGTTCAATAGGAAGTTCTCATGGAAATTCCAATTAAGATTATTCAGGCAAATCAGTCTGATTTGCCTGAGATAGAGGCACTTCAGGCATCATCTTTTCCAGCTGACAAGCAGCAACCTTCCCATATTTTAGAAGAAAGTATCCGTAAGTGTGCGGATACCTTTCTTCTAGCTAGGGATGAAAACCAACTTTTAGGCTATATTTTATCAAGTCCCCAGTCAGACAATCCGCAATGTCTAAAAGTGCATTCTTTAGTCATTGAGGCTGACCATCAGAGACAGGGCTTGGGAACGCTTCTTCTTGCTGCTTTGAAAGAGGTGGCAGTTGAGCTGGATTACAAAGGGATTCGTTTGGAGAGTCCTTCTGAGCTGCTTTCCTACTTTGAAATGAACGGTTTTATCGATGAAGAAACTTCCCTTTATGCAACTAGCCAGGGTTTTAGTATGATTTGGTTTAATCCCTTTTATCTGGAGGCACAATGAAGATCAGACAAGCAAGATTAGAAGATTTGGATCGTATCGTTGAGATTGAACTAGAAAATTTCTCGATTGAAGAAGCCATTCCTCGCTCTGTTTTTGAGGCACATTTGCGAGAAATTCAGACCTCTTTTCTGGTTGCAGAAAGAGAGGGAAGGATTATGGGTTATATAGAAGGGCCAGTTGCCCCTCACCGCTATCTACAAGACCAGTCTTTTACAGAAGAGATAGAAGATTATAGTCATGAGACTGGTGGTTATATCTCTGTGACCTGTCTTTCTATTGCCAAGGAGGCACAGGGACTCGGACTGGGTCAGAAATTGCTGACAGCCTTGAAAGAAGTTGCTCTTGAGGATAAGAGAGAAGGTATTAACCTAACCTGTCATGACTATCTCATCGCCTACTATGAAAAACACGGATTTGTCAATGAAGGCTTGTCTCAGTCAACCTTTGCAGGGGAAACATGGTATGATATGGTCTGGGAAGCTAATACTCTTCGAAAATCAAATTCAAACCACGTCAGCGTCGCCTTACCGTACTCAAGTACAGCTTGCGGCTAGCTTCCTAGTTTGCTCTTTGATTTTCATTGAGTATAAAAAATAAGCTAGGAAAAGTATCATAGGTTGCTTTTCTTGGACTTTTAAGATATAATATTATGGATTGTCAACAAGGAGGAAAAACTTTTGAGTGAAAAGTCAAGAGAAGAAGAGAAATTAAGCTTTAAAGAGCAGATTCTGAGAGATTTAGAAAAAGTAAAAGGCTATGATGAAGTTCTGAGAGAAGATAAGGCAGTAGTTCGCACTCCTGCAAATGAACCTTCAGCTGAAGAACTCATGGCTGATTCCTTGTCAACGGTAGAGGAGATTATGAGAAAAGCTCCTACCGTGCCTACTCACCCAAGTCAAGATGTACCAGCTTCTCCAGCAGATGAGATTCAAAGAGAAACTCCTGGTGTTCCAAGTCATCCAAGTCAAGATGTACCTTCTTCTCCAGCGGAAGAAAGTGGATCAAGACCAGGTCCAGGTCCTGTTAGACCTAAGAAATTTGAAAGAGAATACAATGAAACCCCAACAAGGGTAGCTGTTTCCTATAAGACGGCAGAGAAAAAAGCAGAACAAGCAGGTCCAGAAACACCTACGCCTGCTACAGAAACAGTGGATATCATCAGCGATACACCACGTCGTAGCCGTAGAGAAGGAGCAAAACCCGTTAAGCCTAAGAAAGAGAAGAAGTCACATGTGAAAGCCTTTGTGATTTCATTCCTTGTATTCCTTGCCTTGCTCTCAGCAGGTGGTTACTTTGGTTACCAGTACGTGCTAGATTCTTTGTTACCTATTGATGCTAATTCTAAGAAATATGTGACGGTTCAAATTCCTGACGGTTCAAACGTTCAAGAAATCGGTACGACGCTTGAAAAAGCTGGTTTGGTGAAGCATGGTCTGATTTTTAGCTTTTATGCCAAGTATAAAAATTATACCGACTTGAAAGCAGGTTACTACAATTTGCAAAAGAGTATGAGTACAGAAGACTTACTCAAAGAGTTGCAAAAAGGTGGAACAGATGAACCGCAAGAACCTGTCCTTGCGACTTTGACAATTCCAGAAGGTTATACGATTGATCAAATTGCACAAGCGGTAGGTCAATTGCAAGGTGACTTCAAAGAGCCTTTGACAGCGGATGCTTTCTTGGCAAAAGTTCAAGATGAGACGTTTATCAGTCAAGAAGTTGCCAAATATCCGAGTCTACTTGAAAGCTTACCTACAAAAGACAGCGGTGCGCGTTATCGTTTGGAAGGATACCTTTTCCCAGCTACATACTCTATCAAGGAAAGCACAACTGTTGAGAGCTTGATTGATGAGATGTTAGCTGCTATGGATAAGAACCTATCTCCTTACTATAGTACTATCAAATCTAAAAACTTGACTGTCAATGAGTTGTTGACCATTGCTTCCTTGGTCGAAAAAGAAGGTGCCAAGACAGAAGATCGTAAGCTCATTGCCGGTGTATTCTACAATCGTTTGAATCGTGATATGCCACTTCAAAGTAACATTGCAATCTTGTATGCCCAAGGAAAACTGGGGCAAAATATCAGCCTAGCTGAGGATGTTGCGATTGATACCAACATTGATTCACCTTATAATGTTTATAAAAATGTAGGTCTCATGCCTGGTCCAGTCGATAGTCCAAGTCTGGATGCAATTGAGTCAAGCATCAATCAAACTAAGAGCGATAACCTCTACTTTGTAGCAGATGTCACAGAAGGCAAGGTCTACTATGCTAACAATCAAGAAGACCACGACCGCAATGTCGCTGAACATGTCAACAGCAAATTAAACCAAACAAACTAAAATTATGTGATACTTCACATAATTTTCTTTCGAAAATATCATCAGAAGAAAGTTGAGAAAAATGGCAGAAAAAACATATCCTATGACCCTTGAGGAAAAGGAAAAACTTGAAAAAGAATTAGAAGAATTGAAATTGGTCCGCCGTCCAGAAGTGGTAGAACGCATTAAGATTGCCCGTTCATACGGTGACCTTTCAGAAAACAGTGAGTACGAAGCAGCTAAGGATGAACAAGCCTTTGTTGAAGGACAAATCTCTAGCTTGGAAACAAAAATCCGCTATGCTGAAATCGTCAATAGCGACGCAGTTGCCCAGGACGAAGTAGCGATTGGTAAAACAGTCACTATCCAAGAAATTGGTGAGGACGAAGAAGAAGTTTATATTATCGTAGGTTCAGCGGGTGCGGATGCCTTTGCAGGTAAGGTTTCAAATGAAAGCCCAATTGGACAAGCCTTGATTGGTAAGAAAACAGGTGACACAGCAACCATTGAAACACCTGTTGGTAGCTATGATGTAAAAATCTTGAAGGTTGAAAAAACAGCCTAAAAACAGAAAAAGGAGTGGGGAGGCTATGCGCTTCACTCACTCCTTTTTCCATTTTAAATTGAATTGGAGACGATATGAGTTCAAAGAAGAAAAAAAATAAGATGGAGCGTGGTCTGACCAATCGTCACGTGCAGGTTATGGCCATTGCGGGAACAATCGGAACAGGACTCTTTTTGGGAGCAGGTCGCTCTATCAGCTTAACAGGTCCTTCCATTGTACTGATTTATATGATTACTGGGGCTTTCATGTTCCTCATGATGCGTGCAGTTGGGGAAATGCTCTATCAGGATCCTGAGCAACATACCTTTATCAACTTTATCACGCGCCATTTGGGTAAGGGCTGGGGCTATTTCTCAGTTTGGTCCTACTGGCTATCTGTTGTCTTTATCGGTATGGCGGAAATTACAGCCATATCTCACTACGTTCAGTTTTGGTTCCCTAGCTGGCCAAGTTGGATGATTGAGATTGGATTTTTGACCATTCTAGCTTTAGTCAATCTGATTGCGGTGAAGCTCTTTGGGGAAGTTGAGTTTTGGTTTGCTATGGTCAAGATTGTGGCTATTTTAGCCATGATTGCGACAGGAGTCTTTATGGTCTTGACAGGCTTTAAGACACCCCATGGAGTAGCAAGTTTAGCCAATATTGCCGACAATTTCTCTCTCTTTCCAAATGGTGGAGTTAACTTTGTCATGGCCTTCCAGATGGTTTTCTTTGCCTACCTCATGATTGAGTTTATCGGGGTCACAACTTCTGAAACCAAAAATCCACGTCAGGTCTTGCCAAAAGCCGTTAAGGAAATTCCTTTGCGTATCGCCTTTTTCTACGGTGGTGCCCTCTTAGCTATCATGGCTATCATTCCATGGCGTGAGCTTGCCTCTGCTGATTCTCCTTTTGTTACAGTATTTGAATTGGCAGGAGTCAAGTGGGCGGCAGCCTTGATTAACTTTGTCGTTTTGACATCAGCAGCATCTGCTCTTAACTCAACCCTTTATTCAACAGGGCGCCATTTGTATCAGATTGCTCATGATTCGCCAAATCGCTTCCTAAAGGCTATTAAGGCAGATACTCTTTCTCGCCATAATGTGCCACAAAATGCCATCATCGCTTCAGCAATCTTGATTGCCCTAGCAGCCTTTATCAACGTCTTGCCAGGAGTTTCGGATGCTTTTGCCTTGATTACGGCTTCATCATCAGGTGTCTATATTGCCATTTATATCTTGATTATGGTGGCTCACCTTAAGTATCGCAAGTCACCAGACTTTATGGCGGATGGCTATCTCATGCCCCATTATCGTTTCCTAAATCCTTTAACCATGCTCTTCTTTGCCTTTGTCTTTGTAACCCTCTTTTTACAAGAGTCTACATTTGTAGGAGCAATCGGCTCAGCTATCTGGATTATCGGTTTTGGGATTTACAGCCAGTGGAAATTTAGAAAATAGATTAAAGACTCATCAACTTAGGTTGGTGAGTTTTTCTAGTTTGACAGTCTATTGAAATAGGACTATAATCAAGCTGTAACAGTGTTTGAGGAGGTTTAGATGTACTTTAGATTGGAAAACAAGGAGTCTCAGAAAGCACAAGAAATTGGGAATTTGATTCGTGCTTATAATCGTTCAAAAAGAGAAGAAGCTGAAAGTGAGCCACTTAATCTTTATGTAGAAGATGAAAAGGGCAATCTCCTGGCAGGTTTGATAGCAGAGACTTTTGGAAATTGGCTAGAAATCGAGTATTTATTTGTAAAAGAGGAATTGAGAGGGCAAGGAATCGGTTCAAGACTATTGCAGCAAGCAGAAACTGAAGCTAAGAATCGTAACTGTCGTTTTGCTTTTGTCAATACTTACCAGTTTCAGGCTCCAGATTTTTATAAAAGGCATGGCTACAAGGAAGTCTTTAGGTTACAAGACTATCCCTACATTGGGCAAAGATATTATTACCAAAAGGATTTGTAAGGTGAATATGAAGGTATAAGGCAAAGAGAGACTCGCACATAAGTTAAGTAGCGGTTATAACCTATAAATTGTATCTTTCTAGACGATATTGAGGACAATACAATCGTAGCTGGGACATTAGATGTGAAATCCTAGCAAGTTAAGAAAAGAAGCGATGCCGTCGATATTTTGAAATCCTATATTTAAACTTAACACTCTCTATCTTTTTAAATTGACCTTAATCCGAGATTCCCCTCTCGGATTTTGTGTTGCTTTCATTAAATTTACAGGTAAGACTTGCTAGCTTCAGTAAATATACACAAGCTTTTCAGAATAGAGTGAAATACGAAAGAAAATGGAAGTAATTTTCATTAAACGCTTCCAATGTGCAAAAAAAGTTGACAAATCGAAATTTTAGGACTACACTAAGTAAGTAAATTTTATTTTAAAGGAGAATTCGTTATGAATTTAACATTTTTAGGCTTATGTATTGCCTGTATGGGCGTATCTGTCGGTGAAGGTTTATTGATGAATGGACTGTTTAAATCAGTAGCACGCCAACCAGATATGCTTTCTGAGTTTCGTAGTTTGATGTTTTTAGGTGTTGCCTTTATTGAAGGAACTTTCTTTGTAACTCTTGTCTTCTCATTTATTATCAAATAAATACATGGAACGAGAAGAAAAGGGAGGATTTTAGATGGAAGAAAGTATTAATCCAATCATCTCTATTGGTCCTGTTATCTTCAATCTGACTATGTTAGCCATGACCTTGTTGATTGTGGGAGTTATTTTTGTCTTTATTTATTGGGCAAGCCGCAATATGACCTTGAAACCCAAAGGAAAGCAAAATGTACTTGAGTATGTCTATGACTTTGTTATTGGATTTACAGAACCTAACATTGGTTCGCGCTACATGAAAGATTACTCACTCTTTTTCCTTTGTTTATTTCTTTTCATGGTGATTGCCAATAACCTTGGCTTAATGACAAAGCTTCAAACGATCGATGGGACTAACTGGTGGAGTTCGCCAACCGCTAATTTACAGTATGACTTAACCTTATCTTTTCTTGTCATTTTGTTGACACATATAGAAAGCGTTCGTCGTCGTGGATTTAAAAAAAGTATAAAATCTTTTATGAGTCCTGTTTTTGTCATACCGATGAATATCTTGGAAGAATTTACAAACTTCTTATCTTTGGCTTTGCGGATTTTTGGGAATATCTTTGCAGGAGAGGTCATGACGAGTTTGTTACTTCTTCTTTCCCACCAAGCTATTTATTGGTATCCAGTAGCCTTTGGAGCTAATTTGGCTTGGACTGCATTTTCTGTCTTTATTTCCTGCATCCAAGCTTATGTCTTTACTCTTTTGACATCTGTGTATTTAGGGAATAAGATTAATATTGAAGAGGAATAGAAAGGAGTAACTGATGCACGTAACAGTAGGTGAATTGATTGGTAATTTTATTTTAATCACTGGCTCTTTTATTCTTTTGCTAGTCTTGATTAAAAAATTTGCATGGTCTAATATTACAGGCATTTTCGAAGAAAGAGCTGAAAAAATTGCTTCAGATATTGACAGAGCTGAAGAAGCCCGTCAAAAAGCAGAAGTATTGGCTCAAAAACGCGAAGATGAATTGGCTGGTAGCCGTAAAGAAGCTAAGACAATCATTGAAAATGCAAAGGAAACAGCTGAGCAAAGTAAGGCTAATATCTTAGCAGATGCTAAACTAGAAGCAGGACGCTTAAAAGAAAAAGCAAACCAAGAAATTGCTCAAAACAAAGCTGAAGCTTTACAAAGCGTTAAGGGTGAGGTAGCAGATTTGACCATCAGCCTAGCTGGTAAAATCATCTCACAAAACCTTGACGGTCATGCCCATAAAGAACTCATTGATCAGTATATCGATCAGCTAGGAGAAGCTTAATGGACAAGAAAACAGTAAAGGTAATTGAAAAATACAGCATGCCTTTTGTCCAATTGGTACTTGAAAAAGGAGAAGAAGCCCGTATCTTTTCAGACTTGACTCAAATCAAGCAAGTTGCTGAAGAAACAGGTTTACCTTCTTTTTTAAAAAAAGTGACAGTAGATGAGTCTGACAAGAAAAAAACGATTGCTTTTTTCCAAGACTCTGTGTCACCTTTATTACAAAACTTTATCCAGGTTCTGGTCTACAATCACAGAGCAAATCTTTTTTATGATGTGCTTGTAGATTGCTTGGACCGACTTGAAAAAGAAACAAATCGATTTGAAGTGACGATTACTGCTGCTCATCCTCTAACTGATGAACAAAAGAGTCGTTTGCTCCCTTTGATTGAGAAGAAAATGTCTCTGAAAGTAAGGAGTGTAAAAGAACAAATCGATGAAAGTCTCATTGGTGGTTTTGTTATTTTTGCCAATCACAAGACAATTGATGTGAGTATTAAACAACAACTTAAAGTTGTTAAAGAAAATTTGAAATAGAAAGTGGTGTTCTTTTGGCAATTAACGCACAAGAAATCAGCGCTTTAATTAAGCAACAAATTGAAAATTTCAAACCCAATTTTGATGTGACTGAAACAGGTGTTGTAACCTATATCGGGGACGGTATCGCGCGTGCTCATGGCCTTGACAATGCCATGAGTGGAGAGTTGTTGATCTTTGAAAACGGCTCTTATGGTATGGCTCAAAACTTGGAGTCAACAGACGTTGGTATTATCATCCTAGGTGACTTTACAGATATTCGTGAAGGCGATACAATCCGCCGTACAGGTAAAATCATGGAAGTCCCAGTAGGTGAAAGTCTGATTGGTCGTGTTGTGGATCCGCTTGGTCGTCCGGTTGACGGTCTGGGAGAAATCCACACTGATAAAACTCGTCCAGTAGAAGCGCCAGCTCCTGGTGTCATGCAACGTAAGTCAGTCTCAGAACCATTGCAAACTGGTTTGAAAGCTATTGACGCCCTTGTACCGATTGGTCGTGGTCAACGTGAGTTGATTATCGGTGACCGTCAGACAGGGAAAACAACCATTGCGATTGATACAATCTTGAACCAAAAAGATCAAGATATGATCTGTATCTATGTCGCAATTGGACAAAAAGAATCAACAGTTCGTACGCAAGTAGAAACACTTCGTCAGTACGGTGCCTTGGACTACACAATCGTTGTGACAGCCTCTGCTTCACAACCATCTCCATTGCTCTTCCTAGCTCCTTATACTGGGGTTGCCATGGCGGAAGAATTTATGTACCAAGGCAAGCATGTTTTGATTGTATACGATGATCTATCAAAACAAGCGGTAGCTTATCGTGAACTGTCACTCTTGCTTCGTCGTCCTCCAGGTCGTGAAGCTTTCCCAGGAGATGTCTTCTACCTTCACAGCCGTTTGCTTGAGCGCTCAGCTAAAGTTTCTGATGAACTTGGTGGTGGATCAATTACAGCTCTACCATTTATCGAGACACAAGCAGGAGATATCTCTGCCTATATCGCAACCAACGTGATTTCTATCACTGATGGACAAATCTTCCTTGGTGATGGTCTCTTCAATGCGGGTATTCGTCCAGCCATCGATGCGGGTTCATCTGTATCGCGTGTAGGTGGTTCTGCACAAATCAAAGCCATGAAGAAGGTTGCTGGTACACTTCGTATCGACCTTGCTTCATACCGTGAGTTGGAAGCTTTCACTAAGTTTGGTTCTGACTTGGACGCAGCAACACAGGCTAAGTTGAACCGTGGACGTCGTACCGTTGAGGTCTTGAAACAACCTGTTCACAAACCCTTACCTGTTGAGAAACAAGTAACCATTCTCTATGCTTTGACACATGGTTTCTTGGATACTGTTCCAGTAGATGATATTGTTCGTTTCGAGGAAGAGTTCCATGCCTTCTTTGACGCTCAACATCCAGATATTTTGGAAACCATTCGTGATACAAAAGACTTGCCAGAAGAAGCAGTCTTGGATGCTGCGATTACAGAGTTTCTCAATCAATCTAGCTTCCAATAAGAATAGAGGTGTCAGATGGCAGTATCTCTAAATGATATTAAAACAAAAATCGCCTCAACAAAAAATACGAGTCAAATCACTAATGCCATGCAAATGGTATCAGCTGCTAAGCTAGGTCGCTCTGAAGAAGCTGCTCGCAACTTCCAAGTTTACGCTCAGAAAGTTCGCAAACTTTTGACAGATATTCTTCATGGTAATGGAGCTGGTGGCTCAACCAATCCCATGCTGATTAGCCGTCCTGTGAAGAAGACAGGCTATATCGTCATTACTTCAGATCGCGGTTTGGTTGGAGGGTATAATTCTTCTATTCTGAAAGCCGTTATGGAGTTGAAAGAAGAATACCACCCAGACGGTACAGGTTTTGAAATGATCTGTATCGGTGGAATGGGAGCTGATTTCTTTAAGGCTCGTGGTATTCAACCACTTTATGAATTACGTGGCTTGGCGGATCAGCCTAGCTTTGATCAAGTTCGTAAGATTATTTCAAAAACTGTTGAAATGTACCAAAATGAACTCTTTGATGAACTCTATGTTTGCTACAACCACCATGTCAATACGCTAACCAGTCAAATGCGTGTGGAACAAATGCTTCCGATTGTTGACTTGGATCCAAATGAAGCGGATGAAGACTACAGCTTGACTTTTGAATTGGAAACCAGCCGAGAAGAAATTTTGGAGCAGTTGTTGCCTCAGTTTGCAGAAAGTATGATTTACGGGGCTATTATCGATGCCAAGACAGCTGAAAATGCTGCTGGTATGACAGCCATGCAAACAGCGACAGATAATGCTAAGAAAGTCATCAATGATTTGACAATTCAGTATAACCGTGCCAGACAGGCGGCGATTACACAAGAAATTACAGAAATCGTAGCAGGAGCTAGTGCCTTAGAATAGGCTTTAGTCCAGCTCGTATGAAAATGAACTTAGGACCTAGTTGAGCTAGGAACCGACAGTATCTTATATAGAATAGGAGAAGGAGATGAGTTCAGGTAAAATTGCTCAGGTTATCGGTCCCGTTGTAGACGTCTTGTTTGCAGCAGGGGAAAAACTTCCTGAGATTAACAATGCACTTGTCGTCTACAAAAATGACGAAAGAAAAACAAAAATCGTCCTTGAAGTAGCCTTGGAGTTGGGAGATGGTATGGTCCGTACTATCGCCATGGAATCAACAGATGGGTTGACTCGTGGAATGGAAGTATTGGACACAGGTCGTCCAATCTCTGTACCAGTAGGTAAAGAAACTTTGGGACGTGTCTTCAATGTTTTGGGAGATACCATTGACTTGGAAGCTCCTTTTACAGAAGATGCAGAGCGTCAGCCAATTCATAAAAAAGCTCCAACTTTTGATGAGTTGTCTACCTCTTCTGAAATCCTTGAAACAGGGATCAAGGTTATCGACCTTCTTGCCCCTTACCTAAAAGGTGGTAAGGTTGGACTTTTCGGTGGTGCCGGAGTTGGTAAAACCGTCTTAATCCAAGAATTGATTCACAACATTGCCCAAGAACACGGTGGTATTTCAGTATTTACTGGTGTTGGGGAACGTACTCGTGAGGGGAACGACCTTTACTGGGAAATGAAAGAATCAGGCGTTATCGAGAAAACAGCCATGGTATTTGGTCAGATGAATGAGCCACCAGGAGCACGTATGCGTGTTGCCCTTACTGGCTTGACAATCGCTGAATACTTCCGTGATGTAGAAGGCCAAGACGTGCTTCTCTTTATCGATAATATCTTCCGTTTCACTCAGGCTGGTTCTGAAGTATCTGCCCTTTTGGGTCGTATGCCATCAGCCGTTGGTTACCAACCAACACTTGCTACGGAAATGGGTCAATTGCAAGAGCGTATTACATCAACCAAGAAGGGTTCTGTAACCTCTATCCAGGCTATCTATGTGCCAGCGGATGACTATACTGACCCAGCGCCAGCAACAGCCTTCGCTCACTTGGATTCTACAACAAACTTGGAACGTAAGTTGGTACAATTGGGTATCTACCCAGCCGTTGACCCACTTGCTTCAAGCTCACGTGCCTTGGCACCTGAAATCGTTGGAGAAGAGCACTATGCAGTTGCTGCTGAAGTAAAGCGTGTCCTTCAACGTTACCATGAATTGCAAGATATCATTGCTATCCTTGGTATGGATGAGCTTTCTGATGAAGAAAAGACCTTGGTTGCACGTGCCCGTCGTATCCAGTTCTTCTTGTCACAAAACTTCAACGTTGCAGAACAATTTACTGGTCAGCCAGGTTCTTATGTTCCAGTTGCTGAAACTGTACGTGGCTTTAAGGAAATCCTTGATGGTAAATACGACCACTTGCCAGAAGATGCCTTCCGTGGTGTAGGTTCTATCGAAGATGTGATTGCAAAAGCTGAAAAAATGGGATTTTAAGAGGTGATCTATGGCTCAGTTAACTGTCCAGATCGTGACACCAGATGGTCTCGTCTATGATCACCATGCCAGCTATGTATCGGTTCGAACTCTGGATGGTGAGATGGGGATCTTGCCACGACATGAAAATATGATTGCGGTTTTAGCAGTTGATGAAGTAAAGGTAAAACGTATTGATGACGAAGATCACGTGAACTGGATTGCAGTAAACGGCGGTGTTATTGAAATTGCCAATGATATGATTACAATCGTCGCTGACTCTGCAGAACGTGCTCGTGATATCGATATCAGTCGTGCAGAACGTGCCAAACTTCGTGCAGAACGTGCAATTGAAGAAGCACAAGACAAACACTTGATTGACCAAGAACGTCGTGCGAAGATTGCACTGCAACGTGCCATTAACCGTATAAATGTCGGAAATAGACTATAAGAAAAAAATGAACTTGAAAATACCAAGTTCATTTTTTATGGTGTTTTAAGGAGCAAAACGGATGCAGACTGCTTCTGGAACATGGAAGTCGTTGGAGAGTTCTGCTAGACGACCATTGTCACAATTACGTTTAAAGACAGTTGCATTGTCAGAGTCTTGGTGGACAGCAATGAGAAATTTTTGGTCAGGTGTCAAATCAAAATCCCGCGGAGTCTGACCATGTGTTGGAACGATTTCTAGCAATTCTAAGCTACCGTCCGCAAGGATGGTATATACTGCGATAGAATCATGGCCACGGTTAGAAGCGTAGAGATATTTACCATCTTTTGAGAGACGAATAGCAGCAGTTCCATTAAAGCCTTCGTAAGCTTCTGGTAAAGTTGAAATCACCTGCATGCGTTCAAATTCGCCAACGCCATCGTAGATTAAAACCTCGATAGTACTATTGAGTTCACAAATCAGATAAGCGATTTTATAGTGGTTATGGAAAATAATGTGACGTGAACCTGCTCCTGGCTGGCTGTGGTAGGTATAGAGTTTAGATAATTTCCCTTCTTGATCAAGGTCATAGGTGATGACTTGGTCCGTTCCCAAGTCGCAGGTCACTAGATAGTGGTCAGGTGTTAAATCTGTAAAGTGAACATGGGGGGAAGCTTGATTTTCATGTGGACCTTGGCCACTGTGTTGATCCATATCACTAAGTAGAAGACTACCATCTTCCTGACGTTTATAAACAAGGACTTGTCCCTTGTGATAGTTGGCTGCGTAAACCAAATCACGCTTTTCATCAACAGCAACATAACAGTGGGGAGCTCCTTTTTCAACGACGTGATTTAATAAAGTCCCGTCAGTTTGATAGGCTGCAATGCCCCCCTTGTTATCTTGACTACCAACAGTGTATAGGTGTTGGTGCTGGTCAAAGGCAAGGTAGGTCGGACTTGGCTCAGTAGCAAAAAGTTCTAGGTTTGAAAGCTGACCAGTTTCTGTATCAAAGTCAGCCTTGTAAATTCCTTGGGAAGTACGACGTGTATAAGTTCCAAAATAAACAGTTTCTTTCATAACGTTACCTCTATATAAAGATAAGACTATTATATCACAAAAACAAGCCAATTAAAGACATCCAATTAGATGTAAGCCCTTTAAAAAAATAATTGATTAGTTTTTTGAAAAATATAATAAGAGATTGTTTTCCTTACTTTTCTTCTTAAAAGTGCTATAATGAACTCATAAAATGTTTAAAGGAGTCCTTACTATGAAAAAACGAGTTTTTCTAGCAGCTGGTGTAGCTATACTCTCGGCGGCTATGCTAGCAGCGTGTTCAACAGGTGGTAAAGATGCTACTAAACCTGTTACCTATACCTATGTCTTCTCTACAGACCCTACGACTCTGGATTATACAGTTTCTGGGAATGTCAGCACTAAACAGATTACAGGTAATGTTATTGACGGTCTACTTGAAAATGACCAATATGGGAATCTGATTCCATCAGTTGCAGAAGATTGGACTGTTTCAAAAGATGGTTTGACCTATACCTATAAAATCCGTCAGGGTGTCAAATGGTATACCAATGAAGGCGAAGAGTATGGTGAAGTCAAAGCTCAGGACTTTGTAACTGGTCTGAAGCACGCAGCTGATAAGAAATCACAGGCTCTTTATCTGGTTCAAGACTCAGTTCAAGGTTTGGACGATTATGTCAATGGAAAAACAACAGATTTCTCTACTGTTGGTGTAAAAGCGACAGATGATTATACGGTTGTTTACACTTTGAACCATCCAGAATCTTTCTGGAATTCCAAGACAACAATGGGCGTTCTTGCCCCAATTAGCGAGGACTTTTTGGCTTCTAAAGGAGATGACTTTGGGAAGGCGACTGATGTAACAAGCATTCTTTATAATGGTGCCTATCTCCTAAAAGGATTGACATCTAAATCTTCCATTGAGATGACCAAAAATCAAAACTATTGGGATAAGCAAAATGTCTTTATTGATGATATTAAATTGTCTTTCTTTGATGGTCAGGATGCCGATTCTCTTGGACGTGGCTTTGATGAAGGACATTATCCAGCGGCACCTCTCTTTAAAAATTCTGCCAATTATGAACGTCTAAAAGAAAAGTACAAGGATAATATTGTATATGGTCAACAAAGAGGTGGCGTATTCTATATGTCTACTAATATTGATCGTGTAGCTTATAACCATACTGCTAAAACAAGTGATGCGGAAAAATCATCCACTAAAAAGGCTTTGTTGAATAAAGATTTCCGTCAATCCTTGGCTTTCGCTGCAGATCGTACGGCTGCAGTATCTCAAGTATTTGGGGACGAAGTGGCACCTCGTAAATTACGTACAAGTTTTACCCCTCCAACATTTGTCCAAGTTGGAGAGCAGTCATTTGGGCAAGTAGCTAAGGCAGAATTGGATAAGTTAGATGATGTATGGAAAGATGTCAGTCTTGATGATGCACAAGATTCACTTCATAATGTAGACAAGGCTAAAGCTAAATTTGAAGTTGCCAAGAAAACACTTCAAGCCGATGGAGTACAGTTCCCCGTTCATTTAGACCTTCCAGTTTCCTCTACTCAGACAGATTTTATTCGTCAAGCCCAATCTTATAAACAATACATTGAGGAAGCCTTAGGCTCTGAAAATATAGTGATTGACATTCAACAAGTTTCTGATGATGAATTGGGAAATATGACAGTATTTGCAACATCGACTAACAATACTGATTGGGATATCAATGTAAATAGTGGTTGGAGTCCTGATTATGCAGATCCATCAACCTATTTAGATGTATTTGATCCAACATCTGGCCCAACTCTTCTAGGAGCACTTGGTGTAGCACCAGGTACAGATAATCCGGCCATCAAAGCTGTTGGTTTAGATAAGTTTAAAGAGTTAATTACGGATGCTAGTGGTGAGAAAACAGATCTGCAAAAACGTTATTCTAAATATGCTAAAGCACAAGCTTGGTTAACAGATAGTGCCTTGGTTATTCCTGTATACTCAGATGGTGCCCAAATGCTAATAACGAAGAAAGTTCCAGGTAGCGGTGCAGATGGTTGGGTAGGTGATAAGACAAGTGAACACAGCTACAAGTACCAAAAATTACAAGACAAGATTGTAACGTCTAAAGAAATGGATGACTTCCGCAAGAAATTTGCTGAGGAAAAAGCCAAATCAAATGCTGATTATCAGAAGAACTTAGACCGTCATATTCAAGACTAATCGAATCTCCTCTTTTGAGGAGATTTTTTATGTCGCTGTCTCCATGTAATACTCAATGAAAATCAAAGAGCAAACTAGGAAGCTAGCCGCAGGCTGTACTTGAGTACGGCAAGGCGAAGCTGACGTGGTTTGAATTTGATTTTCGAAGAGTATAAGCACTTAAAAAAAGAGTTATTTTACTTCAAAAATGGTATAATGAGAGGACGATAGAAAGGAAGTATTTATGGAGCAAAAAGAGAAACATTTTAGCCTATCTTGGTTTTTTAAGTGGTTTTTAGATAACAAGGCCATTACGGTATTTTTAGTAACCTTATTATTGGGACTGAATCTTTTTATTTTAAGTAAGATTAGTTTTCTATTTTCACCTGTTTTAGACTTTTTAGCAGTTGTGATGTTACCAGTCATTCTGTCTGGTTTGTTATATTATTTATTGAATCCCATTGTTGATTGGATGGAAAAACACAAAGTCAATCGCGTTATAGCTATCACTATTGTCTTTGTCATCATTGCTCTCTTTATTATTTGGGGCTTGGCAGTCGCCATTCCAAATCTGCAACGCCAGGTTTTGACCTTTGCAAGAAACGTTCCTGTTTACTTAGAAGATATAGATAGGGTTGTTAATGGATTGGTAGCCCAGCATCTGCCAGATGATTTCAGACCTCAGTTAGAGCAGGTTTTGACAAACTTCTCTAGTCAGGCTACAGTTTGGGCAAGTAAGGTTTCATCTCAGGCAGTCAACTGGGTGAGTGCCTTTATTAGCGGGGCATCTCAAGTGATTGTTGCCTTGATTATCGTTCCTTTCATGCTCTTTTATCTCTTGCGTGATGGGAAAGGCTTGCGTAACTATTTGACCCAATTCATGCCAAGAAAATTGAAAGAACCTGTTGGACAAGTTTTGTCAGACGTGAATCAACAGTTGTCCAACTATGTTCGAGGGCAAGTGACAGTGGCTATTATTGTTGCGGTAATGTTTATGATCTTCTTCAAGATTATCGGTCTACGCTATGCGGTTACGCTTGGTGTTACTGCTGGTATTTTAAATCTGGTTCCTTATCTTGGTAGTTTCCTAGCTATGCTTCCTGCCTTAGTTCTGGGCTTGATTGCTGGACCAGTCATGCTTTTGAAAGTAGTGATTGTCTTTATCGTAGAACAAACTATTGAAGGCCGTTTTGTCTCTCCATTGATTTTGGGAAGTCAATTAAATATCCATCCCATTAATGTTCTCTTTGTTTTGTTAACTTCAGGATCTATGTTTGGTATCTGGGGAGTTTTACTTGGTATTCCGGTTTATGCCTCTGCTAAGGTTGTCATTTCAGCCATTTTCGAATGGTATAAGGTAGTCAGTGGTCTATATGAAGTAGAGGGAGAGGAAGTCAAAAGTGAACAATAGTCAACAGATGTTACAGGCTTTGGAAGAGCAAGATTTAGCCAAGGCAGAGCACTATTTCGCCGAAGCTTTAGAAAATGATTCAAGTGACCTTCTGTATGAGTTGGCAACTTATCTTGAAGGGATTGGTTTTTATCCTCAGGCAAAGGAGATTTACCTGAAAATTGTAGAGGATTTCCCAGAGCTTCATCTTAATCTAGCTGCAATTGCTAGCGAGGATGGTCAAATAGAGGAAGCCTTTGCTTATCTTGAGGAAATCCAAGCTGACAGTGACTGGTATGTGTCGGCTTTGCTTCTTAAGGCAGATCTTTACCAGATGGAGGGTTTGACAGATGTGGCGCGTGAGAAATTATTGGAAGCCTTGACCTACTCAGAGGATCCTCTCTTGATACTGGGCTTGGCAGAGTTGGATAGTGAGTTGGAAAATTACCAAGAGGCTATTCAAGGCTATGCTCAGTTAGATAATCGCTCGATTTATGAGCAAACAGGCATTTCCACCTATCAACGAATTGGCTTTGCCTATGCACAGTTGGGGAAATTTGAAGCGGCTATAGAGTTTTTAGAAAAAGCCTTGGAGTTAGAATACGATGACCTAACAGCTTTTGAGTTGGCCAGTCTTTATTTTGATCAAGAAGAGTACCAAAAGGCCGTCCTCTACTTTAAGCAGATCGATACCATTTCTCCTGACTTTGAAGGCTATGAATATGGTTATAGCCAGGCCTTACATAAGGAACACCAAGTTCAAGAAGCCCTGCGTATCGCTAAGCAAGGCTTAGAGAAAAATCCCTTTGAAACTCGCCTCTTGCTGGCTACTTCACAATTTTCTTATGAATTGCATGATGCTAGTGGAGCAGAGAACTACCTCCTTACTGCTAAAGAAGATGCTGAGGATACGGAAGAAATCTTACTCCGTCTAGCAACTATTTATCTGGAGCAGGAGCGTTATGAGGATATTCTAGACTTGCAAAGTGAGGAGCCAGAAAATCTCTTGACCAAGTGGATGATTGCTCGTTCCTATCAAGAAATAGACGATTTGGATACTGCCTATGAGCATTACCAAGAGTTGTCAGGAGATTTGAAGGACAATCCAGAGTTTCTGGAACACTATATCTACCTCTTGCGTGAATTGGGCTACTTTGAGGAAGCAAAAGTCAATGCACAAGCTTACTTAAAACTGGTTCCAGATGATGTGCAAATGCAAGAACTATTTGAGAGATTGTAAGAATGTTTAAACATATAGAACTGTAGTTTATCTCTTTTGATAGCTACGGTTTTTATTTGTATATGATAGAATTTTTTTGCAAAAATGGTTGGTTATTTTGTTTATTCATGCTATAATAGGAACAATTACTTTTAGGAGGTGCAGTATGTCTTATTTATTTGAGATATTACCGAGTTTACTGAATGGTGCGAGTACGACTGTACAGGTCTTTGCACTGGTCTTGCTATTTTCGATTCCTTTGGGCGTTTTGATTGCCTTTGCCTTGCAAGTCCATTGGAAGCCCCTCCATTATCTGATTAACATTTACATCTGGGTTATGCGTGGCACCCCCTTACTCTTGCAACTGATTTTTATTTATTATGTGCTTCCAAGTATTGGGATTCGTTTAGACCGCCTTCCTGCTGCCATTATTGCCTTTGTTCTCAACTATGCAGCTTACTTTGCAGAAATTTTCCGTGGAGGAATTGACACTATTCCAAGAGGACAGTATGAGGCTGCCAAGGTCTTGAAGTTTAGTCCCTTTGCCACAGTACGCTATATTATCTTGCCTCAGGTGACCAAGATTGTTCTTCCTAGTGTCTTTAATGAGGTTATGAGTTTGGTAAAGGATACTTCTCTGGTCTATGCTCTAGGAATTTCAGATCTTATCTTGGCTAGTCGAACAGCTGCTAACCGCGATGCTAGTCTGGTTCCTATGTTCTTGGCAGGTGCCATTTACTTGATTTTAATTGGGATTGTGACAATTATTTCCAAAAAAGTTGAGAAGAAGTACAGTTATTATAGATAGGAGGTTGCCATGTTAGAATTACGAAATATCAATAAGAAATTTGGAGACAAACAAATCCTGTCTGATTTCAGTCTAAGTATTCCTGAAAAGCAAATCCTGGCTATCGTTGGACCTTCTGGTGGCGGTAAGACGACCCTCTTACGTATGCTTGCAGGTCTTGAAACCATTGATTCAGGGCAAATCTTTTATAATGGACAACCTTTAGAGTTGGATGAATTACAGAAGCGAAACCTACTGGGATTTGTATTCCAAGATTTTCAACTGTTCCCTCATTTATCAGTTCTGGACAATTTGACTTTATCGCCTGTGAAGACCATGGGGATGAAGCAGGAAGAGGCTGAGAAGAAGGCGCGTGGTCTCTTGGAACAATTAGGACTAGGAGGACACGCAGATGCCTATCCATTTTCATTATCTGGTGGGCAAAAGCAGCGGGTGGCCTTGGCGCGTGCTATGATGATTGACCCAGAAATCATTGGCTACGATGAACCAACTTCTGCCCTGGATCCAGAATTACGCTTGGAAGTGGAAAAACTAATCTTGCAAAATAGGGAACTTGGGATGACCCAGATTGTGGTAACCCACGATTTGCAGTTCGCGGAAAATATCGCAGATCAGATTCTCAAGGTTGAGCCTAAGTAGGAGGTGTCGATGACTAATAAGAAAATTGTTTTAGTATTGTTTTCTCTCCTGACTCTCTTTTTAACAGCTTGTACTCAGAAGGCTAGTGATCCAAAGCAAGATAACTGGGATAAGTATCAAGAGCAAGGCAGTATAACCATTGGTTTTGACAATACCTTTGTACCCATGGGTTTTGAAGAAAAGAATGGCCAATATACGGGCTTTGATATTGACTTAGCACAAGCAGTTTCTGAAAAATTAGGTTTTAAGGTGCAATTTCAGCCAATTGACTGGGATATGAAGGAGACGGAACTGCAAAATGGAACTATAGATGCCATCTGGAATGGCTATTCTGCCACTGATGAACGCCGAGAGAAGGTTGCCTTTAGCATTCCATATATGGAAAATCAGCAAGTTCTGGTTGCGAAGAAAAGCCAGCAAATTCATTCAGTAGAGGATATGAAGGATAAGATCTTGGGTGCCCAAGCTGGTTCCTCTGGTTATTTAGACTTCGAAGCCCAGCCAGATTTACTGAAAAATCGTGTCAAAGACCAGAAGGCTAATCAGTACCAGAGTTTTAATGAGGCCTTGATTGATTTGAAAAATGACCGGATTGATGCTCTGTTAATTGACCGAGTGTATGCCAATTATTATCTTCAGTCTGAAGGGATATTAAATGACTATAATGTTTTTTCAGCAGGATTTGAAAGTGAATCTTTTGCGGTCGGAGTTAGACCAGCTGATAAAAGATTATTAACAGCATTAAACCAGGCCTTAATCGAACTATACCAAGAAGGAAAGTTCCAAGAAATCAGCCAAAAATGGTTTGGAGAAGATGTAGCAACCAAAGAAGTAAAAGAAGGACAGTAATATAAAATAGTGGCTGAGACTGCGTTTTGATTAGCAAAACGTAGTTTTTTTATAATCTAGGAAAACGATAATAGCGATTGAATCTGCATAATTGAATAAATAGCCCACTGTGATTTTAAACCATTGTTAAAAATTGATTTGACTTCCAAAATTAAAATGTTCTGTAATGAAATGCTGATGCAACTGTTTTAGGAACAATAAAACGCATAATATCAAGGGTTTCTGGCACCTTATATTATGCGTTTTTGTGATTTTAAGACTTGTTAGCTGATTTTTTACAATCCTGCGAAATCTTTGATTTCTTGTGCTGACATTGAAGAGTCGCAACGGACATTGATTTGTCCATCTGCAATGTGAACGAAGCCTGGTACAGTTGGAATTCCATAGCGTGAGCGGAATTCTTGCAACTCATTGAGTTGGCTTGGTTCTTCACTGTTGATGAAGTAAATGTGAGCTTTGGTTTCAGCTACGACACCTGACAATGTACCTGCAAATTTACGGCAGTAAGGGCAAGTTTTACGACCGATGAAGAAGGTTGCAGTTTCTTTCTTATCAAGAGCTTCTTGCGCACGCGCAACTGTAGTGACTTCAAGGTCTTTGATATTATCTAAAAATTGTTCCATGAGATTACCTCGCTTTCATTGATAAGTCTAGTATGCCATAAAGTTTCTAAAATTGCTTAGATTTGATACGAAAAAAAGATGAGATTGTTTGGTCTCATCTTTTATAGGACTTTATTTTACAAAAGCATTGATTTCTGCTTCGATATTAGTAATCTTAGCTTGTGATTCTTCGTTTGTTTCCCCTACAACTGCAATGTAGAACTTGATTTTTGGTTCTGTCCCTGAAGGGCGAACGGCAATCCATGAACCGTCAGCAAGTGTGTATTTTAACACATCACTTGGAGGAGTTGTCAAGTTTGTAACAGTACCGTCAGCAGCAGTAGCAGTTTGTGCCTTGAAGTCTTCTACGACAGTGATAGCTGTTGCGTTCCATTCTTTTGGAGCATTGTTGCGGAATTTAGCCATAATTGCTTTGATTTGTTCAGCACCATCAACACCTGAAAGGGTAACAGAGATAGTTTTTTCTGCGTAGTAGCCATACTCTTTATAGATTTCTTCGATACCGTCAGCAAGGGTTAAACCACGTGAACGGTAGTAGGCAGCAAGTTCAGCAACGACAAGAACAGCTTGGATAGCGTCTTTATCACGTACGAATGGTTTAATCAAGTAACCGAAGCTTTCTTCAAATCCCATCATGTAAGTGTGGTTGTGTTTTTCTTCGAATTCTTGGATTTTTTCAGCGATAAATTTGAAACCTGTCAAAACGTTGAACATGGTTGCGCCGTAGCTTTCAGCAATCTTCGTTACCAAGTCAGTTGATACGATAGATTTGCAAAGGGCTGCATTTTCAGGAAGAGTTCCAGCATTTTTGTGGGCTTCCAAGATGTATTTAGCCATGATAGCACCGATTTGGTTACCTGATAGGTTAAGGTAGCTACCATCTTTTTGAAGAACTTCAACACCAACACGGTCAGCATCAGGGTCAGTTGCCACAAGAACATCTGCACCAACTTGACGACCAAGTTCTTCAGCAAGGGCAAAGGCTGCTTGGCTTTCTGGGTTTGGAGATTTTACAGTTGAGAAGTCTGGATCAGCAGTTGCTTGCGCTTCAACGACTTGAACTGAGTCAAATCCTGCTTGGGCAAGAGCACGACGAGCCAACATTTCACCAGTACCATGAAGTGGTGTGTAGACAATCTTCATGTCTTTACCGAATTCTTCAATCAAGGCTGGGTTGATGTTTACGTCCTTAACCTCTTTAAGGTATTCTACGTCAACAGCTTCACCGATAACTTCGATCAAGCCAGAAGCTTTTTCAGCTTCCACATCAGCAACTTCTACCGCAAATGGGTTTTCGATTGCGCGGATATAAGTAGTCAAAGCGTCTGCGTCGTGTGGAGGCATTTGTCCACCGTCTTCACCGTAAACCTTGTAACCGTTAAATGGAGCAGGGTTGTGGCTGGCTGTGACCATAATACCTGCGAAACAGTTGAGGTGACGAACTGCAAATGATAGTTCTGGAGTTGGACGAAGGCTTTCAAATACATAAGATTTGATACCGTGTTTAGCAAGAACTGCTGCAGATTCAAAGGCAAACTCAGGTGAGAAGTGACGGCTATCGTAGGCAATTGCGACACCGCGTTCTTTTTCGTTTCCACCTTTTGACTCAATCAAACGAGCCAATCCTTCAGTAGCTTGGCGAACAACGTAGATGTTGATGCGGTTTGTACCAGCACCAATCAAACCACGCATACCTGCAGTACCAAATTCAAGATTTGTATAGAAGGCATCTTCCTTTGTTTTTTCGTCCATATTTTCCAAATCTTGACGAAGATAGTCAGGAAGCTCCGCAAAATCAACCCATTTCTGGTAATTTTCTTGGTAAGACATTAAAATTCTCCTTTATTTTTAAAACATTTAATCAGTTTGATTATATCATTTTTTTTAGTTTTAGTAAAACCTTATCTGCTTCGAAAATCTTTTCAAACCAGGTCGGATTGAATTTGGGGTTTATATGATGTTGAGGCTAGGGAAAATTCAATCTCAGTAAAAAAAGTAAGTCTTCTCATAATAAAANNTTTTATTATGAGAAGACTTTTACCCAGTATCTTTTATTGGTGATAATCTTCCAGCAAGGCTTCAAACTCAGATACTGACATACCCAGCTGTTGGCTGGCAAATTCAGTGCTTAATACATGTTGGCGAACTAGATTTGCTAACATAGCGAAACCGCCTTCTGCACGCCCTCTCTCCAACCCTTTCTCCTCAGCTTGCTCCAAAGCATAGTCCTGTGCTAACAAGGCTTGTTCTTCTCGCATACGTAGTTGACTAAACATTTTCCTGTCCTCCTCGGACCAGCTCTTATAGTCCAGCAGTTGGTCTGCTTGACTGATGGCTCGCTCAGGTTGCTGGGTAAAGGGTTTATTCCCGAAAAACTCCAACCACGGCTTGCGAACGCTATCTTTGCTGGTTTCTCTGTATTTTTTAAGTTCTAAGAACGCCATCTTAACAAGATGGTTTTCTTGACCGTTACTTGTGATGGTTAAGACTTCACCTGTCGTGTCCTCTCGCATGCTAAAACTATGGAAGGCCAAATCATCTGAAAAGTAATTGCTGTCCACAATTGCGATAGCATATACTGGTGCGATGTGTTTATAGCTCTGATGAGTATCACCTTCTCGTTGACGAATTTTTTCTAGGTTTTGATTGACCTGACTGCAAAGGTAAGCCCACAGGCGATTGATGAAAAAATTCTGATGATGCACCTGAATTTCGATGATAACTTGAGTGCCATTGTCTAGTTCAGCTAAAACATCTATACTGGTATAGAAATCTTGGGCCGAGTACGGCATGGAAGGCAAGACGTGAATATTGCTTCCTTCCAAAATGGTTACATTTTTTGCTGGCAAGTCCAGCATATCGCGGATAAATTGACAAGTGATTTCTGGATTGCTGAAAATTTTCTTAGCAACCAAATCATTAGTTGGGCTAATGCCCGGATGACGTACAGTCATATTTCTTCTCCTTTCATTATAGCACATTTTTTAATCTAATTTGCTAGATTTGATGCTTCTATCTATTTATTCGTAAAAGAGAGTGAAAAGTTCAAACTTTCCTGAAAATAGCAATACATTAAGTAAAAAAAGATAGCCAAACTCTTTCCATCAAGAAATTTAGCTATCTTTTTTAGGTTGTTTTAAGATTGCATAACGCTTACAGATTTCTCACTTATGTTCTTCCAGCAGTGCCTCAAACTCAGCCACAGTCATGCCTAATTGCTGGCTGGCTACCTCAGAAGTCAGAAGACCTTGGCGGACCATATCTAGGAAGGCAAAAAGTTTTCCACGTTCAAGTCCTTGTTCTAAACCTTTTTCGATGCCCTGTTCAATCCCCTCTGCGCGACCACGCTCCAAGCCCTTTTCCTCAGCTTGTTCCAAAGCATAGTCCTGTGCTAACAAGGCTTGTTCTTCACGCATACGTAGTTGACTAAACATCTTCCTGTCCTCCTCGGACCAGCTCTTATAGTCCAGCAGTTGGTCTGCCTGGCTGATGGCTCGCTCTGGTTGTTGGGTAAAGGGCTTGTTGCCGAAAAACTCCAACCACGGCTTGCGAACCTCGTCTTTGCTGGTTTCTCTGTATTTTTTAAGTTCTAAGAAAGCCATCTTAACCAGATGGTTTTCTTGACCGTTATTTGTGATGGTTAAGACTTCACCTGTCGTGTCCTCGCGCATGCTAAAGCTATGAAAAGCTAAGTCATCTGAGAAGTAGTTGCTGTCCACAATTGCGATAGCGTATACTGGTGCGATGTGTTTATAGCTCTGGTGTGTATCACCTTCTCGTTGGCGAATTTTTTCAAGGTTTTGATTGACCTGACTGCACAGGTAAGCCCACAGGCGATTGATGAAAAAATTCTGATGATGCACCTGAATCTCAATGATAACTTGAGTGCCATTGTCCAACTCCGCTAACACATCTATACTGGTATAGAAATCCTGCGCCGAGTAGGGCAGGGAAGGCAAGACATGAATGTTACTTCCCTCCAAAATGGTCACATTTTTGGCTGGTAAATCCAGCATATCGCGAATAAATTGACAAGTGATTTCTGGATTACTAAAAATCTTTTTAGCAACCAAGTCATTAGTTGGGCTAATGCCCGGATGACGTAAGGTCATATTCTTTCTCCTTTCATTATAGCACATTTTTTAATCTAATTTGCTAGATTCTATGCTTCTATCTATTTATTCGGAAAAGAAAGGGAAAAGTTCAAACTTTCCTGAAAATAGCAATACATTAAGTAAAAAAAGATAGCCAAACTCTTTCCATCAAGAAATTTAGCTATCTTTTTTAGGTTGTTTTAAGATTGCATAACGCTTACAGATTTCTCACTTATGTTCTTTCAACAGTGCCTCAAACTCAGCCACAGTCATGCCTAACTGCTGGCTGGCAATCTCAGGTGTTAAAAGATGCTGGTGAACGAGATTTGCTAACATTGCGAAACCGCCTTCAGCTCGCCCACGCTCTAGTCCCCGCTCCAAACCCTTTTCTTCAGCTTGTTCCAAGGCATAGTCCTGCGCTAACAAGGCTTGTTCTTCGCGCATACGTAGTTGACTAAACATTTTCCTGTCCTCCTCGGACCAGCTTTTATAGTCCAGCAGTTGGTCTGCTTGGCTGATGGCTCGCTCGGGTTCTTGGGTAAAGGGTTTGTTCCCGAAAAACTCCAACCACGGCTTGCGAACCTCGTCTTTGCTGGTTTCTCTGTATTTTTTTAATTCCAAGAATGCCATCTTGACCAGATGGT